>JBELFK010000217.1:0-2539 GCA_042092935.1 Paracoccaceae bacterium | reverse complement strand
CCAAAGCACGCTGCAATCGGCCAAATATCCGGCGCGCAATGTGGTCCAGAACATCGCTGATTTAAAAGCGCAGGTTGCCGCGAACGCGACAGGCCGCCGAGAGCTTCTTGACGTGGTTCAGCACTACGGTTTGGACGTTGTTGAAGCCTATATGGGCCATGTTCAGGACAACGCCGAAGAATGCGTGCGCCGCGTCATCGGGCGGCTCAGCGACGGTCACTATATCTATCCAATGGACCATGGTGCCCAGATTAGCGTGCAGGTGTCTGTTGATGCGCATGACCGCAGCGCGACCATCGATTTCACCGGTACGTCGGACCAGCACATTGGCAACTACAATGCGCCTCGGTCGATCTGTCGGGCGGTGGTGCTATATGTGTTCCGAACCTTGGTTGGCGCGGATATTCCGTTGAACGAAGGCTGCATGAAGCCGCTCAACGTGATTATCCCCGAAGGCTCGATGTTAAATCCCGTTTATCCTGCCGCCGTGATTGCCGGAAATACCGAGGTCAGCCAAGCGACCTGCAACGCGCTTTATGCCGCTTTAGGTGTCATGGCCGGGTCGCAGGCGACGATGAACAACTTTGTATGGGGCAATGACCGCTTTCAGAACTACGAAACCATCGCAGGCGGCACAGGCGCAGGTCCGGGGTTCAACGGCTGCGACGCCATTCAAAGCCAAATGACCAACACGCGGATGACCGATCCCGAGATCTTGGAGAAACGCTTTCCCGTTCGGCTGGAAGCCTTTGGCATTCGTTCGGGTTCCGGCGGCAAGGGCCAATGGAGCGGCGGCGAAGGCGCGGCTCGCCTACTGCGGTTCCTTGAGCCTGTGACGGTTACAACCCTGTGTTCGCACCGTGAAATACCACCGTATGGCGCAAACGGGGGCCAGTCTGGTTCCGTTGGGCGGAATTGGGCGGAATTGCCGGACGGAACACATATGCCCATGAAGGGGAATGACGAAATCGACCTTCCGGCAGGCTCCGCCTTCGGAATGGAAACCCCTGCCGGTGGTGGCTGGGGTGAGCCTGACAAGGTTTAGGCGAGGGTGTCAGAAATACTGCGTCGCTGTGAAGCTGATTGACGGCGACGCACCGACGTAGACGCCTGATCCTGACGAGGTTTCACGCCCGCCAAATTCGGTGCCATCGTCGCCAACAGGTTTGAACACCGAGAACGAGAGGTTGGCATTGTCGCCAATCGTGACATTCGCAGCCAACCCGAGGATCGCGCTACGATCCTCAAGCGAGATGATTGCACTCGGCGTGAGGCCAAGATCGGGCGTGAGGCCGATACTGCCCCCAAGTGCCAGAAAATCAGAGCCTGCGTAGAACACTTGCCCCGTTGACATGCGTTTAAGCAGCGGCGCGGGCAGTGCGTCCAAGGCGGTTGAGGACGTCGTTCCAAAACCGTTGTGGTAATACTCGGCGAAATAGGTCGTGTTCCAATCGCCGAGCGAGCCGAAGTTCATCACGCTCACCAGCCACGACGGCTCAGCGGTCCCCGAGGCAAGCGCCCAATCGACGATCTCGGCCTTCAATCCCAAGCCAGCCAAAGACCCGCTGAGCCCCAATGCCGTGACCTGATCGCCGCGATCTTCAGCCAGAGTGAAAGCGG
This sequence comes from Paracoccaceae bacterium, assembly GCA_042092935.1. GTDB lineage: Bacteria > Pseudomonadota > Alphaproteobacteria > Rhodobacterales > Rhodobacteraceae > JASMHC01. The sequence goes on along the minus strand of JBELFK010000217.1, from coordinate 919 downwards.
CATCAACCATGCCCAGACTCGCGCTTCCACGCAGGGCGAGGGTCGAGGCATCTCGGCTGATGCCTCCTCCGACCGTTTCGGGGCGCGGCACATAGATCGCCTGAATGTCGGCGCCGCTGTCAAACAAATACTGGCCGTAGACCATATCAACACCGGGCTTGAAGCTGGTATCGATGGCACTGGGCGAGAATGGCGCAACGAAATCGCCCGGATGGAACACCGTTCCTTGCCCCCACGTGATTGCCTGACGGCCCACCCTGAGGACGGTTTGGTCGGTCGTGAAACTTAACCATGCACGATCAAGATTGGTCGTCAGCCGCCCGTTTGCCCCGACGTCTGACCTGTTGGTCAGATTGAACAATGTGGACGGGGGGGCGGTGCTGCTGGCTTCTTGCAGCTTCAACAGGGACACCGCGTTGCCCTCTGAATAGGCAAAATTGACGTGATACTCAAAGCGCACATCGCCTTCGCCGCCATTGGTCATTATCCGCGCGCCAGACGAAACAGACGTCACCGGCGCATAGCCTAAAAAGGCCTCGTAGCTTGTCGCGTCCGGATTGCTATAGCTGAACCCGAACTCGGTTTTATACCGCGTGTCTGCATAGGACGCCGAAGCGGCCAGCAGGGCGACAAGACTAAGGCTAGTGGCGCGTATCACTTTCGATTTCTCCGTCCAGCATGTTGATCTGGCGCTTGCTGCGTTCAAGCACGCGCGGGTCATGGGTGCCGATGAGGAACGTCGTTCCATGCTCGGCGTTCAGGTTAAGCATGAGATCAATCAGTTCACCCGCGGATTTGGAATCCAGATTGGCGGTTGGTTCGTCAGCCAATACAATCGCGGGTCGCGAAACCAAGGCCCGCGCTACGGCAACCCTCTGCTGCTGCCCGCCCGACATGGCGGCCGGACGACGATGCTCAA
>JBELFK010000216.1:0-2560 GCA_042092935.1 Paracoccaceae bacterium | reverse complement strand
AAGGCGGCGGCCACGGCTGGCTTTTGGCCCAGCAGATCGTCCACGGTGAGGCGTGCTACGATACTTGGTGCATCGATCCGCGCCGCTTCACGGGTCACGCGAATGTCGAACTGACGGCCCTCAAAGCGATTGAGGATTATCAGAACGAATTCCGTTTTCACTTTCCGCATGAACATCGCCCCGCCGGGCGAAATGCAAAGACTACGCCTCTGACGCCCGTTCTGGCCGCGGAGGGCGCTGAATTTACAGTGGTCAACGGTTGGGAAAGGGTCGACTATATCAAGCCCCACAAGGATTTTCATCCGACGCTTGGGTTTGGCTTTGACGAAAGTTTTGACGTGGTCGCGGCCGAAGTCAAAAACGTGCAGGACAATGTCGGTCTGTGTGAAGTGAACGGCTTTAATCGCATCGAGATCACCGGCGCGGATCGCCATCACTTCCTTGATCGTATGGTCTGCGGCACGGTCACCAAACGCGCTGGCCGCGTCGGGCTTGGCTATCTGTTAAACCATCACGGCATGGTCAAGGCCGAGGCAACTTTCGCCAACATACCGGCGTCCGATCGCGGTGAAGATCGGGTTTGGTATGGCTCGGCTGCGGCCAGCGAGTTTCACGACATGGATTGGCTGTCTGCACATGTGCGGCCCGACGAAGACGTTCAGTTGAAATCACTGACCAATGACCACACGATCTTGGTTTTGGCGGGGCCAAATGCGCGGCAGGTTCTGTCGGCGTGCGCCCGAGGCGATTGGTCAGCCGAGGCCTTCCCGTGGTTGTCTTTGCGCGAATGCTTTATCGGCTATGCACCTGCGGTCGTCATGGGGGTCAGTTTTTCGGGCGAATTGGCCTATGAAATCCATGTGCCCAACGCTTCGCTCTACAATGCTTACCTGGCGTTGCGCGCCGCGGGTGAGCCGCATGGGTTGTCTCTTTTCGGCGCACGTGCTGTGGATTCGATGCGGATGGAGAAAGGCTTTTTGCATTGGAAAGCTGACCTACTGACCGAGTTCGATCCTTTGGAAACCGGTCTTGATCGCTTTGTGAAACTCTCCAAACCCGACTTTGTCGGCAAGTCAGCGCTGGAGGCGCGCGCGAACGCCGGACCGTCAAAGCGGCTGGTCGCACTTGAGATTGCCAGCACGACCCTTCCAGCCCATGGCGGTGGATCGTTGATTGCAGGCGGTAAGATCGTTGGCACGATCACGTCCGGCGACTGGGGGCATCGCACCGGAAAGAACCTCGCCTACGCCTTTGTCGACCCTGACTTGGCGGACGAAGGACAAGTCATGCAGCTTGATCTCTGCGGCGAGCTGGTCAAAGCCACCGTCACGCGCATGTGCCAATACGACCCAGACGGCGGGCGCATGCGGGGGTAGGCAATGGCCTTTATAACCTGCCGCGACGTGCTCGGCCTAGTCGTTGGCCAAAGTTCCTATAACCCGGTCCAGCATCGCGTCGCAGTCTTGAAGTTGGGACAGGGCGAGGCCCTCGTTGGGTTTGTGGCCGTCTTGCGCCATGTCGCCGGGACCGATGACGAGTGTCGGGTGGCCGAGGTTTGCGAAAAATCCGGCCTCGGTGCCGAAATCGACTTTGGTGGTTTTGGCATCGGGTAGGATTTCACCCGCCCAGGCAACCACAGGGGCGTCAGAGTTGGTCCTGAGAGGCGGATAGGTGTTTTGTTCAGTGATTGTGATTGACGCCTGCGCGCCGAATGGCAAGCAGGCTTTGGCAGCAGAAGCGTTGAGGCGCTCAAGAATTTCCGCTGATTTGTGTTCGGCGAGGTGCCTGACCTCTAACTTGAGGGATACTTTGTCCGGCACGATATTGAGCGCGCGGCCGCCCTCGATCCGGCCGATGTGCAGGGTTGAGTAGGGGATGCCATAGGCTTTGTCGCGGGGACCGTTGGCCAGATTTGCCTGAAGGGTTTGGATCTCGGCGATAAATTCGGCGGCGACGTGGATCGCGTTTACGAAATTTGGCGCCAGGGCGCTGTGGCCAGCCTGACCATGGCAGGTGACGTAGAAAGCGGATTTGCCTTTGTGGCCGATGGCGATTTGCATCGATGTCGGCTCGCCGACGATCACGGCGCGGGGGCGGCCGATCAGCGGGGCAAGGGTCGGCAGCATGTGTTGCAGACCCAGGCAGCCGATCTCCTCGTCATAGGAAATCGACAGGCTCAACGGGTGCGATAAATGCCGTGTTCCCACCCGTTCTGCCGCCGCAAGGGCGGACGCCAGAAACCCCTTCATATCTGTCGTGCCGCGACCCATAAGGCGGTCACCCTGCTTGGTCAGGGCGAACGGCGGGACGCTCCAATCCTGACCCTCGACGGGTACAACGTCGGTGTGGGCCGACAGGCAAACGCCGTTGTCGCCCGATCCGATCTGCGCAAACAGTCCGGCCTTTTCACCGCATGCGGACGGGATGCGGTTGAGGGCGAAGCCCGCGTTTGCCAGCAGGTCGCTCACGTAGTCGATCAGCGCGAGGTTGCTGGCCGCGCTAACACTCGGAAAGGCGACAAGCCGCTCCAGGATTTCAAGCGTGCGGGTCATTTGAGGGT
>JBELFK010000215.1:0-2800 GCA_042092935.1 Paracoccaceae bacterium | reverse complement strand
GTCAGGCTCATAACCTGAAGGTCGTAGGTTCAAATCCTACTCCCGCAACCAAAAAGAACGCACCGCCGCCCTTTTGGGGCGGCGTTCTTGTGCGCTGTCCAAGTCGATAAACGTGCCGATCTAGGTGCGCTCGTATACGTCCGCGTAGCGCAGGATATCGTCTTCTCCCAGATAGGTGCCTGTTTGCACCTCGATCAGTTGCAGCGGAACTTTGCCCGAGTTTTCAAGGCGATGAACCTCGCCCAGTGGAATGTAAACGGATTGATTTTCGCCAATGAGGCTTTGTTTATGTCCGATTGTTACCGTGGCCGTACCTTCGACAACCACCCAGTGTTCGGCGCGGTGAACGTGGCTTTGAAGCGACAGTTTTCCGCCCGGTTTTACGACGATGGATTTGACCTGAAACCGCCCCCCCAGAGACAGGGTTTCGTAGTGCCCCCAGGGGCGGGCGTGGCGGGGAAACTCCGTGGCTTGGGGGATGCTTTCGACCGCGAGTTTCGCCACGACATTGGACAGCGAGCGCGCATCGGTCAAATCCGCGATCAGGACCGCGTCTTTGGTCGCGACCGCTGCGATATTCTTCAATCCAATACCAACAACCTCGACACCGCTACTGCCGGAAAACAGTAGGGAATTTGCGCAATCAACTGCGCGGACTTGCCCATGTGTTGCGACGCCGTGAGCGTCTTGGGCCATGTCGTCCCAGACATTTTTCCAGTCGCTTAGATCCAACCACTTGCCCTTCAGGGCGACGCACCAGCCTTGGGCATTTTCCAGGATTGCGTGATCGACCGAAATGTTCGGCGCGTTGTTGAAAGCCTGCCCGAGGCGCAGGAAATCCATATCGGGTTTGACCGCATCGAAGGCCGCTTTGACGCTGGACACCAAATCAGGGGCACATTCCGAAAACGTCTTTTGCATTGTGGTGACGGACGCCATGAAGATTCCGGTGTTCCAAAGACAATTGCCGCTGTCGAACAAGGTGTTTGCTTCGTCTTGGGTGGGCTTTTCGATAAATGAGGTGAAGGGCAAAATCTCAAGGTCCTCCACAGTTCCACCGACCCGAATGTAACCGTAGTCCGGTTGTGCGCTGGTTGGCTGGGCGCCGAAGGTCACGATATGTCCTAGGCGGGCCTTTTTCGCCGCGATTGCGACCGCGTTTGCAAAATCCAAATCACCATCCATCCGATGATCTGCGGGTGTCACAAGCATCAAGGCATTCGGGTCGTCCCGCAACAAAACCTCGGACGCGGCGAAAACCGAGGGTCCTGTGTTCCTTGCATTGGGTTCGATTACAATCTGAGGCGAGGATATGCCCATCGCATGTGCTTGTTCGGCCACGATAAATCGGTAGTCTTCATGCGTCATGAAAATCGGCGCACCGCAGCCGGCGTCTTCGAAACGGTGGATCGTGTGCTGTAGCAGTGAGAGTTGCGATCCAAAAGTCGCGAATTGTTTCGGCATAGACTTTCGGCTAACCGGCCAAAGGCGCTGTCCGTCTCCTCCACAAAGGATCACCGGACGAATGACTGAGTGAGGCTTCATGTTTAGGCCCTTTCTGTTGAGTTCGGGTGAAGCGTACTTTCGAACGATATGACGCGAACGCCAGCGTAGAGACTGAGCCCGAGGGTCAAGGCAACTTGGCAGACGCTTTTGATTTGTAAGATAGTCATGAAGGTGACTGATGAATCGTTGGTAAACGCCAGCATGATTCCAAGCTGAGCAACCGCGACCAAGGCAGTGATCCAAATCCCGCGCAGGTCGCCGATTGCAGCGAGGAACGTCGCGATCAAAAAGCTCAGCGTAAAGGCAACTGCGGACACAGCGGCCAGCATCAAGCCCTCGGATGCGGCGGCATAATCGGCGCCGACAAGCAGGCGGATCAACACGTCTGGATAGAGTTTGACCAGCGCAAGAAAGATCAATGCGGTCAAGCCAAACAGACCGAGAATAGGCGCAAGGCTTGGCAACAGCTTCTGATGACCTCGCGCGGCGCTGATGACGCTTGGCAGCAGGATCGATGCCAGTGCAAAGCAAGCGAAAAACTGGATGCGTTGGAACAGCAACAGGGCGGCGACAAGGCCCGCGTCTTCGGACGGCAAGATCGCTTTGGCGATAAAAATATCTCCGTCCAAGGCAAGAACCTGCGCAAAATAAAGCACCCCAAACGGCAGCGCCTTCATCCCCATATCGACCGAGAAACGAGCGAAGTTTGACGGGATGCGACGGGGCTTGGGCAGCAAATCCGTCAGCACAAGCCAACCGGCCCCGATCGACAAAACAATTGCCAGAACCACACCCACAAGGCCAAGCCCAAGCTGCCACGCAAGGATGGCAAAGATCAGACGCACACCCATCTCAACAATTGCCGAGCGCACGATCCCGCGCACGTAAAGCGCACCCAAGGCGACGCCCCGCAAGATGCTGAGCGAGGCCGCGAAGGGCAGGGACACGAGCAAGAGGAGCAGCGTTCGCTCGTTGTTGACACCAAAAAACAAGCGGGTGTCGCTGACATAGAGCGCGAAAATGGCCAGAGGTAAAACGACAAAGCCAAAGATCAAAGCGGATTTGTTCAGGACCGCAAGGATACGTTTCAGCCGGTCTTGCCCCGCGGCCGGGGTCGCCGCGACCAGTTGACTGATCGCGGATTGAAAGGCACCCAAAATGCCAAGCAACGCCAGTTTGAGCGTCAGCAAAAGCGTCAGATCGCCGAACAACTCCGGCCCCATCCAGCGGCTGAAAATCAGATTGAAGGACAGGTTGCCGACGTTCACCAGATTAGAGGTGATGAAAATCGCCA
>JBELFK010000214.1:0-2838 GCA_042092935.1 Paracoccaceae bacterium | reverse complement strand
TGTATATACTGCCCTGATCGAGGCCGCGAAAGAAGTTGGCGGCGGACCTGTGGGCGGTCGGGCGTTGATGTCGCTGCGGGTAGAAAAGGGCTATGGTTCGTGGAGCCGCGAATACAGCCCCGAATATTGGCCGCATGAGGTGGGGTTTGAGCGGCTTTGCAAGATGGATAAAGTTTTCCTGCACAAATCAGCGCTCGAGGAGGTTCTGAAAAACCCGCCGCGTGAGAAGCTGGTGTTGATCCATTTGAATGAAGACGACGTGACGGAGTCAAACGCCGATGCGACAGGGGGCGAGCCGATTTTCAAGGACGGGACAGGCATCGGGCGTGTCACCTCGGGGGCTTTTGGCTATACGGTCGGGATGTCTCTGGCGCTTGGTTACGTGAAAAACGCGCACGCCGGCGATCACGTTGAGGTTATGGTTTTGGGCAAGCCGCATCGTGGCGTTATTCTGCACGAACCACCGTTTGATCCCGTGGGTGCGCGTTTGCGGGCTTAGGCGGGGTATAGGGGCGCTGCCCCCTCGGCCTGCGGCCTCACCCCTGAGGTATTTTGGGCAAGATAAAGCCGTTTGATTGGCTTGCTTTGGCGGGGCGTAAAGCCTATCACGCCGAGGGTTGAATTCTTAAAAGAGACCTTCATGTCAAATCCTCAGCCAGTCTACGTTTTGGTGCGTCCCCAGATGGGAGAAAACATCGGCGGGGCCGCCCGCGCGATGTGGAATTTCGGGCTGGATCGGATGCGGATTGTGTCCCCGAGGGACGGCTGGCCAAACCAAAAAGCCATCGCCATGTCCAGCGGGGCCGGGCGATTGCTGGACGAAGCGGTGATAACCGATGGCGTGCCCGAGGCGCTGGATGATTGCACCTATGTGTTCGCGACCACAGCGCGGCGGCGCGAGTTGACCAAGCCGATTTTCACCCCCGAGGAAGCGATGAATGTCGCGCGCGAAAAGATATCCAAAGGCGAGAAAGTCGCGGTCATGTTCGGGCCAGAGCGCGCCGGGCTTGAGAACGACGATATTGCGAAAGCCAACGCGATTATCTCGGTTCCTGTGAACCCTGAATATGCCTCGCTCAATTTGGCGCAATGCGTCTTGCTGACTGCCTATGAGTGGCGCCGTCAGACGGTTGAGGTCGAACCGCAATCGATGGAATTTGGCGGCACGAAATGGGCGTCGGCCATTGAAATGGAAAAGCTGGCCGAGCATTATGAGTCTCGGTTGGACGATGCGGGGTTCTTTTACCCCAAGGCCAAGGCCGATGGCATGAAAGTGAACCTGCGCAACCTTTGGTCACGCTTGCCCTTGACGCAGGCAGATGTGCAAATGATGCACGGCATAATTCGTCAAATGGTACGTTGGAAAGACCGCAAGGATGACTAAGTCCAAATGGCTGGTGGAAAAGGCAGATCGAGATGAGCGAACAACGCAGTATCTTTGAAGATGTAGGCGACAATCAGAATAGAAAACCCGCGGCCCAGACCGGAATGATTGACCGAGGTAATTCAGGTGCCCGAAGGGGTATTCGTGCGTGGCTAATCCTGTTGTTCGCGATGGTTGTAGCGATCGTCGTTGTCGGGGGGCTGACGCGCCTGACCGACAGCGGGCTGTCGATCACCGAGTGGAAACCCGTGACGGGTGCCTTGCCGCCGATGAATGAATCGGCCTGGCTTTCAGAGTTTGAGAAATACAAAGCGATCCCCGAATATCAGTTACAAAACAAAGGCATGTCCCTTGGAGAGTTTCAGTTCATCTATTGGTGGGAATGGGGACATCGCCAGTTGGGGCGCTCGATCGGGCTGGTATGGTTCCTTGGCTACCTTGCGTTTGCGGTCACGAAACGTGTCCCGACAGGCTGGCATCGCCGCCTGATCTGGATTGGCGCATTGGGCGGGCTACAGGGGGCGGTCGGCTGGTGGATGGTGTCCTCGGGGCTGGAAGGGACGCGGCTGGATGTCGCCAGTTACCGGTTGGCCACGCACTTGGGCTTGGCGTTCATTATCTTGGGCTTCATCAGTTGGTACGTGATGCTGCTTGGCCGAGACGAGCGCGATCTTTTGCAGGCGCGACGGGCCAAGGAGAAAAAGCAGTTTGGCTTGGCCACCGGATTGCTGCACTTTGCATTTTTGCAAATTCTTATCGGCGCGCTGGTTGCAGGCATCGACGCAGGGCGGAACTATCCGGATTGGCCTTTGATGGCTGGCGGTTTCCTGCCGCCGGATCTGTTTTCCTATGAACCTTGGTGGCGGAATTTCTTTGAGGACGACGGACTCGTGCAGTTTATGCACCGAATGGTCGGCTATGCTTTGTTCGTTTTCACAATCGTTGTCTGGCGGCGTGGACGGCAATCTGCTCATGCCCAGACGCGGTTTGCGTTTAACGCCGTGATGGCAATGATCTCGTTGCAGATGGTTCTTGGGATCGTCACGGTGCTGTATTCCGCCCCGCTAAATATCGCGATTGTGCACCAGATCGGGGCGGTTGTCGCTTGGGTCTTGATCCTGCGGGCACGGTTTTTGTCCGCCTATCCCATTCAACAAAGCATTCGGGGAGCCGCCGCATGAGCGCCTTTGCTGAACTGACCGCCTATCAACGCGAGACAGAAGCCCTGGGGCAAGTCATGGGGCGTTTGGGCTGGGATCAGGAAACCGTTATGCCGCGCGGGGCCGCTGAACAACGCGCCGAGGAAATGGCGGCACTTGAAGGGGTGCTTCACGCCCGTCGCGTTTCATCGCAAATGGGGGATTGGCTTGCGAAGATCGACGATGCCGCTTTGGATCAGGTTGGTCAGGCGACAATGCGGATCATCCGCAAAGACTACGCCCGCAATACCAAAG
>JBELFK010000213.1:0-2859 GCA_042092935.1 Paracoccaceae bacterium | reverse complement strand
CATGCGGCCTTCTTTAGCTTGGGCGAGGGCTTTCTCCATGATGTCAGGCGTGATGCCCGCAACCTTGATGTCCATCTGCAAGCTGGTGATGCCATCGGCAGTACCCGCAACCTTAAAGTCCATGTCGCCAAGGTGGTCTTCGTCGCCAAGGATGTCGGTCAGAATAGCGTATGAGCCATCGTCCTCAAGAACCAAGCCCATCGCAACACCGGCAACAGCAGCCTTAAGCGGCACACCCGCGTCCATCATCGACAATGAGCCACCGCAAACCGACGCCATCGAAGACGAGCCGTTTGATTCTGTGATCTCAGACACCAGACGCACCGTGTAAGGAAAGTCTGTCGCCGCTGGAAGAACCGCCTGAAGCGCACGCCAAGCCAGCTTACCGTGACCAATTTCACGACGACCGGGAGGGCCCACACGACCAGCTTCACCAACCGAATAGGGTGGGAAGTTATAGTGCAGCATAAAGTTCGAACGGTGGTTGCCGTGCAAAGCATCAATGATCTGCTCATCGTCGCCAGTGCCCAGCGTGGTCACAACCAAGCCTTGCGTCTCGCCGCGTGTGAACAATGCAGACCCGTGTGTCCGTGGCAGAATGCCGGTTTCACAAACGATCGGGCGCACCTTGTCCAAAGGACGGCCATCGATGCGCTTGCCCTCTTTGACAACCGCGCCGCGAAGCGTAGTCGACTCGAGCTTTTTCAGCGCCGAACCAAGGTTCGCATCTTCTTGCTGTTCTTCGCTCAGGCTTTCGATGATGGCGGCTTTCGCCTCAGCAACAGCCGTCGTGCGCTCTTGCTTGTCGAGGATCGCATACGCCGTTGCCATCTGTTCTGCACCCGCCGCTTTCACAGCTTCATAAAGCTCAGAATAGTCGGGCGCTTGGAAATCAAACGGCTCTTTTGCACAATCTTCAGCCAGATCGATAATCAGATCGATCACAGGTTGGATATTTTCATGCGCAAAGGTCACCGCGCCGAGCATTTCAGCTTCGGACAATTCGTAGGCCTCAGACTCAACCATCATCACGGCGTCTTTGGTGCCTGCAACCACAAGATCAAGACGCTGATCCGGCTTCGTGCGAAGCTGGTCCATATCGTCGACTTCCGGGTTCAGCACATATTCGCCATCAACGAAGCCAACGCGACAAGCGCCAATTGGGCCCATGAATGGCGCACCCGAGATCGTCAGCGCAGCCGACGTCGCGATCATCGCAACCATATCTGGGTCATTCACCAGATCGTGGCTCAAAACCGTACACATGACCAAAACTTCATGCTTGAAGCCAGGCACGAACAGCGGGCGAATAGGCCGGTCGATCAGACGCGCTGTCAGTGTTTCTTTTTCAGACGGGCGCGCTTCGCGCTTGAAGAAACCGCCTGGAACTTTACCGGCAGCGTAGTATTTTTCCTGGTAGTGAACCGTCAGCGGAAAGAAGTCCTGTCCGGGCTTCGGTTTCTTCGCGAAGGTCACCGCAGCCATCACCGAGGTTTCGCCCAGAGTGGCGATCACGGTGCCGTCTGCCTGACGGGCAACTTTGCCCGTTTCCAGTGTCAGCGTTTCTTCGCCCCACCGGATGGATTTCGTCGTTACATTGAACATATAGTCGTATCCTTGTTGGAAGCACTCCCGGGCCCTCCCGGGTCTTCCGTTTTCATGACGGCCGCATTGCCGCCGACCTCAATCCTATCTCATGCGCCCGAGGTCAAAGGCATCACGTCTCAGATTTCGCGCGTTTACAGGAAAACAAAGGGTTTGGGAAGGGATCAAATCATGCGCCATGGCCTCGCCCACACGCTTAGCTACCTCGCCCGCCGAGTCGATCGAGAAACCGCGCCATCAGCGCAGATGTGGACATTCACGCGTCAGTGTCACGATTGTTGACGGATGAAAAACACCACCGCACTATCTTCAGGAAATGCTGCGAAAAGGGCAGGAATTTTCTTCCGTAGCGTGCGATTGTGGTAAAGGCTAATCCAAAGTGTAGGCATTGTGCCAATTGGGCGATCAATCGACGACATAAGGGTGTATCAAGTGGCAATAAAAAATGCGTTTGCGCTGGTTGCAGTTCTGATGGGCTTTTCTTTTGGCGGCGCGGCGGTGGCTTCGGCACAGGAAGACACACCCGCACAGCCGCGCATCCTCGCAATCGGCGACAGTCTGATGTCGTGGCATTCGCTGACCGGTCGCGCGATCCCCGATGTGCTGGCAGAAGAACTCGACGAACCCACCGAAAACCGCTCGCTGGGTGGTGCGCGGATGATCTTCAAAGTGCCCTTTGTCGGCAACGCCGGCATGCAAATCTCGCATCAGGTCATTGAGGGCGACTGGGATTGGATCGTCATGAACGGCGGTGGCAATGACCTCTTGTTCGGCTGCGGATGCGAGCGCTGCGACAAAAAGATGGACAGTCTGATTTCCGAGGACGGAGACAGCGGCGAAATCCCCCGCGTCGTCAACGAATTGCGCGACACTGGCGCAAAAATCCTCTATTTCGGCTATCTGCGCTCCCCGGGCGTGGACTCGATGATTGAATCCTGCCGCGACGAGGGTGACGAGCTTGAAAGCCGCATCGCAAATTTTGCTCAGTCAACCAAGGGCATGTATTTCCTCTCAAACGCCGATCTCGTCCCCGAAGGCGACCTCAGCTATCACACGCTCGACCGTATCCACCCATCGCTTAAGGCCTCGGAAGCAATCGGCAAGCGCGTCGCCGACATGATCCGCAAGTACGATCGCACCCGCTGAGTAACGCCCGCAACCGCAACCCGTCCTTAACGCTTGGCGCAGCATCTTCCCCTCGTCGACAAAAGTGGTATCCGCGCCTTTCTGCACAACAAATCCGTGCAAAAAGGC
>JBELFK010000212.1:0-2920 GCA_042092935.1 Paracoccaceae bacterium | reverse complement strand
TCGCGGATCAATCGGTCATGTCCCGACAGACAAACAAACCGCTGACCGCGCATCCGCCCAATGAGAGTCAGCCCGACTTGCTGCGCAATCTCGACGCCCCATGCGGTAAACCCGGATCGAGAAACAAGGATTGGAATGCCCATTTGGGCAGTCTTAATCACCATCTCTGAAGTCAATCGCCCGGTCGTATAAAGCAGCTTGTCGTCGGTCGCGATTTTCTGTTCAAACAACAGACCCGCGATTTTGTCGACTGCGTTATGCCGCCCGACGTCCTCCATATAGGCAAGAATGTTGCGTCCCTGGCACAGAACCGACCCGTGGATTGCCCCCGCCTTGAGGTAAAGCGACGGCAGCGTATTGATCTCTTTCGCGAGGGCATAAAGATCAGAGGTCCGCACTTGGGAATTGGGAAGCGACACGTCTTCCAGCCCCTCCATCATATCCCCAAAGACCGTCCCAACAGCGCAGCCAGATGTCCGGGTTTTCTTGGCCAATTTGTCTTCGTAGCTTGTTTTGCGCTGGGTTCTGACAACGACGGTTTGAAGCTCTTCATCGAAGTCAACGCCCGTGACCACATCGTCGGGCAACAGCATCCCCTGATTTTTCAAGAACCCCTGCGCCAAAAGCTCGGGGTAGTCTCCGATGGTCATCGCGGTGACGATTTCCTGTCGGTTGAGATAGATCGTCAAAGGACGTTCCTCGACGACGTTCACCTCAACGCAATTGCCAAGATGGTCTGTACCGCTTACAGGCGCAGTCAACCCTGCTAAGTCGGGGTTCGGCAAGATCGGCTTGAAGTTTGACATAGCAATGGATTCCCGTGTGCCGGTTAATATGGATTTGACTGGCGCGGCACGCAAGGCCAGAAGACTCGGGCGAAATTGGGCAAGGCATGATTGGGTACATTTCGACGAATGAACAAGGCGCAACCGATCGGTTAATCGAAACGGCGGCTGCTCACCTTGTGGCCACCGGTTTAAAAATCGCCGGTGCTGTTCAGCAAAATCACGACACCAACGGATCGACGCGGTCAAAAATGGTATTGGACGTGCTGGGAACCGACGCGACCGTGACGATCTCGCAGAACCTTGGTCCGCTCGCATCAGGGTGTCGGCTTGATCCCGAAGCACTTGAGACAGCGGTTCAAATGGTTTGGTCCCGTCTTGACCAACCCTGCGATCTATTGCTCTTGAACAAATTTGGCAAACAAGAGCGTGACGGTCAGGGCTTTCGCGACGTTCTTGTGAAGGCGCTAGACCAAGACATCCCCGTCCTGCTTGGCGTGAATGCAACGCTGGAGCCTGCCTTTCAGGCCTTCGCTGGAGAGTTTGCGCACAAGCTCAACCCAAGCCTGAAAGATATTCAACAGTGGGTGGCAACGGCGTGTGGCGACTAGCCTATTTCGTCAATTGTCGCAGGTAGTTTCCGTATTCGTTCTTACCGAACATATCTGCGCGTTCGGTCAGTTGCGCATCGCTAATCCAGCCCGCGGCATGGGCGATTTCATCGGGTGATCCGGTTTGTAGCCCCTGACGTTGTTCCAGCGTCCGAACAAAATTGCCCGCATCTAGCAGGCTAGCGTGAGTGCCCGTATCCAGCCACGCATATCCCCGCCCCATGCGTTCGACGGATAAATTGCCTTGATGCAGATACATCTCAAGCAATGAGGTGATCTCCAATTCACCGCGCCCAGAAGGCTTCACGGCTTTGGCGCGCTCCGGGGCCGAGCCATCCAAAAAATACAGCCCGGTGACAGCAAAGTGAGACGGCGGGTTTTCGGGTTTTTCAACAATTGATTTGGCATTGCCCGCGTCGTCAAAGGCGACCACACCGTAGCGTTCGGGATCTGCAACGCGATAGCCAAAAACCGTACCGCCCTTGGGTTTGGCGTCCGCGCGGCGCAAAAGCTCTGGCAGGGCGTGACCGAAAAAGATGTTGTCCCCCAAAACGAGCGCCGAAGGGGCCCCTGCCAGAAAGTCTTCTGCCAAGATAAATGCCTGCGCCAACCCATCTGGCGAGGGTTGTATAATGTAGGTAAACTCCACCCCCCACTGACTGCCATCCCCAAGCGTGCGGACAAACTGCTCTTGATCGTGTGGGGTCGTGATGACTGCAATCTCGCGAATGCCCGCAAGCATCAAAACGCTGATCGGATAATAGATCATCGGTTTGTCGTAGATCGGAAGCAACTGCTTTGAGACCCCCATCGTGATCGGATAGAGGCGCGTTCCCGAGCCGCCTGCCAGTATGATGCCTTTGCGATCTGTCATGCGTCTGTCTCTTTCAACTCTTTCAAAACACGAGAAAGTCCAGCTTTCCAATCCGGCGGCGCAATCCCGAAATCCCTTTGGATCTTGCTGCAATCCAATCTTGAATTTAGCGGCCTTTTGGCAGGTGTTGGATAGTCCTCGCTGGGTATATCATACACAGTTACGTTGGAACCATTTTGCGTGAAAATCTCTCTGGCGAAATCGGCCCAGCTTGCCCAAGGTGCACCCGCGAAGTGATACAGGCCGCCTGATTGGCCGTTCCTCATCGCCGTGGCCATGGTTAGCAGCGTCTCTGCAATTGCCGTGGCGGGCGTCGGTCCGCCCACCTGATCTGCGACAATGTTAAGCTCGTTGCGGGATTTCGAAAGACTCAGCATCGAGGTCACGAAATTCGCACCCTGGGCAGAAAACACCCAAGATGTTCGAAGGATGGCGCTGTTTCCGCCTGCCGTCAAAACGGCACGCTCACCGGCCAGTTTCGAACGGCCGTACGCGTTGAGTGGCGCAACCGCGTCGGATTCTCTCCAAGGTTGGTTTCCCCCGCCGTCGAACACATAGTCGGTCGAAATATGCAGGAAGGGAATGCCAAGCTCGGCGCAGGCCAGCGCCATCGCGCCTGGAGCTTCACCATTAACGAGCGTCGCTAGGTC
>JBELFK010000211.1:0-2994 GCA_042092935.1 Paracoccaceae bacterium | reverse complement strand
ACAGTGAGACAAGCCAGCGCATCTTTCTATTCGGCACTGGTGATTAAGGCATTGGCTATACGGCGCACAACTGCCTCTGCCGCAAGGGGTGAGAGGCCCTGGTCCATGCGCAGGTTAATCCAGCAAGCAATCCCCATCGCCTCGTCCAAGGCAGCGAAAAGTACATCGTCCAAGATCACACTTTCCGGCAACACCGACTTCAGCGAAGCGCGCTCAATTTCGAGAAACTGGCAATACTCCTCCAATAAGAACTTCGACTGGAACCGGCGCAATGATGCAGCCAAGCGAACGGGCAGGATATATTCCCAAATTTCCAGTCGGCGCTGCATTTGTTCTTCAAACTGTCCGCGCCAGTCAGTTGCCGAGTATGGCTGCAGAAATCTTGGTAAAATATCTCTCTGCATATCGCCCGCAATTTCTCGCAACAGGCTTTCCATGTCATCGATATGGCGAAACACCGTACGCATGCTCAGGCCAGAATGTTCCGAGATGTCGATGGCCCGCGGCGAATAATTGCCGGCGCGGATCAGGGTCATGATCGATGTCTTAATCTTGTTCCGACTACGCACGCTGCGTTGCTTTCGACCGTCAGTTTTTTCTTTTTTCGCAATGGGTTCTGCGTCGACTGCCACTGTTAAATTCCTTTCAGCTCAACCATTCCCGATAACCTATTTGAATGGCATCCAAAATGCCAGCGCTTAGAAAAGCGGCCGTTTCGGCGCGTGATTGCACCGCGTTTAAGCATTTTATTGACATATTTAACGCCATTACTTTAAACATATCGCAAGAGACGGAAAACCGCCGAAAGACAAATGCAAATGGGCGAGCATCACATCGACAGGAGGTTACCGATGAAAACAGTCACAGTCTTCGCATTCGCGTTAGCAATCAGCGCAACAGGCGCACAGGCCGGATGGAACGAGGCCGATGCCTGCGCTGCCGGGCTATCCGGCGACAGCAAGTTGATCTACAACAGGGTCAAACCGAAAATCGTGGTTGGCGACAAGTCAGGCAACGAAGCGCGGATCAAATCAACCGTCAAGGACATGGTGTCCAAAGACGAAGTTGCCTTTTTCGGGGTCAGGGGCAAAGCCAAACAGGCCGTGGCGTGCCTGCAAAAGGTGGATTCCTGAATCCTGGAAACCATGCGCCGGGTCGGACCTGGAAAGATAGGTATTCATGTCCTTTGACAGCCTGATCAAATCGCGTATCATTGCCCATATCACGAGCGAACCACGACAATTGCGAAAGCGGGCCGCTTTCGAGCGGCAGCGCCTGCGCCGAGGTGCAGCGCATGTCGTCGACTATTTCCATGACGTATCTGATCCATACGCGCATCTGACAGCACAGGTCCTGCGCCGGTTTCAGGATCGTTATGAGATCGAGCTTCGCCCCCATCTGATCTCCGCGCCGCCAGACTGGGCCGCACCGAACCGGACGGCGCTGGTAAGCTATGCAAGGCTGGATGCCGCGCGGCTGGCTGCAAAGGCAGGGCTTGCCCTTCCCGCCACGCCGACCCCGCCAACAACCCAAAGGCTGGACCATGCCCGCGCCCTTATGGTCGCTGCCTTGCCTCGGCCCGATTTCGCTCAGACCGCGATCGCCGTCGGCAACGCCTTGTGGCAGGGCAAGGCTTTGCCGGACGCCCCTGTGAGCAAACCGGCCACAGAGATGGCACAAGGCGACGCGCGGCTGGAACAGCTGGGGCACTATCTTGGTGCAACCTTCCACTATGGCGGTGAATGGTACTGGGGCATTGACCGGCTGCATTACCTCGAAACCAGGTTGCGCGGGCTGGGCGTGGCCAGACCGGGCGCGCTAGACGACCCAATATTCGCCCCACCCACCCCCGATGCGACGTCCCCTGCCCCGTCGGGCACGGTAATCGAACTTTTCGCCTCTTTTCGCAGCCCCTATTCCTATCTCGCCTTTGACCGCGCCCGCGACATTGCCCGGTCCCGTGGCGTAGAACTTCGCTTCCGCCCGGTCCTGCCAATGGTCATGCGCGGCTTGGCCGTACCTCAGGCAAAACAGTTCTACATCCTTCATGACGTCGCCCGCGAAGCCCGACGGCTGGGAATCCCGTTTGGCCGTGTCTGTGACCCGCTGGGAAAGGCGGTCGAGCGCGGTTATGCGCTGGTCGGATACGCGCGCGAAGCCGAGCGACTGGACGATTATGCCTCAAGCTTTCTGCGTGGCGTCTGGGCCGACGGGATCGACGCCAAAACCAACCGCGGCCTTGCCCGGATTGTCGAACGGGCCGGGCTGGATTGGGACAAGGCAAAACCGCACCTTCAAAGCGACACCTGGCGCGCGGAAGTCGAAGAAAACGGGCGTATCCTGACCGCACTGGGCCTGTGGGGCGTGCCTAATTTCCGCTGCGGCGACACCGTATTCTGGGGCCAGGACAGGCTCTGGTTGCTCGCTTGAAGTTGGCACTGCCCCGCAAGGAACACGATTAGGAAACGACATTGAGCGCTGTATTGTTGAGCATAAAAAACCATGTCGCCACATTGTCCAAAAATGACGCGCCCTATAACCGCATGACCCTTGAATACATGGACGAGCTTGAGCGTCTGGTCCCGGAACTGGGCGCTGACAACTCTGTTCGCGCGCTTGTGTGTACATCAGAGGGCGAAGACCACTTTTCGGTTGGTATGAATCTGAAGCAGAGTCCCGAGGGTATCGAACGCAAGGGATCATTGGAAGCGGTTTTGGACCAACGCCTGCGGGTCCTTGATCTCATCGAGAACTTGGGCAAACCCAGCATAGCAACATTGTTTGGTTATTGTTTGGAGGGCGGGCTTGAACTACCGCTGGCCTGTCATTTCCGGCTCGCAGCAGATGAAGGCGCTCAGATCGGCTTGCCAGAGATGGACCTCGGTACGGTCCCCGCTTGGGGCGGCTCGGCCCGTCTGCCGAGGGTGGTAGGCCGCGATGTTGCCATCCATGCATGTAAAGACTGCCATTGTTGCCAATCGCCACCTGATGCAC
>JBELFK010000210.1:0-3086 GCA_042092935.1 Paracoccaceae bacterium | reverse complement strand
CTTCAAAAAACCGTAGCATGTTTAGCGCCGCCGCCTTGGCGCTGTCCTGATCCGACAAGATCACGATGGCCGCCGAGCCGATGAAAGTGCCCAAGGGTTGCAGCGTGTCAAAATCCATCGGCACGTCATGGATCGACGCAGGCAACAGCCCCGCCGACGGACCGCCGGGTTGGTAGGCCTTGAAGGTATGGCCCTCCAGCATCCCACCACAGGCCTCGATGATATCGGTGATGGTCGAGCCCGCAGGCAACAGATGCACACCGGGGTTCTTGACCCGCCCCGACACTGAATAACTCCGCAGCCCCTTGCGACCGTTCTTTTCGACCGAATTGAGAACCTCGGGCCCTTCGCGGCAGACCCGCGCCACCCAGAGCAGGGTTTCAATGTTGTGCACCAAGGTCGGACGGTTGAACACACCGACCTGCGCCACGAACGGAGGCCGGTGCCGCGGCAGGCCACGCTTGCCCTCGATCGATTCGATCATCGCGCTTTCTTCGCCGCAGATATACGCCCCCGCCCCGCGCCGCAGGTCGATATAGCCTTTCTCGACGATCCCCGCGCTTTCGAGCGCCGCAATCTCGGTCTCCAAAATATGCCGCGCGGCGGGGTATTCGTCGCGCAGATAGATGAAGCAGGTCTCGGCCTCAACCGCCCAGGCGGCGATCAACATGCCTTCGAGGAAAAGATGCGGGGTGCGTTCCAGATAGTAGCGGTCTTTGAAGGTGCCGGGTTCGCCTTCGTCGCCGTTCACGGCCAGGTATTTCGAACCTTCGTTCATGCGGACAAACGACCACTTGCGCCCCGAAGGAAAACCTGCACCGCCCAGTCCGCGCAAACCACTTTCCAACACCTTGTCCTGCACCGCCTCGGGATCACCCCCGTCGCGCAATTCGGCCAGCTTGGCATAGCCGCCCTGTGCTTGATAGGTTGCAAAATCCTCATAGTCAGGGACAAGGGGATACAAATCGCCAGACGCGATCACGTCCGAGATCAAATCCGGCGTCGCGTGATCCACATGCCGATGCCCGACCTCAACCACCGGCGCCGTGTCGCAGCGCCCCATGCAGGGCGCGCGCAGAACGCGGACCTTCGCAGGGTCGTGTCCGGCTTCCAACGCCGCCAGCAAAGCCTCTGACCCCGCCAATTCGCAAGCCAGGGAGTCGCAGACGCGGATGGTCAGATCCGGCGGAGGCGTCTCGTCCTCGCGCACAGGGTCGAAATGGGCGTAAAAGGTCGCGACCTCCCACACCTCGGCCATCGAAATGCGCATTTCTTCCGCCAAGGCCCGCAGATGCGGCGCAGACAAATGGCCGTAAGCATCTTGAATCAAATGCAAAAACTCAATCAACAAATCGCGGCGACGCGGGCGATCCCCCAAGAGATCTTTGAGCTCGGACCACGCTTGTTCGTCTAGCTGACGCCCTTTCGGGGTTCGTCGACCTTTCCCTTTGCCTGATTTCCAAACGCCGGACTGGTTATCCAATGCCATTGCAAGACCCTTATACGATGGTGCTTTGATGAGTTCTTCTTGGTCTCTCCTGAACAAGTATCATCGCTAAATCAATATCAATATACCATGATTTGATAGACAATGCCTATTAAACTTAGCCTAGACATCCAATCATCGTCGTCCTAGGCACTCTGAATGGAATGGGATGAAGAAATTGACGCGATCGGGCTGCTTTGCCCACTACCGGTCTTGAGGACGCGCAAACGGATGATCCCTTTTGCCCAAGGCACAGTGGTGCGCATATTGACCAGTGATCCGGCAGCCTTGATCGACCTTCCGCATTTTTGCGCCGAGGCTGGGCATATCTACCTGGGATCAGAGAACGAAAACGGAGTAACCGCCCATTTTGTCAAAAAGGCGTAGCGCGGGCCTATAGTCCAAAGCTGCTATAGGGCAGATATTTCACCAAATCACCGGCGTGAATGTCCAGACCTTCGTCGGGCAGTTCAACCAGCCCGTCCGCCCAGCTAAGCCCACTAATGCGGCCCGAGCCTTCGGATTTGAAGATCTCCGCCTGTCCGTCAGATGTCATACGTGCCCGAAGATACTCTCGGCGGCCATGTTTCTTGGATTTGCTAAAAGCAGCGGGCACATAATAGGCCTGTGGCTCCCGCCAACCGTTTCCCGCCATAAGTGACAGCGCGGGTCGCGCAAAAATCAATGCGCAAACAAATGCAGCGACCGGATTGCCTGGCAGACCAAACACCGGCGTTCCATTCCACATCGCAAGCGCCAAAGGCCGCCCCGGCTTCACCGCAATGCGCCAACTCGTCAGTTCGCCTTTGGTGCGCAAAAGTCGCGACATGTGATCTTCATCACCTGCGGATGCCCCGCCCGAGGTCAAAATCGCGTCAACCTGTGACGCAAAGTCAGACAGGCGCTGTTCAATCTCCGCCGGAGAGTCGGGCGCCAATCCCATATCAACAGCGCGATGCCCCCAACGTTCGATGAGTGCCAAAAGCATCGGTCTGTTGGCGTCATAGGTATTGTGATCGCCGACTTCCAAGGCGGTTGCGTCGACCAGTTCGTCACCCGTCGACAGAACGCCAATGCGCAGAGGCTTAAACACGTCGACGTTTGAAACACCTGTCGCCGTCAGCAACGCGAGGTCTGCCGGTCCCAGGCTGTGCCCTTTGGCAAGCACGACATCGCCTGCAAAAACATCCTCGCCAGCTTTGCGGGTGTTGCTGCCGCGCTTGGGAAGACCGCTTAAGCGGACGCGGCCATCCGATACGCTGACGTCTTCTTGCAGCACGACGGTATCCACCCCGTCTGGAATGATCGCGCCGGTCAAAATTCGAACCGCGTTTCCGTACGGAACCGTGCCAACGAAAGGTGCGCCTGCCGCTGATCGGCCCTCGACCAAAGGTAGGCTCAGCGCATCATCAAGCGACTTGAAAGCGAACCCATAGCCGTCAACGGCCGAGTTCGCTGTCGGTGGATTGGACCGTTGCGCCGTCACCGTTTGCGCAAGAATACGCGCGTTGGCGTCTTTGGTCGCGACGGTTTCGGTCGAGGCAACGGGATGTAGCCGGGCCTTAAGCTTGTCGAGCGCATCATCCACCGGCACCCAATC
>JBELFK010000209.1:0-3142 GCA_042092935.1 Paracoccaceae bacterium | reverse complement strand
CAGACCCGCCCGGTCGTTTCGGCCGCGATCAGCGTGGTGCCGGATCCCATGAACGGTTCAAAGACGGCCTGACCCGGGCTGGAATTGTTCAGGATCGGGCGGCGCATGCACTCGACCGGCTTCTGGGTGCCGTGAACAGTGGCTGTGTCCTGGTCCTTGCTGGAGACGTGCCACAGCGTGGTCTGCTTGCGGTCCCCGGCCCAATGGCCCTTGCCGGTCTTCTTGACGGCATACCAGCAGGGTTCGTGCTGCCAGTGATAGTCGCCCCGGCTGAGGACAAGGCGATCCTTGGCCCAGATGATCTGTGACCGGACGGCGAAACCCGCCGCAACCAGACTGTCGGCCACCTCGCCCGCATGCAGCGCGCCGTGCCAGACATAGGCCACGTCGCCGGGGAACAGCGCCCACGCTTCGCGCCAGTCGGCCCGGTCATCGTTCAGCACCTTGCCGGTGCGTTTGGTCTTGGCCGCACCCGCCTGGTTGCGCCAGGACGGATCGTATTCCACGCCATAGGGGGGATCGGTCACCATCAGGAGCGGGCGAACATCGCCCAGCAAGCGACCAACCACATCGGCAGAGGTGCTGTCACCGCAGATCAGCCGGTGCGATCCCAGCTGCCAAAGGTCACCCGCCAACGACACCGGCGTAACCGGCGGTTCGGGAATGTCGTCCTCGCCCTCGACCGCGTCACCTTCCACCTGATCCGGATCCCGCAGCAAGGCGTCCAGATCCTCGTCGGTGATCCCGAGCAGCGACAGATCGAAATCCTCGGCCAGCAGCCCCGCGATTTCGTCGCGCAGCATGGCCTCGTCCCATTCGCCCAACTCGGTCAGTTTGTTATCGGCGATCCGGTAGGCCCGGCGTTCAGCTTCGTCGAGGTGGCTGAGCCGGATCACCGGCACGTCTTTCAGCCCGAGCATGATGGCGGCCAAAACTCGGCCGTGCCCGGCGATCAGTTCACCATCGTCGGCCACCAGGCACGGCACGGTCCAACCGAACTTTGCCATGCTGGCCGCGATCTTGGCCACCTGATCGGTGCCGTGGATCTTGGCATTACGCGCGTAAGGGCGCAGCCTGTCGAGAGGCCAGGTCTCGATCTGGCTCGGCGCAAAGACCAGGTCCATCGGGTCGTTTCCATGTGGGGCAGGGCGGACATGCTGACGCGCGCTGGGCGATACCAGCGTCAGGATCAGGATCCGCGAAGGGGGAAATGAAAAACGCCCGCGAGGGGGTTCCTCCGGGCGCAATTCTTCGATGATCAAGGGGTAGGTCAAGATGGGCAGCTTTGTCAAATGAAAAAATGATGTGGATTCAACAGCTTCAATGCTCGTGGCTTCCGCTGCCTGGCTTCCGACGTGGTGGCTTCCGCAAACTGGCTTCCCTGGATTCCGCAAAGAATCCAGCGCGCCAAGATCGTGATTCCGCAAGCCTTTGATAGTGAGTCGCTTTTCCCGAGGTCCCCGGGCAAGTGGATTCCGCCTGGCTTCCCCGGTGAAACTGCCTGTCGCTAGCGAAACGCCGCGCTGCGCCCCCCCGTATACAGACGGGGCCGGGGAGGAACCATTGCAGGGGGGCGAGGCAGAAAAGAGAGCGTCGAAGGGCGTGTCCTCCATCCGAGAGTCAGAAAAATACTATTTATCAAGGCGTTATGATTGCGGATTTGACCAATCCTCATGTGCAAGAGGCTCGGAGTTCAACTCGTCTCGTATCGACCGCCAACGAGGTAATTTCTGATCCAGCAGCGCCACAAACCGATCCGAATGGTTCCGCTCAAAGAAATGAGCCAGCTCGTGCACGATGACGTATTCAAGGCACTGAGGAGGTTTCTTCACCAATTCCAAGTTTAACCAAACCCGCTTCGCCTCGATATTGCAGGTGCCCCACTTGGTCTTCATCCTCTTAATTCCCCACTGTGGAGGATCGATGCCGAATGCCTCCGCCCACATCGCCACCAAGGGCGCAGCACGGGTTCGCAACTCGCGGCGACACCATTCAAAAAACACCCGTTCTCTGGTTGTCTGTTCACTGCCCGTCCGAACATACAGGTCCAAAGTCCTTCTATTGCGAATGCAAACACGCCCAGCAGGCGCGCCATCAATGACATTCAATCGGTAGCGCTGACCGAAAAAGAAATGACTCTCGCCCGATACATAAGAACGCTCGGATTGCCGCGGTTGGTTACCAAACTTTGACTGCTGTCGTTTGATCCAGCCCATCCGCGTCACCACAGCAAGTCGGACAGCTTCATCGCTCACACCGAAGGGGGCAGCTACTCGGATGCGTCCATTGGGCGGGTACACTCCCAGATGCAGATTTTTGATTGGCTTTCGCACGACTTCAACATCGAGACCCCCAACCGTAATTTGATGTCCCTCAATACTCATGTTGATTTCGAACCAGATCGAAAATCACGTCCACCAAAGCGGGATTGGCAATATGTGCTTTGATCGCATTGCGCACTTCTTTTTCCTTGAAGCGATTGCCACGCCAGGCGTCTTTCTTCGTCGCGCGTATGGAAGCGTCGATTGCCACAGCCAGTTCTTCATCTTCACTAAGGTTATCAAACAAGGCCCGCTTTGCTGCAGAATCGATTGAGTATGGGTACGACGTTGTGGATTCCGGGTTCTTTGCCTGCTTTGTCAGCTCTACGATCTTGGCAAGATATGCCTCATAGTCGATTGCATCAGTTTTCCGCTGCGCAATCAGTGCATCCAAGAGTTCCGACATTTTTTCATAATATTTCGGATTGATTGGGGTCTCATCGATAATCAACTTGCGCACGTTATTTTCAATGGTTTCGGCGACCGCTTCCTTGTTCTTACGTATGCCTCCAGGCAAGGCCTCCACCGCATCGACACCGCGCTCCACGATCAGCTGAACCAGCGACATGTCATCAAACTTGGAAATAGTTTCGCTTTCCTCTGCGCGAATATAGGTGTCGATCAAGTGCCGCATTGCAGGCTCGTACATCTTCAGATCGATGTAGTCGCCGCTGGCGAGTTTCACCTCGTTGCGGACCTTTTCGAAGTGATCAACATCGGCCTTTATGGAAGCCGTTTCGCTATCAGAATAGCCAGCCTCACCCATTTCATTTGCGATCTCAGCATAGGCGCGCAAAAGCGATAGATCGGAAGAGCACACG
>JBELFK010000208.1:0-3158 GCA_042092935.1 Paracoccaceae bacterium | reverse complement strand
CGTTGGGGGGCGCAATGACCGAGCTTTTTGGCTGGCAGTCGATCTATCTGCTCTATTCCGTCGTCGGAGGTATTTTGGTGATCCTCTGCTGGGTCGATATTGGTGAAACCAACCAAGATCAAAGCACCAGTATGCGCGAACAATTTCGTACCTATCCCGAATTGTTCAAATCGCGCCGCTTCTGGGGTTATTCCATCGGGTTGATGTTCTCGGTCGGTGGGTTTTTCACCTTTATCAGCGGCGCGGCGCTGGTTGTGTCGCAGGAATTTGACCTGTCCACGACGTTGCTGGGGTTCGGCATTGGCTCAATAAGTGGTGGTTTCATGTTGGGCAACTTTATCTCTGGCCGTTTTACCAAAGTCATCGGGATGCAGCGGATCATGCTCATCGGGCGTTTCCTGGCACTGGTTGGACCGTCCTCCGGTCTGGCCCTTGGGCTGGCGGGTTTGATGACCGAGGCCGTCTATTTCGGCTGCGTTCTGTTCATTGGCGTTGGCAACGGTCTCACTGGTCCAAGCGTGAACGTTGGCATCATGTCCGTGCGCCCCAAACTCGCTGGTTCTGCCGCTGGCATGGCGGGGGCGATCATGATCGGCGGCGGGGCCGTTCTGACATGGGTGACCGGCGCGATCTTGCCGGACACAAATGCGAGTTTGGTGCACCTCGCGCTGATTTCTCTGTGTTCTCTGGCGGCTTTCCTGAGCGTCGCCTATGTCATTCGATTAGAGCGGCGCCTTGTCACTGTGACCTAGCCGCAATCATTCACCGTCGGCTCTTTCCAAATGAACATCTGCATGGTATCGGAGCGGCGATTTCATTCGGGCCGGGGTGTTTCCGGCAATTTGACAGGAGCTATCATGGCCAACGAACGTACACTCAGCATCATCAAGCCAGACGCAACAAAGCGTAACCTGACTGGCAAGATCAACGCGAAATTCGAAGACGCTGGTCTTCGCATTGTTGCACAAAAGCGCATCCACCTGACCAAGGCGCAGGCTGGCGTATTCTACGGTGTTCACGCCGAGCGTCCATTCTACGATGAATTGTGCGAATTCATGGCCTCTGAGCCGGTCGTTGTTCAGGTTCTCGAAGGCGAAGGCGCAATCGCGAAAAACCGCGAAGTTATGGGCGCAACCAACCCTGCTGATGCGGCTGCCGGTACAATCCGCGCTGAATTCGCTGAATCAGTTGGCGAAAACTCGGTTCACGGGTCAGACGCTCCAGACACAGCCGCTCAGGAAATCGCGTATTTCTTCTCGGGTCTCGAGCTGGTCGGCTAAACGCCACCTCAAAGTAGTTCTAAAAACGCGCGGCTTGGTCGCGCGTTTTTTTATGCCCGCTGGTCAAGCAGGATCGGAAACCAATCTTCGCGCAATCTTTGACCATCGATCATCTCATGCCCCGGAAACGGCGGAGACGTAGGCCCGGGGCGGGTGACGTACCGGGCATCCTCGCCGACCAATCGCAAGGAAAAAGCGCGGCGTCGCATGTCGGTCGTATTTCCGCGCGCGCCATGCAGTATGTCAAAATTGAACGCCACGGCGTCACCGGGGGTCATCGCGAATTCGAGTATCTTCATCCCCTCGGCGTCGGGATCTGGCACGGGCATATAGTCTTCTTCGTTCGGGAAAAAACTTTCCTCGCTTAGCCAGCGGGTCGGCAACACCGGCTTGGGCCACTTGTGAGACCCGGCGACGCAGCGCAACGTCGCGTCCGTGACCGGATCAAGGGGTGACCAAAAGCTGACGGTCTGGCGTCCTGAAACAAAGTAATACGGCCCGTCAGAATGCCAGGGCGTCGCTTTGGTCGTTCCCGGTTCCTTGACCAATACGTGGTCATGAAACACCTGAACCAATGGGCTTTGCATCAGCGCCGCTGCCGCCGCAACGGCGGGGCTTTGGTGCACAACCTCGGAAAATTCGGGAATACGCTGCCAGTTGCAATAATCGTCGAAAAACCGCCCTTGTTCACCGTCTTTTAAGTTCTCGGCCGCATAAGGCCCGGGATCGGTCATGTTGCGCTCAATCCCAGCGCGGAGGGTTTCGACATGGTCCTCAAACAGGCCGGGTATCAGCGCGACGCCGTCGGTTTGAAACGCGTCGATCATTTCCTGTGTCACGATCAAGGACATGGCGATCTTCCTATTTCGGGCGTGCAATGACGCCGATTTTGTTCAGGTGTCTCTCAAGGTCTGACATTGGCTGGTCGCCGACCGCTTTCAATGCGTCAAACCGCTTGCGAAGTTTTGCCTTTTCGTCGCCCTGACAATCAGTCCAGGGACGGCCCTGCAAACCCATCACCAAGGCATAGTAGCCGATGAAATGCGGTCGCGTGCCGTTGGCCAAAAGCTGCGCATAAGCCGCATCCGCGCCAAGCGCGCGCAGCGTTTCGGCGTCGGGTATACCGGCGCGGGCGTAGAGTTCTTCGGACGCGGGGCCGATATTGCGGATGGTTGAAACAGGGCTGGCCATGGGGCGACGATACCGATGAACAAACCCAATGTCAGCCCGTCACGTTACGATCAGCAATCGCAAGCGTTTGATCGAGGATACCAAGGCCTGTCATCAAATCCGCCTCACTGATGTTCAACGGTGGCGTTAGCCGGATGACGTTTGAGAAAAACGACAGGAACAACCCGTTGTCCATCGCAAACCGCATCATTTCGGACATGGGCACGGCCTCGGGGCCTTTGGCTGCAAAGGGCACCAGTGGTTCTTTCGTTGTGCGGTCTTTGACCAGTTCAATGCCGTCGAACATGCCCAGGCCGCGAATGTCCCCGATACTCGGGTGTTTTTCTGCGAGGGCGTGAAGCTCGGCACGCATCCGTTCGCCCATCTTGCTTGCATGCGCCAGCGTGCCTTCGTCTTGCATTGCGCGAATGGCTGCCACGCCCGACGCGCAGGCCAATGGGTGGCCCGCATAGGTCAAGCCACCGGGCAGGGGTGTGTTGCGCAGCCAGTCGTGGATCTCGGTTGAAACGCTCATGGTGCCAAGCGGAACATAGCCCGAGTTGATGCCCTTGGCCGCTGTGATGATGTCGGGTTGCACGTCCCAATGATCGACCGCGAACCATTTTCCAGTGCGCCCAAAACCTGACATGACTTCGTCCGCGATTAATAGGATTCCGTATTTGTCACAGGTTTCGCGCAGGCTTTGCA
>JBELFK010000207.1:0-3280 GCA_042092935.1 Paracoccaceae bacterium | reverse complement strand
GCCTCTTGGGCCATGGGTGAACTTCATCGCCGGTTCAACAAGGTTGAACTGGGTGCGTTTCACGATCTGGGACACGCTTGGCGAAACGATCTGGGTCTCGGTCTATGTCTTCTTCGGCTATTTCTTTGCGTCGAACCTGACGGTCGCCGCGACCTATGCAGGCAACACTCTTGGGGCGCTTGCAACGCTCGCCTTGGCGGGTGCGATGCTGTTTTGGATTATCAAATCCTTGCGTGCAAAAGAGGCCGAGCCCTTGGCTGACTTGCCAGAGGGCTAGCGCGAGACCATATAGACGGCATGCTTCGTTTCACACCCATCTTGATCGCGCTTTTATACGGGCTTGTTGCCTATCGGTTTTCGGTCTGGCGCACCTCGCGCGAGTTGAACGAAAAGTCTTCCGAGTTGGCCGATCCGAAACTTAGAAAGCTGACCGCAGAATTGGCCAAGGCGCTGGATCTGCCGAAGGTCAAAGTCCACATCTATGAAATCGAGCCGGTAAACGGGCTTGCCGCCCCTGATGGCCGGATTTTCATCACGCGGGGGTTTTACAACAAATTCCTGAATGGCGAGGTGACCGCCGAGGAACTGGCGAGCGTTATTGCCCATGAACTCGGTCATGTCGCTTTGGGGCATTCACGCCGTCGCATGATCGATTTCTCGGGCCAAAACGCGATGCGTGCGGCGCTTGGCATGGTTTTGTCTCGGTTCATTCCCGGGTTTGGTGGCTATATCGCCAGCGCTATGACAAGCCTGTTGTCCGCAAAACTATCGCGCAACGACGAATATGAGGCCGATGAATATGCAGCGGCTATTTTGACCAAAGCCGGGATCGGCACCGAGGCGCAAAAGTCCTTGTTCCAAAAACTTGAAGCGCTGACCTCGGCCAACGCGGGGCGTGCACCGGCCTGGCTTCTCAGCCACCCCAAGACATCCGAACGCATTGCGGCCATCGAGAAGCTGGAAACCAAGTGGCAAGCTAGCGACTGAGCGCTTTGCCCAACCTTGGCAGGCGTGCTTTTTTCATCAGCGTGCGCATGTCCCACGCCCTTCCGCTTAATTGATTGGCGTCGCTGTTTACCATGACGGCAACATCTCGCATCTTCGCAGGGTCTTGATTGAAAAACGCAGTCAAGACGGCATCGGGATCGTGACGATCCAAGCGCTCTTCCGCTAGGATATGTTTCGGAAAGTCTTTGGCGTTCAAGGTGACAATCCCATCCGCCGATCCACGTACAGCGGCAGCAAGCACATGAATGTCCCCCTCGTCCGGTAACCACAATCGGGCCTCAAGGCCTTGGTAATCGGCAACGCTTGCTTTGGGAAAATCAGCTTTGACCAAGGCAATTTCTGCGCGCGCCTGCGGCTCACCCTCGGGGCCGAGTTTGCGTGCGGCGAGCGCCCATTCCTCGAGAATGCGATCAGACCAAAGCGGCTTGAAAAATCCCTGCCGCGCAGCCCCGAGCAGAACCGACCGCATCACGGTCGGATACATCACGCAGGCGTCAAGCAGCAGTCTCATAGTCGAAAGAACAACGCCTTGAGGTAGCCGCTTTCGGCAAGCTGAGGCATCAACGGGTGATCCGCGCCGGCAAAGCCCGTGTGGATCAACTGGGCCTGACGGTCGGCCCGCCCAATACCCCGCACGCTTGCGGTTTGGAACTTTTGCAAATCCGCAGCATGTGAGCAGCTACACAACACGAGGTAGCCGTTGTCTGCAACCAATGGCGCCGCAAGGCGGGCAATACGTTCATAGGCGCGCAGACCGGCCTCAAGCGCTTTGCGGTTGGGCGCAAAGGCGGGCGGGTCGCAGATGACGACGTCAAAGCGCCGTCCCTCGGCGGCCAAAGCCTCAAGCGCTGCGAAAGCATCGCCCTTGCGGGTTTCAAGGGCCACGCCAAACCCACTGTGATCGGCCCCCGATTGGGCCAACTCAAGCGCCCCAGCAGAGCCATCGACCGCCAAGGCACCCGAGGCACCGGCGGCCAAACAGGCCAAAGAAAATCCGCCCACATGGGAAAACACGTCCAGAACCGATTTGCCATTGGCCAGAGAGGCAGCGAAGGCGTGGTTAGGGCGCTGGTCAAAGAACAGACCGGTCTTCTGACCACCGATCAGATCGGCCATATAGGTTGCACCATTCATTGGAACCGGCACCGGTTGCTGCGGGGCCACCCCTGCCAAGACCCGCGCCTCATCACCAAGCCCCTCAAGCGCACGCGCCCGACCTGAGGCGTTCATGATGACATTTTCGACACCAGACACGTCGATCAAGGCTGCGCATAGCGCATCGATCAGCACGTCGGCCCACGCGGCATTGGGCTGAACAACAGCTGTATCGCCGAAACGGTCGATGATGACACCGGGCAAGCCGTCAGCTTCGGCGTGGACCAGCCGGTAAAACGGGCGCTCAAAGAGCGTTTCGCGCAATGTCAGC
This sequence comes from Paracoccaceae bacterium, assembly GCA_042092935.1. Classification (GTDB taxonomy): domain Bacteria; phylum Pseudomonadota; class Alphaproteobacteria; order Rhodobacterales; family Rhodobacteraceae; genus JASMHC01. The sequence continues at coordinate 846 of JBELFK010000207.1, read as the reverse complement.
GCTTTGGACAGCCGCGCGGCGAACCAGCTTTGGTCGATAATGGCATTGGGATCTCGATCCAGCACGCGGCAGAAAATCTTGGAGTTTGGATTGACGGCGACCAGCGCCAGAAAGTTGCGATCCGCATCTTCGAGTATGGCGATCGTTCCGGCTTTGAGGGATTTCGTGCGACGGTCGGTTACGACCTCATTGTCGTACACCCAGGGAAACCCGTGACGGATCACCTGTGGTTTGGTTTTGGGTTTCAGGCGGACAAATGGCAAAGAGGACTGCGTCATGCAGCCCTCCTACTCAGTTTCCCTCCGAGTATAAACCCCCGACTTAAAAGTCGGAAACGCTCGCCATAAAGGTAGCGGCACCGGCGTCTGGCGCTAGTACAGAGGCCATGACATTTGCAACATGCTCAATGATGCGAACCTTTTGCGTCAAGCCCGCCATTTCTGCCTGGATCGCTTGCTGACCGCCATAGGCATCAAACGTTGCGTCGATACTTCTGGTTTCGCCAATCTGCATACCTGTCGCGGCATCAATGAGCGCCAAATCAAATTCAATCGAGTGGTTTCCGCCGATTGAGTATCGTGCCCGCTGAGACAACGAGTGGAATCGGGTGACCGTGGCCTGCACGATGATTTCCTGATTGCCATCCATCGACGCAACGCCGCGTTCGATGGCTTCGGTCATGATTGCCTGAACCTGTGCATATCGGTCCCCTGGAAGATCGCCGCGCCACACGATGTCACCGAGGGGGATCAACATATTGGATTCCGATACCCGTAACGAGCGCGGAACATCGACCTGAATGCCAACCACTTTATAGGATGGCCCCGTCGCAACCGGTGTCAAATC
>JBELFK010000206.1:2010-3282 GCA_042092935.1 Paracoccaceae bacterium | reverse complement strand
AATGCACGAAATAGGCATGCTGGCCGGTTTTGATGCCCTCAAGCACTGGGTGCGGCTGATCGATCACCAGATCGTTCCACCCCATATGGGGCACCTTTAATGCGGTATCTGTGGGCGAGATCTTCTCGACGTCGCCCGCGATCCAATCCAATCCGTCGACCACACGATACTCATGCCCCTTGGTCGCCAACAACTGCATCCCGACGCAAATTCCCAAAAACGGTCGGCCCTTCTGGACCACCGCTTCTGTCATAGCCTCAAAAATCCCCTTGTGCCCTTTGAGCGCGTCCACACAGGCCGGAAACGCCCCGTCGCCGGGCAGCACAAGACGGTCGGCGCTGGCAATCACATCGGCGTCCGACGTGACAACCACCGCGCCCGCATCCACCTCAGCCGCCATGCGCTGAAAGGCTTTCTCGGCGGAATGCAGATTTCCACTCTCATAGTCGATGATGGCCGTTAACATGACGTATCTACTTTATCTTGCCAAAAATACCTCGGGGGTGCGGGGGCTGGCCCCCGCCCGGTCGGAGGGCCAACGGCCCTTCGATCCCTAAAGCGCGCCCTTGGTCGAGGGGATCGCATCGCCCTTGCGCGGGTCGGTCTCAACGGCCTCTCGCAACGCGCGTGCGACGGCCTTAAAGGCCGCCTCGACGATGTGGTGGCTGTTGAACCCATGCAGCTTGTCGATATGCAGCGTGATCCCGCCGTGCGTCGACAGCGCCTGAAAAAACTCTCGCACAAGCTCGGTGTCAAACGTTCCGATCTTCTGGGTCGGCACATCAAGGTTGCAGATCAAAAACGGGCGCGCCGACAGGTCCAGCGCACAGCGCACCTGCGCGTCGTCCATGGCCAGGTGGCATGCTCCATAGCGCCGGATGCCCTTTTTGTCGCCCAAAGCCGAAACCAAAGCCTGCCCGAGCGCGATGCCCGTGTCCTCAACCGTGTGGTGATCGTCGATGTGCAGATCGCCCTCGGCGCGGATCGTGAAATCGATCAGCGAGTGGCGCGACAGTTGGTCAAGCATGTGGTCAAAAAACCCAACGCCAGTCTGGTTGTCATAACGGCCAGAGCCGTCGAGGTTGATCTCAACGGATATACTGGTCTCAGCGGTTTTGCGGGTGACGCTTGCTTGACGCATGTCCCTGATCCTTCACAATATTTGCGGCCCTTATAGGCGGGGTATGTGCAATGGCCAAGAGATCAGAAAAAGAAATCGCGGCACTGTGGCCGCGTCGTTCTTTCGGGTGACTGGAGCGGGCGATGAGATTC
>JBELFK010000206.1:0-1910 GCA_042092935.1 Paracoccaceae bacterium | reverse complement strand
GAACTCACGACATCAACCTTGGCAAGGTTGCGCTCTACCCCTGAGCTACGCCCGCGCTTGCAGTCATTTAACACCAATGGAGCGGGCGATGAGATTCGAACTCACGACATCAACCTTGGCAAGGTTGCGCTCTACCCCTGAGCTACGCCCGCATTCATTGGGTGTGTGGGATTTATAAAGACGGGCGGCAGGGCGCAAGAGGAAATTTCGCTGTTGGGGGAAATTACTTTGTGTAGGATCGGCGCATGCAAGGTTTCTGACACGGGAAGGCGGGATATGCGAATTGCAATTATGGGCGCCGGTGCGCTGGGGGCCTATATCGGGGCGCGTCTGCATCAAGCCGGACATGAGGTCACATTAATTGCGCGGGGTGCGCATCTTCAGGCAATCCAGAGCGACGGCCTGTTCATCGACAGCCCGAACGGCGATGCGCATCTGTCGGATATTGCGGCAACCGATGATGTCGCCTCGGTGGGTGTGGTTGATGGCGTTTTGGTGTTTGTCAAAAACTACGACCTCAATGTGGCGCTCGATCAGATGCAACCGATGGTCGGGCCGGACACATTTGTCGCGACATTTCAAAACGGAATCAGTGCTCCGCAGGAAGCGGCGCAACGTTTCGGTGCGGACAGGGTCATGGGCGGCGCGGCCTGGATCGCGGGATATATCGAGGCCCCCGGTCGGATCAAACACACGGCCCCAAACGACACGCTGGCCTTTGGTGCGCTGACACCTGCGGGGCGGCTGTTTGAGAAAGCCCTGTATGAGGCTTTGACCCAAGCCGCAACGCGGCCCGAAATTGTCGAGGCAATTGAAAGCGCGCTTTGGCGCAAATTTGTGACGCTTGCGGCCACTTCGGCCGTGTCGACGCTGACGCGGCTTACATTCGGCGAAATCAACGCGGTTCCCGAGACGCTGAACTTGATGGAGCGGGCCTTGCTTGAGGCCGCCACGGTCGGGCGGGCGGTCTGTCCGGATTTGCCCGAGGACCTTGGTGCACAGCAGTTTGCCTTTTATCAAACCATCGACGGTCAGGTGAGGGCGTCGATGTGCACCGATATTTTGAACGGTCGGCGGCTTGAGCTGGATTGGTTTTCCGGCGAAATCACCCGCCAAGCCCGCAAACACGGTCTCTCAACTCCGGTGCACGACGTCGCATTGGCCGCGCTTTGGCCGTATCGCAACGGCGCGATTGGTTAAGCTGGCCTGTTCGGAAGCCCACGCCCGTTGATCCAGCAACGGATTGGGTTTTTGGCAGGGCGCTTTGGGTCAGACTTCTTGAGCCTCGGCTGGTTCAGGTTCTATTCGCTCAATCCCGCGATGTCGGGCAAGCGGCGAAGGATATCCCCGAAGGTCACATCATTCGTCGGGCCGTTTGGCGTCACTTGCCCGACCAGCTGTAGGCTGGCGTAGCCGTGGCACAGTGACCAAACCAAGATCTCAAGCGCGCGCGGGTTTCCGTGTGGATCGAGAGAAAAAGGAGCGCAGGTCTCGGCGAGGATTTGATAGGCTTTGCCTGCGGCTTGTGACAATTCCTGATCCGGGTCGATTTCAACGCGCGATCCAAACATCAGCGTGAACAGGGCCGGGTGATCGACGGTAAATTCAATGTAGCCATCCAAGATCGCCTTTAATCGCGCCGTATCGCTGTTCGCGGCATTTGCGCGATGTGCCATCATATAGTCCGAGAATTGTAAAAATCCTCGCGTGGCGATTGCGCCGATCAAACCATCCAGACCGCCGAAGTGATGCGCCGGTGCCGCGTGAGACACCTCGGCCTTTGCAGCGCATTTTCTTAGCGTCAGGGCGGGCAGTCCGCCTTGGTGCAGTAAATCGATTCCCGCGTCGATCAGGGCTTCACGAAGATTGCCGTGATGACGTGGCTTTTTGGGCGGCGGCGTGGGTTTCGG
>JBELFK010000205.1:0-3336 GCA_042092935.1 Paracoccaceae bacterium | reverse complement strand
ATCGTCATCGTCATCGTTTGAGTCGTCGTCATCATTGTCGTCATCATCATCGTCGTCTTCGATTTCAAATGTTGGCTCGACGCGGAAATAGGCGGTGGTACCAAATGTACCGTCCCGCTTGGACAGCAGCCCGAGACCAATCATGTTTTCGAAATCCATCGTGACTGTCGCCGACACGATGTAGTCTTCGATATTGATATCGACGTTGTATTCTTCGGTTGAAACAGCCCGATCTGTAATCAGATCAGACGCTTCGCTTTCCGAGAGCCGCCCGATTGCAACCATCCGCGCGGCATCCGCTGCGGCCTGTTGCATGCGCGTTTGGGTCAGAACAAGCGAAGTCGCGTCAACCAGCAAAGCGGCCACGGTTGCGTAAACCGGAAACCAAAGGACGCTTTCAACCGCAATTGCACCGTCCTCGTTTCGTCCAAACTTCTTTACGTGATCTACCATGCTTCACCTACATCGCCATTACTCGGGGCGCACTTCTCCGCTAAATTACCGTGTAAATCTGCGCTCTAATTACGGCGCGAATGTGATTGAAATCCGTACAAATTATGGAAAATCAGCACCATTGGGCGCGCTCAGGGCCTTACGACGCTGGGTAAACTCACTAGACAGCCAGAGTCCCGATGGGTACACCGCCCGAATGCTCGACACCTATTCTCCACCGGATTCGCCGCTCGATGTGCTGCACGCAGATCATGAAATACTTGTGGTCAACAAACCCTCGGGGCTTCTGTCAGTGCCCGGCAAAGGCCCGCATCTGGCCGACTGCCTAATGTCGCGCATTCTGACCGTCTATCCGCAGGCGCTGCTTGTTCACCGCCTTGACCGCGACACGTCGGGCGTCATGGTCTTTGCCCTGACACCACATGCCCAACGGCATCTGGGTCTGCAATTTGAAAAACGCTTCACGAAAAAGACTTACATCGCGCGGGTCGCGGGCCGGTTAGAGCCTAAAAAGGGCGAGGTTGATCTACCCCTGATCGTTGACTGGCCAAACCGACCCAAGCAAATGGTTGACCACGAAAACGGCAAACCCGCCCAAACCGGTTGGCTTGTGTTAAAGGCGTCCGATCTGGAAAGCCGTGTGCGTTTGACGCCAAAAACCGGTCGCTCGCATCAGTTGCGCGTTCATATGCTGGCTTTGGGCCATCCGATCCTTGGCGATCCCTTCTACGCCGAGGGCGCGGCCCGGGACTTTGATCGCCTGATGCTGCACTCAGAAGAACTCCGCCTCCGCCATCCTGACGGGGGCGAAGGCGTGCGCTTTCGCCAAAAGGCCCCGTTCTAAACCGAAAACGGGCGCCAAAAGGCGCCCGCTGCAATTGGCCTAGTTCGACCGGATCTTTAGAACCACTTACCGACCATGAGGCTGAAGTAAGGCACAATATCATATTGCGATAATTCGGATTGGATATTCGTTTCCGCGGTTGTCAGATCACCCGCCGGAATCGTCGCCGTGCCAGCTGTTTGCGCAAGCGAGACGTCAAAGCCACCGGTTTGCACGATCCCAATATCGGAGGATAGCACCATGCCCAGAATGGACGTGTCAAACCCGATCGTTGCCATGGGCGAGATGCTGTTTGCGAATTCTGTCGTCGACGAAACGGTAAATGTCTGACCCGCAGGGATCGTGAAGCCCCCAACCACGTCGCCGGCAGACCCCGACACGCTGCCGTTGATCGAGGTGTTTGACATCAGAACGCCACCCGACAAGCGCACACCAGCCGGAAGATGGTAGGTCGCCATCAACGTCGTGGCCCCAAGCGTGGCGTCCACGGAATAGTCCAAACCATCGGCGGTCGTTGTGCCTGTAGCCGACAAACCACCAGCGAGCGATCCGCGAATGGTAATGTTGTCGGTTACTGGAACCTGCGCCTCAACGCTCGGACCAAACGTGCTGAGACCAGCCGCAACGCGGACGGTTTCGGCGGCTGAAACTGCGGTCGAAATAGCCATCGCCGCAGCAATAATTGCTGTTCTCTGAAATATCATGCTCACTGCCTCGTAGTGAATTGGTTTATTATTATGGGCGCAGTCTATCAAAAAGAACTAACGTTTGACAAGAACTTGTCTGCCCAGCACAGCTTTAGGTGCGCATGGCAGCAGCTTGGCTAGTATAACCAAGTTTTAAGCACGGTTTTCTTCGCGTTGAAATTCCATTTCCATTCGAGAAGCCGCGCGCACATTCTGTCTCGAGGGCTGAATTTCGTAAGCGGCTCATACTTTGTCTGCGGTTGAAAAATTTCGGCAAGTTCGACCATTGATATACTTAAAGTCTTGGCCAAAACCTTTTTGCGAAAACGTATTCTGGACGCAAGAACGACAAAGCCTGAGAATTTGAAATAGAAACTTTGATCGGGCGTTTTCGCAAGCTCGGTAAAGTGAATTTTTTGCGCACAAGCCAGAGCAAACAGATCCGTCAACGCGTCCAATGCGTCGTTAAACCCAGATTCCGTGGTTGTTTCGTGAATTGGTTTCCCATCCAACTGCGGTAGATCTGTTAACTCAATTATCTGAGCGTAGCTTGAAAGGTAGCGAACCGCGAGGTCTTTCACGCGTTTGTTGTCGGCGCATATAACTAGATTTTTGCCAGCAACCAAGGGAGCGAGACGCCTAAGAAAACCTTTATAGTCTGTCTTATAATCCGAATGGCGTATGTGAACGCCGTGATACCCACGAGGTAAAACAGCTAGCCGATTCCTCAATACGCTCGAAACGCGAGGCACCAATTGGAAGCGATTGAAGACAGTCCAATTCTTTGAATTGCCTCCTGCACGCTCAACCACAATCAACGCTTCGTCTCGCGTATCACGCCAATTAAACGTCAAGTTGCGATCCGTTTCGTAATCGAAAAACTCGTAGTTTTCATCGCGATAACTCGTATATGATGAGACACGCCCCGCTAGTTCCGCAGGGTAAACCGAGGTAATTTCGTCCATCGAGCGTTGAACGTCGTCTGTTGCAATGAATGTCGACGGGTGAAGGTCGTCAGGAAGCACGAAAAGTTCGTCCAATTGGCATTTCAAGCCAGAACCACGAGAATCTAAATAAAGCGTGCGACCGTGCTTTCGTGCATAGCTCGTCGCCTTGTATATTTGGTACAACGTGTCCGCTAGACCGCCGCGAGCTTTTAGCAAAAGCGCTGGTGTGGCGAAATGAGCGGAATCTTGCGACTTCATTAAAATGCCTCGGCAATCGGACAGGATTTCTCGTTCAGGTCGAGCGCATGAAAAAAAATTGGTGCCCCGCGACAAGAGTCGCGGGGCACGCAGAAAAACCTTAGTCTTCTTTCTTTTCTTTCTTCTCAGGAACGACTTCTTCGCCGGT
>JBELFK010000204.1:0-3378 GCA_042092935.1 Paracoccaceae bacterium | reverse complement strand
AACGCGCCCAACAACGTATAGGGGGACAAACTGCCTGCCTGTCGACGAGCCATAATCGGGCAATACCTTTATTTTAAATTACCAACGATCTTTAGCGATTTCCGCCCGTTGTGCAAACCCTTCAAACGGGAATTACCCTAGCGAATGGGCATCGCCGTTTCAGCAAGGCCCGCCCACCAGCTACACCCTGCGGGTATAGCCTCGTCGTTGAAATTATACGCGGGGTGGTGAACTGGCGCTGTGTCGCCGTTGCCAACAAGGATATAGGCGCCGGGGCGCTCTTCCAGCATAAAGGCAAAATCCTCGCCGCCCATAATCATCGGAGCCTCATCGCAGCTTCCGGCAACATCAGCGGCAACCTTGGCGGCAAATTCGGTTTGCGCCTGATGGTTGACCATGACCGGATAGCCGAGATGATAGATAACCTCGGCCTCTGCCCCGAATGCCGCCGCTGTGTGGGTCACGATCTCATTGATCCGCTTCTCGGCAAATTGCTGGACCGCTTTGTCCATGGTGCGCACCGTGCCCTTTAGATGAACCGAGCTTGGAATGACGTTGAAGGCCTTGGACGAGGTTTCAAACGAGGTGATCGAAACGACAAGCTGGCTAACGGGATCAACGCCCCGGCTGACGATGGTTTGCAGCGCCAAAACGATTTTTGAGGCCACGACCGTGGGGTCGATGCCTTCATGCGGTTTGGCGGCATGCGCGCCCTTGCCGTGGACGTTGATTTCGATCTGATCTGCCGCCGCAAAGAAAGACCCCGGACGGATCGCAAATGTTCCCGTGGGCACGCCCGGCCAGTTGTGCATGCCGTAGACCTCTTGAATATTCCAGCGATCCATCATGCCGTCGTCGCACATTTCCTTACCGCCGCCGCCGCCTTCTTCGGCCGGCTGGAAAATCACCACAACGGTGCCGTCAAAATTGCGGGTTTCGGCAAGGTATTTGGCGGCCCCCAAAAGCATTGAGGTATGGCCATCGTGGCCACAGGCATGCATGGCACCCGGGGTTTTAGAGGCATAGTCAAGCCCTGTTTCTTCGTGAATCGGCAAGGCGTCCATGTCCGCGCGCAGGCCGATGACTTTTCCCCCGGTGTCTTGTCGGCCCTTGATGACGCCAACGACGCCGGTGCGCCCCAAGCCGGTCGCGATCTCATCGCAGCCAAACTCTTTCAGCTTGTCTGCCACAAAGGCCGAGGTGCGGTGGGTTTCAAACAGGATTTCAGGGTTTTCATGCAGATCGCGACGCCACGAAGTGATCTCATCTTGCATTTCTGCAAATCTGTTTTTTACCGGCATGTCTGATCCTGAAATGTTGAGAGGTTTCTAAGGCGCGACGCTACATGGCCGCGGCGCGACGTGTCAAACAGATCGAGATCACAATCGCCAAGCGCTATTTTTCGATCCGCTCACGGATGCGATGAATGCCCCACCAAACAAGAAGCACGACGGGAACGGTTGCACCCGCAAGCAACATATTCTTGCTTAGACCCATGATCGAAGCCAGGGGATACAAAAGGTAACCCGCCAAGGACACGGCGTAATAGCTGATCGCCACAACCGACAGACCCTCGACCGTTTTTTGCAACCGAAGCTGCAAATCTGCCCGCCGGTCCATGCTTTCCAAAAGCTCTTGGTTCTGTGCCGAGCGTTCGACATCGACGCGTGTGCGCAGCAAATCTCCGGCGCGGATGGCGCGGGCGGACATTGCGTTCATCCGGCTTTCCGCTGATTTCACCGTGCGCATAGCCGGATCGTATCGCCGCATCATGAACTCAGAGAAAGTTTGTCGCCCGCCGAAGCGCACCTCGCGCAGAACCTCGATGCGTTGGTTCACAATGGCCTCATATGCCCCTGTCGCCCCGAACCGAAACGAGCCCTGCGCCGCCATATTCTCAAGCTCGGCCGAAACCTCAAGCAACTGGCTCAAGGTCACCTCGGCGCTCGCGCTTTGTTGGGCCATATCTTCCATCAGGTCCGTCAGGGATTGTTCTATCTCATTCAAGCGATTTCCCATGTCGCGCACGCGGCTCAGACCAAGCATCGACATGGACTTGTAAATCTCAATCTCGCAAAGCCGCTGCACAATGCGTCCCACGCGCCGCTTGCCTGTATCCGCGCCAACGAAGACGGCAAATCGGGAATGCCCGGCCGCATCGATGCGAAAATCGCCCGCGATCGTCGCCGCCTCGTCGATCACTGTCGAAACGGCAACGCTTTCCTGCACAAACCAGTCTTCGCAGCTATCTTGGATGTCTGTGGGGGTTTTCCCTGTTTCAATGCGGATCAAAGCGGATGTAACGCGATTCCCCGGGGCGGCTTGCAGCCAATCCTCGGGGAAGACTTCAAAATCCGTCGGATCGAACGGGCGGTCGCTCAGGCCATTGATGAAGACCGTGTAGGTGACAAATTCGGTGTGTTGTTCCCACTTCAGTTCATAGCGCCCGATGGTGCCTGAATAATGCGTGGCGTCCGGCTGGGGGTGCGCCGCGCCATAGCGGTCGAGCAGGTCAATCAGATGCGCCCGATCCTTGGAACGGTCTCGTCGCTCGGCGGCCATTGGTTGCTTTATAGCGAGAAACACCGCTCTGCTCGGGGCCTTGAGCGCGGGAAACGGGCGGGCGTGCAATTCGTTCGACAAACCGTAACGCAACGGGTGATCTTCCAGAGGTGGCATGTTCGGCTCCTAGCTTGCCCGCAACCTACCCATTCTGCTCATTTTGTAAAGAAAACGATTTATTTCAATGAGTTACCAGAATGCAATGGTATACCGTCGCCTTAGAACGCTGTGGCAAAACGAAAAAGGGCGCCCGAAACATTCGGGCGCCCTCGGGGTGTTTTCTGGGTGCTAACTTACGTGACCTTCGTCAACAACGTATCAAGCGAGGCTTTTGCGTCGCCGTAGAACATGCGTGTGTTGTCCTTGAAGAACAGCGGGTTTTCGATGCCGGAATAGCCGGTGCCTTGACCGCGTTTGCTGACGAAGACCTGTTTGGCTTTCCAGCATTCCAGCACCGGCATGCCGGCGATGGGGCTGTTGGGATCTTCTTGCGCGGCGGGGTTTACGATGTCGTTGGAACCGATGACGATGGCGACGTCGGTTTCGGGGAAATCCTCGTTGATTTCGTCCATCTCCATCACGATGTCGTAGGGCACTTTGGCCTCGGCAAGTAGCACGTTCATGTGACCGGGCAAGCGGCCAGCGACGGGGTGGATGGCAAAGCGCACGGTCTTGCCTTTGGCCCGCAAGCGGCGGGTCAGTTCGGCGACGTTCTGCTGGGCCTGTGCCACGGCCATGCCGTAGCCCGGGATGATGATAACGCTGTCGGCATCCTCAAGCGCGCCGGCCACGCCGTCGGCGTCAATGGCGATCTGC
>JBELFK010000203.1:0-3418 GCA_042092935.1 Paracoccaceae bacterium | reverse complement strand
TCAAAGCCGCCCTGTTTGGAATATCCTGATCGGGCAACCGCCAATTCGCGCCCCTGAAACTCAAGAATCTTGAAGCGGAAAAACCGAATCTCGCGCACCGCATCGCCAAAGACCGCCGCCATCAAGTCATCCGCCCGAGGGCCTTGCACGCCAAGCGGCGACACATCCGGCTCATCCACAAGCACATCCAAGCGCCACCCGTGCGCCATCGCCTTGACCCAAAGCAACAGGTCAGAATCGGCAATCGAGATCCACCAGCGATCGTCCGCCAGTTTCACGGCAACCGGATCATTCAACATGCCACCAGTCTCATCCACGATGGGCACATAGTAACATTGGCCAACCTGCATCTTGCGCAGGTCTCGCGGCGTCAGCATTTGCATAAGCCGCGTCGCATCCGGCCCGCGCAGCTCAACCTGTCGCTCACACGATACGTCCCAAATCTGCACCGCTTCCTTCAGATGGCGATAATCCTCTTCGACCGACCGAAAAACCGTCGGCAACAACATGCGGTTATAGACCGTATAGGCTTTAACACCTGCAGCCTCGACACCGTCAGAAAACGGGGTGCGACGCAAACGACGAGACGGGGAAATCAACGCCATCGAGAACTCCTATCAAATCCCACAAACTTCATCTTTCCAAAAATACTCGGGGGTGAATGCCAAAGGCAGAGGGGGCAAAGCCCCCTTTCAAACCCGAAGCCTTAACGCGGACCCTTCCAGTCAATCTGGCAAATCTCAGCCGACCGACCATCAAAATCCCAAACCCGACCGAATGCCCGCACGCGCCCTTGGGTCGCCGTCGCAACGGTAATATCCGGACCCATCCAATATTTCGTGTTTGTGACAACCTGATCGCCACCGTCGGCCCCCGGAACCGGCACAACGGCTCCTTGGATTTTCTTGCCAACCATTAGGCGACGGGTCTTGCCCTCGGTGGTAAAATCAACCGGCGCGCGCTCCGCCCCGAGGAATTCACTGACAAGAACCTTGAACAAGCCGGTCGTCCCGCGCGCCTTGCCGCTGAAAATCTGGATCAACCCGTGATAGGCCGCATGGGTCGCGCGATCATCAATATAGGCCGCCGCCTTCCAATTACCGCGCGCCATCAACCCGGGGATCTCCAACACAAGTCCCACATTCAGACCGCTCAGATCCTCGTCACCGTAGTGCCCTTCGTCGATCCGCACGCCAGCCCAAGCCTGACAGTAACCCTCGGTCGGCGCGTGATTGCCCAGCGAAACAACACAGGGGCAAAAAATGGTGCAGTTGCAATTCAGGATCAACTCACCTTTGATCGCCCAAGGCGTCAGCGCGTGGTCCTTCTTCTCTCCCATCGGATGGCGATTGTCGATCCGGGTGGGAACGTCGATTTTGTCATTGGCCATGTCAGCCTCCCTTAAAGAATTACGCTGGCAAGCATCACAACAGATGCCCCCAAAAGTCCAAAGCCCAACGGTGCCGAGATATATTTTCCGTAGTCAGGCATTTTTTCGATAATCATGATGATGGTGGCAAGCCCCATAAACCCGAGGCTCATGACACCGCCCACAAAGCCCAGAAGCATCAGCGCCCAACAGCACCCCAAACAAACCGCACCGAGACGAACGCCCATTTTAAATGGCCCCTCCTCCCAATGCTCCATGAAAAAGGTCAGCGGCATCCGGCATTTTGCAAGGCAAGCCTCTTTGATCGGGGAAAACTGATAGCCCCCCGCAATCGCCAGTAGCACGGCGCTAAACACCGCCGACTGGCTGGTGCCCAACCCGTCCAGCAGCCCAAGCTGAAACAAGCCAATTTGCAGGCCCGCCGCGACGGCTGCAAACCCCAGCCAGATCACCAGATACCCTGTGGTCAAAAGCGCGAAATTTGTGTCAGTTGATTGGCTCAGATCGTCATATGTCGCCAGTGCGGGCAAGGCGGTTGGCAGCATCATCGCTGCCGCCATCAGCGCCCACATCAGGAACAAGTTAAAATAACCGGTGATGCTTGGCGTTGAAAGGCAGAGCGAAATCCAAAACTCTGCTCCGTAAATTTTGCTCAAAGCGCGTGTCTCTGCCGGAATGGCCATTAGCCATAGAACGACCCAACCGGCCAGGATCAGGCCGAACAGCACCAACCAATGTGGTGCCCCCATCGCCCTGATCCGTGTTGCAAGCATGTTTTCCCCCGACTCATGTCTTGCAATTTAAATGTCAGACTTTTAAATGTCAGACAAATGAAAATTGATCCGAACGCTACGTCAGATTTGTCGGCCCAGATCGCCAAGGCTATCCGAGATTCCATCATCGAGGGCCGGCTGATCGTTGACGAACGCCTGCCATCTGAGTCCGAAATGGCCGAACAATTCGAGGTTTCCCGCGCCACGGTTCGCGAAGCGCTAAAACGTCTTGCCGCTCAATCCCTGATCCGTACCCAACGCGGTGCGTTTGGCGGTGCTTTCGTCAACAAACTCAGCTTCGAGGAAGCCTACGGCCAACAAGTGACCACCTCGACGCTTCTGATTTCGATGAACGCCGTCAGTTTTGAAACCGCCTGCGAAGCCCGCTACACCCTCGAACGCGCTTGCGCACCCTTGGCCGCCCAACGACGCCACGCCGATCACTTGGCCTCGATGCGCGCGGAAATCGTGCGCCAGGGCCAACCGGGCCTAACTGACGAAAGTTTTTGCGCCTCGGACGTGGCCTTCCACCGCGCATTGGTCGATGCGGCCAACAATCCAGTCCTCGCCTTTCAACTCGCCGGTGCGGTCGAAGGCATGCAGCCGCTGATGAATATGATTACCTTCACAGCCCGCTCGCGCGAAACGATCATCGCCTTCCACACCAGAATCGCCGACGCCATGGAAGCAAAAGACGCGGGCCAAATCGACCAGGCCTTGCGCGAACTGGCAGACTACACCATCGACCTCGCCCAAGGGGTTTTCAAAGCCCGTGCGCAAAAACACTCGTAACTTTATCTTGCCAAAAGTACCTTGGAGGTGAATTGGCCGTAAGGCCAAGAGGGGGCAAAGCCCCCACCCTTGGGCGATGCACGCAAGTGCAGCGCAATTCCCATCAACGATTGCGAATCCCACACGCCGTACCTATATTCAATCTGTCCCCTCGGGGACTATGGACATAAACGCGCTCGTAATAAACGGATCGGACCCGGGGGCGGTACCCGGCGTCTCCACCAAATATCCCGTCATTTGGGGGATCATGGGGACGAAATAGGATCGACGGACGTCTAAAGGTGTTAGCTTTGTCTCGGCTGTCTGCCACCGTTATCGGCGAAAACTGTACAATTGCAAATGACAATCGTGCTCCAGCAATGGCTATGGCTGCTTAAGCAGTTCTAGTCGCTGAAACTTAAGTCCTATCGCCTAGCCGCGTTAGGCGGGGTTCGCAGGCACCTGGCAACAGAAGCCTGCACTT
>JBELFK010000202.1:0-3579 GCA_042092935.1 Paracoccaceae bacterium | reverse complement strand
GGCGATCTGGTTTCGCCGATCTGTGCGCCGTCATACGTCAAGGGGCGCAGATTGCCTCTGGAACCTGACGAGATTGCCGACATGCTATTGGGGGTCGGGGGCAGCGGAGACCGAGACTGGGTGGACTGGTTTGACGTAGTGGGCTTTGAGCCGCCGTCGTCGCTGAATATCATCGAATACAACAATCGCGCACGGATGTTCGATCTGGCCTTGTCCGGGAACGGTGTTGTTCTGGGTGATTTAAAGCTGGTCGCCAGCGATCTCGAAAAGGGGCATCTGGTGCGACTGCATCCGGCGGCGATCCCTCGGGATCGGGCGATGTATCTGGTTTATCCCGAAAATGTCCGGTCCGATTCCATCATTGTCAAATTCGCGCATTGGCTACGGGACTTGGTGAAAGAAGAGCCATAGGCAAGGGCCGCGACTGGCGCGGCCCCTGTCAGTTCAGGTGGCAAGGTAGCCACCGATGACGGGAATATCCTTGCGATTGATAAAGGCGATATAGGCCGCAAGGACGCCCAGAACCGTGGCAGGAACCGCCGAAGGTCCAAGGATAAAGATATGTGCCAGCACCGCGACACCCATCGTGCCTGTCAAAATGGCCGCACCCAGCCCCGTCAGACGTGGGGCCCACAGCATCAGGGCAGCGCCGATTTCGATCAGCGCGGTGACATAGCGGAACCATTGGCCAATGCCGAGGGCCTCAAACGTGCCGACCATCATTTCGACACCGGAAAGTTTCGCGAGACCCGCAGCGACGAAGGCGAGGGTGAGAATAGCTTTGATTGCGAGAGTAACGTATTTCATTGGGTTTCCTTACGCGGCGATGGTTGAAATGGCCTGATTGGCGGCCTCGAGGACTTTTTCGGGGTCGCTTGCAAGACCGGTGGCTTCGATGATTTGAACGTCGTCGATGCCAATGAAGGACAGCACCTGTTTGAGGTAAGTCGTTGCAAAGTCAACCGGCGATCCGGCGGGAACCCCGCCCGAGGCCATGGCGATATAGGCTTTCTTGCCGGTCACAAGGCCCTCAGGCCCTGTGCTTGTGTATTGAAACGTCAGACCTGCACGGGCCACGAGGTCGATCCAGGCCTTGAGCGCCGTTGGCACCCCAAAGTTGTAGACCGGCAGACCGACGACTATGGTGTCGGCGGCCATAAGCTCGGCCACCAATTCGTCCGATTGCGCCAAAGCGGCAAGCTGTTCCTCGGTGCGGTTTTCGCCAGGGGTGAAATTGGCCCCGACCCAGGTTTCGTCAATTTGCGGCAGCGCGTTGGCGAGGTCGCGGGTGATTGTGGTTTCGGGCGCAAGTTTGGCGACGATGGCGTCAGTGAGCTGACGCGAAACCGAGCCGTTGCGTCGGGCGGAGGTGTCGATGCGTAAAAGTGTATGTGTCATGGGATTGCTTTCCTGTTTTCGATTGCCCACAACTTACTCTTTCTTTTTTCGCACAAAATAGGTAATATCGAACAGGTGATGTTTGAATTTGCACAACAGGGGCGCAGATGGAGAATTGGGACGAGATCAGAACGGCGGTGCAGGTTGCCCAGCAGGGAACGGTCTCGGGGGCGGCGCAGAGTCTTGGCGTGCATCACGCAACCGTCATTCGCCACATCGATGCGCTTGAAACGCGGCTCGGCGTCAAGCTGTTCCAGCGCCATTCACGCGGCTACACCCCGACCGAGGCCGGCGAAGAGCTGATGCGCGTCGGTCAGGCGACGGCAGAACAATTTTCGGCCTTGGAAGGCAGGCTGCGGGGCAAAAGCGATGCTGTCAGTGGCGAATTGGTTATCACGACGCTGTCCCCCATGGCCCATGACCTTGTGCCCATCGTTGCTGAGTTTCAGCACACATACCCCGATGTGACGATCAGGCTTTTGAACAGTGAGCGTCTGTTTCGCCTCGAATACGGCGAGGCCCATGTCGCCATTCGCGCCGGAGAGGCCCCCAAAGAGCCGGACAACATCGTGCAGCTATACCGATCTTATGAAATCGGCCTTTTCGCCGCGCGCAGCTATGTTGAACGCCATGGCATGCCAAAATCGATCGAGGATTTCGCCAACCATCGCTTTGCGGGGCGCGATGGCGTAACCTCGCGTGCGCCGTTCTTTCAGTGGCAGCGCGACAATGTGCCGGACGCCAGTGTGGTGTTTAAAACAACAGATGACTTCAATCTTCGACAGATCGTCAAGCACGGGGTGGGGATCGGCTTCATCGAGCGTCGGGTCGCATTAAACGACCCGGATCTGGTCGAGGTTTGGCCCCCCGATCCGTCCTGGTGCGTCAAGCTGTGGATTGTGACACATGTCGATCTGCACAGAACGGCCAAGGTGCAGGCCATCGTCAAAGCGATCAAAGCCGCCGCGCAACGGCGGGCCTAGGTGCCGGGATCGTCAAACTCGGTCGCCAGAAAGCGTTCAAACGCATCGAGGTTGACGGCTTCGAACTGGCCAAAGCTCTGCATCCAGATGCTGGCGTCGCGCAGGGCGTCGGGTTCCAGTTTACACCACTTCACCCGCCCGCGCTTTTCCTGCGAGATCAGACCGGCCCGCGTCAGGATTGTCAGATGCTTTGACACCGCCGCCAGAGACATCTCAAAAGGGTCGGCGACATCCGTGACGGCCATGTCGTCTTCCAGAAGCATCGACAGGATCGCCCGACGGGTTGGATCGCCAAGGGCGGCAAATATGGTGTCGAGGTCGCTCATGCCCTCAGGTTATCCGGCGCGCATGCGAAGGTGAACCCGTCTTGATGACCTGCATCACAAAATATGATTGGCAGGGGCTTCCCAATCCCTCTAGGGTCCGAAAACGCCGACTATTTGGCGCTCTGCTTGTGATTGGACCCCGCCTTGACTCTGAAATACTGGTTTCTCATTTGTCTCTTGGCGGCAGGTTGGGGCAGCTCGTTCTTTTTCAACGAAATTCTGCTGCGTGAATTGGGTCCAATGTGGGTTGCGCTCGGGCGTGTTGGTATGGGGGCGCTGGGCTGCTGGCTTTGGATGATCGCGACGCGCGCGAAGCTCAGCCTGCCGAAGGTGTCGCTGGGGGTGCTGATCGCCTTTGCCCTGTTCCAATATTCACTGCCTCTGGCGATCTATCCGCTGACGCAACAATATATCACCTCGTCCGCCGCCGGCATCGTCAATGCGATGACGCCGATCATGGTGGTTTTGGTCAGCCACTTCTGGCCGCAGGGCGAGCGGGCAACCTGGTCCAAGATCCTGGGCGTCGTTCTGGGCTTTGCGGGGATCACCTTGCTCGCCCAACCGAGCTTTCAGGGGCAGGGCGGATCAGACCCGATCGCCTTGCTGCTTACGATCGCGGCGCCGCTTTGCTATGGTATTGCGGTCAATCTGCTGCGCAAGATGGATGCGGTTGATCGGGTTTCGCTGACAGCTTGGTCGGCCACAATCGGCGCAGTCGCGCTGTTCCCGCTGACCTTCGCGTTAGAGGGCATTCCCACCATCACCCGTGTGGAAACATGGCTGTCCCTCATATTCATCGGCTTTGTCCTGACCTCGGCAGCGTTTATCTTGATGTTCTGGTTGATCCCCCGCGTTGGCGGCACCACGGCTTC
>JBELFK010000201.1:0-3601 GCA_042092935.1 Paracoccaceae bacterium | reverse complement strand
AACTCACGCCGCGGCTCAACGACGTCACCCATGAGTTTTGTAAACAGGTCATCCGCATCCGCCACGTCATCGACCTTGACCTGAAGCAAGGTGCGCGCTTCTGGGTCAAGCGTTGTTTCCCATAGTTGACCTGGGTTCATCTCGCCCAAGCCTTTGTAGCGTTGCAGGCTAAGGCCCTTTTCGCCCTCTTTCAAAATCGCGTCTAACAAGTCCAGTGGACCGTAGATGTCCTGAACGCGCTCGCGGCGCACCAGTTGGGTTTTTTCGTCATAAACCTCGCGGAGAAGGCCGGACATGCTGCCCAGTTTGCGAGCTTCGCCGCTGCGCATCACGTTGCCGTCCAGCACACGCCGTTCTTCAACCCCGCGCAGAACGCGGCTAAGTCGAACGCCCTTGTCTTGCGTTTGACGCCCCTGCCAGCCGCGTTCGTATTCTGCGGCAATCAGGTCCAGACGGTTCGCAATCCCGTCGGCAACGGCTTGAAGGTCGGCCTCGGCGCGGCCGGCGTCAAATGCACCCGATATGGCCGCCTGCTCGAGGATATGGCGCGGATAATGCGTTGGAAACGCGTCGATCACGCGTTTCGCCTGACGGGCCTCTTCGACGATGCGGGCCAAGTCAGCACCGATGATTTCCTCGCCACTGGCCAACCTTAGGACGGCCCCGTCCACCCCCTGCTGGATAAGATAGTCGTCGAGCGCTGGTTGATCTTTCAGGTAGACCTCGGACTTGCCCCGCATCACCTTGAACAACGGCGGTTGCGCGATATAGAGATACCCGCCTTCGATCAACTCGGGCATTTGGCGATAGAAGAATGTCAAAAGCAACGTCCGGATATGGGCCCCGTCCACGTCCGCGTCGGTCATGATTATGACTTTGTGATAGCGCAGCTTTTCGATGTTGAATTCGTCGCGACCGATGCCCGTCCCCAGCGCCATGACGAGGTTGCCAATCTCTTGCGAGCCAAGCATCCGATCAAAGCGCGCGCGCTCGACGTTCAGAATTTTGCCGCGCAGAGGTAGGACCGCTTGCGTTTGGCGATCCCTGCCCGTCTGGGCAGACCCACCCGCCGAGTCACCCTCGACGAGGAAGACTTCGGTTTTTGAGGGATCCTTTTCGGAGCAGTCTTTCAACTTCCCCGCCAGAAAATTCACGTCCATCGCGGTTTTGCGGCGTGTCAGTTCGCGGGCTTTGCGGGCGGCTTCGCGGGCCATGGCGGCCTCGATGATCTTACCGACGATCATTTTCGCTTCGTTGGGGTTTTCCTCGAACCACTCGGAAAGCCGCTCACCGACCAATCCTTCGACCGCGGGACGTACTTCCGAGGACACCAGCTTGTCCTTGGTCTGGCTTGAGAACTTCGGATCGGGCACTTTGACTGACAAGACACATGACATGCCTTCGCGGGCGTCATCACCGGTGAAACTGATCTTTTCTTTCTTCGCGATCCCGCTTTCCTGCGCGTATTTCTGGATTGTGCGGGTCAGGGCACCCCTAAAACCGGCGATATGCGTCCCGCCATCGCGTTGCGGGATATTGTTTGTGAACGGCAAAACCGTCTCGTGGTAGCTGTCGTTCCACCACATCGCGACTTCGACGCCGATGCCGTCCTTTTCGCCTTGGACGTAGATGGGTTCCGGCATCACCGAGGTCTTGTGCCGGTCAACATATTTGACAAATTCCCGAACACCGCCTTCGTAGAACAACTCGCTGTTCAAGGGTTCGGCGGGGCGCTCATCTGTTAGGATGATCCGCGCGCCCGAATTCAGAAACGCCAATTCGCGCAGGCGTTTTTCAAGCGTCTCGAACGAGTAGTCCAAGTTTGAAAACGTGTCGGTTGTGGCCATGAAACGCACTTCAGTGCCGCGCTTGCCATTGGCGTCGCCAACGACCTTGAGGTGATCGACCGTGTCGCCACCCTCAAAGCGGGCCAGATGCTCTTTTCCGTCGCGCCAAATTCGCAATTCAAGCCAATCGGACAGCGCATTCACGACGGACACACCGACCCCGTGCAAACCGCCCGAGACCTTGTAGGAATTGCTGTCGAATTTACCGCCGGCGTGAAGCTGGGTCATGATGACTTCGGCGGCGCTCACACCCTCCTCTGGGTGGATGTCCACTGGAATACCACGCCCATTGTCATGCACAGAGACGCTGTTGTCTGTGTGGATCGTTACCGAGACATAATCCGCGTGTCCGGCCAGCGCTTCATCGATTCCGTTGTCGACGACTTCGTAGACCATGTGGTGCAAACCACTGCCGTCATCGGTGTCACCGATATACATGCCAGGGCGTTTGCGAACAGCCTCAAGCCCTCTTAGGACCTTGATCGATTCTGCGCCATATTCTGCTTGATTTTGCTCGGTATCCGACATGTGACCCTATCCGCCATTCTTTTCCAAATATATACGAGGTCTTGGGGTCATTGTCACGCAATCCCCCCATATTTTGCGGTTTCATCGGCGAATTTTTAGCGTGTTTTCAGGCGACGACGGGGATCAAAACGCCCACAACGATCAATAGCCCCCCCGAGGCCAAATTCAAGCGCTTTAGCTGCTCGGGTTTTTGCAGGACACGGCGGATTCTATCGACAAAAATTGCCAGCATCAGGTTGCCAAGAAACGGTACGATCATTGAAATCACCACGATCGCGACGATGTCCCAACGGGTGATCGCCTGAAGATCGAAGAAACCTGGCAGAACGCCCATGTAGAACAATATCGCTTTGGGGTTGCTGAGGATAACGATCACGCCCGCCAAAAAACCAGCCCAGACACCGGGGCGGGTCAGTTTGCTTTCCGCGGTGACGGCCTTGCCCGCGTGTTTGATAAGCAAGACGCCCATGGCGATAAACATGCCAAAGGCGACCCATCGCAGGATCTCCAGAAACCCATCGTAAACACTGACAATCCAACTGACCCCAAGGATGGCCAGAAGCGGCCAGACGAGGTCTCCGAGCATGACGCCAAACGCCAAGGGCCAGGCCGAGGCATACCCGCCCGACAGCGCGCGCGCCACGATGGCCAGCCAAACGGGACCGGGTGTGATGAATAGAATGAATATCGCGCCTGCATAAAATGCCAGTTCCCAGATACTTGCGCTCATGCTTGCCCCTCATCGGTGCCGGACGACGGCACAGCTGCGCACTGGCTGACGCCTTCGATGTCTGAAACCTCAAAATACTGCGCGCGCGCGCCCAATGACGCAAATAATTCCATGCCTGTGCCCGTCATCCAAGCCTGCGCGCCAAGGGCGCAGATCTCGTCATAGAGCGCGGCGCGACGGTTCACATCGAGGTGCGCTGCGACCTCATCCAGCAAAAGCAACGGCGGCATGCCTATATCCTCGGCCAAACCGCGCGCATTCGCGAGGATCAGCGACACCAGCAGCGCTTTTTGCTCGCCGGTTGAGCAATCTTTCGCGGGAACGCCTTTTGCCGTGTAAATGGCTTCGAGATCGGCCCTGTGAGGGCCGACAAGCGTTCGTCCAGCCGCCATGTCACGGCCGCGCCCTTCCCCCAGAGCGGTTTCCAAGTCGTCAGCCGTTTGCGGCAACGCGCCCTCGGCGTGGGTCAACGTCAATTCGGCGGACGGAAACGCGC
>JBELFK010000200.1:0-3628 GCA_042092935.1 Paracoccaceae bacterium | reverse complement strand
CCTTCGGAACCGTCCATGTTTCTGGGCAGACCCAGAACCAGCCCGCCGATCTCTCGGCTTTTCAATAGTGCGAACAGTTTTTCCGCATCGACACCGAATTTCTTGCGCTTGATCGTTTCAAGCGGCGTTGCCACTGACTGAAACGTATCCGACACCGCCACACCGATTGTGACTGTCCCCAGATCAAGTCCGGCCAAAGGGGCCATCTTGGCCACCGCCCGCGCGAAATCTGTGAACTCGTCGTGAATCACTGGGCACCTCGAACGATCTGAGGCGCACCGGCAGGATGCGGTGTTTTCGATGTTGAAACGGCCCCGAAGGGGATCGAGTTAAGCATAGATGCTCCTGCGTGATGTCCCGCAAGATGTAGCCGCGTCGCCCCGCTTTAAAAAGGGGAAATGTCGCTTTCCGAGGACCATGTCGCAACTGCTTGCTATTGTGACGCAAGAAGTGGCGGTTAAGATGGCCCAAAGGTCCAATTAAATTTCAGACCGCCACTTCGGATTCGGATGCCCATGAAACGCTATTCTGTCTTTGCCGTTGCCCGCGAAGCCGCCCGCTACCACACCGGATGGGAGCGCGCCTGGCGCAGCCCCGAGCCGAAGAAGAAATACGATGTGGTGATCATCGGGGCAGGGGGGCACGGTCTGGCAACCGCCTTTTATCTGGGCAAGAACTACGGCATCACCAATGTCGCGATCATCGAAAAAGGTTGGCTCGGTGGTGGCAATACGGGCCGCAACACCACCATCATCCGCTCAAACTACCTGCAAGACCCCTCGGCGGCGATCTATGAAAAAGCCCGCTCGCTTTATGAAACCATGTCGCAGGACCTGAACTACAACGTCATGTTCAGTCCGCGCGGTGTGATGATGCTGGCGCAAACCCAACATGAGGTGCGCGGCTATGAGCGCACGGCCCACGCCAACGCATTGCAGGGCGTGAAAACCGAATTCATCTCGCCCAAGCGCGTCAAAGAGATCGTGCCCATCATCAACCTGCATGGTCCACATTACCCTGTTCTCGGCGCTCTCTGGCAGGCGCGAGGCGGCACCGCCCGCCACGACGCGGTGGCATGGGGCTATGCGCGGGCGTGTTCGGACATGGGCATGGACATTATCCAGAAATGCGAAGTCACCAATATCCGCACCGAAGGTGGCAAGGTCGTCGGCGTCGACACCACCAAAGGCGCGATCGACTGCGACAAAATCGGCGGCGTGGTCGCGGGCCACTCGGCAGACCTCGCTGCAATGGCGGGCTTTCGTTTGCCGATGGAATCCGTGGCCCTTCAGGCGCTTGTCTCTGAGCCGATCAAACCGGTGATGGATTGCGTCGTCATGGCCAACACCGTCCACGGCTATATGAGCCAGTCTGACAAAGGTGAAATGGTCATCGGCGGCGGCACAGACGGGTTCAACAACTATACCCAACGCGGATCATTCCACCATATCGAGGAAACCGTCCGCGCCTTGGTAGAAACCTTCCCCATGGTCTCGCGCCTGAAAATGCTCCGCCAATGGGGCGGCATCGTGGACGTCACCGGCGACCGCTCACCCATCATCTCGGCCACTCCGGTTGAGGGCATGTTCGTCAACTGCGGGTGGGGCACCGGCGGCTTCAAATCGATCCCGGGGTCCGGCTGGGCCATGGCGGAGTTGATGGCGACTGGCCGCTCGCCGCTGACCGAGGAATTCAGCATGTGGCGGTTTAAAGAAGGCAAGTTCATTGACGAGAGCGTGGCGGCGGGGGTGGCGCATTGAAGAAGTTACTCATGTTCTTAGGAAAAGAAGTTGGCAGGCTATTCGAGCAATTGCCCTACTTGCTTGTGGCGTTGTTTGTCGTCGTCAACCTCTACGAATTGACGTCTGGTTCTGCGGGTGCCTTCCAGAGATTGGGTTCATTATGGGCAGCTTTGGCAATCGGACTTTTGGCATCCCATCGTGCATTTTGGGAATTCATGCCAAATGTTCTCAAAAATTCTACGGTCAAGGACGTCGCCGTCAAAACTATAAATGATCAGACCCATGTGGAAGTCTCTGAAGGCCAGTTTGACGAAATGATAGATCAGCTGGAGGTCGTTGCAGAAAAAAGAATTGCGAGAAGCCGACTGGTCGAGGTTCTTGTTCTGATTGCTGCAACTTTACAGTGGGGTTACGGCGACATCGTCCATTGCTGGTATCATGGCAACGGCTGGGGAGTTTGCTACTAATGCCCTTCTCTGAACTCATAGCCGACACCATGCGCGCCGACATCGGCGTTGAACCGGGGATCACCGAAAAGAAGATGTTCGGTGGCCTCGCCTTCATGCTTCACGGCAACATGGTCTGCGGCGTCACCAAAGACGGCGGCATGTACCGTGTCGGCAAGGCCAACGAACAAGCGGCCCTCGATCTCGGCGCACAGCCCCTCAGCTTCACGGGCCGCAAAATGGGCGGCATGGTCGAACTCGATGCAGGCAGCTTCGAAGACGACGCCCTGCGCCAGAAACTAACCGAATTATCGCTGGCCAATGCTGCCAGCCTGCCCCCGAAAGGATGACGCGATGCTGATCCTCACCTGCCCCTATTGCGGCGTCAAAGGCGAAGAAACCGAATTCCATGGCGGCGGCGAAGCGCATCTGAAACGCTTTGGCCCAGGTTCGGACGACGACCAGTTCCACGACTACCTTTTCAGCCGCGTGAACCCCAAAGGCGTCCATCTGGAACGCTGGCGTCACGTGAACGGCTGCGGCAAGTGGTTCCACGCCGCCCGCGATACCATGACGCTCGAAGTCTTCGGCACATACTCGGCCCAGGTCTATGAGCCGCCGCAAGAGATCAAAGACAAAATCACCGCCAAGCGCCCCGGCTGGAGCTGGCGCGAATTCTCATGATTTTTTCTTTGTCAAAAATACTCCCGCCGGAGGCTCCGGCACTCTCCTCCATCCGAAAGGTTGAGAAATGAGCACACGTCTCGCCACAGGCGGCCGCCTGCTAGACAAATCAAAAGCGGTTGAATTCAGCTTCAACGGCAAGCGCCTCAACGGCTTTGAGGGCGACACTCTGGCGTCGGCTTTGCTGGCCAATGACCAGATGATGGTCGGCCGGTCGTTCAAATACCACCGCCCACGTGGTGTTGTCGCCTCGGGTGCCGAAGAGCCCAATGCGCTCTTTAACATGGGGCAGGGCGCTCATTTTGAGCCGAACCAACGCGCCACCACGACCGAGCTGTTCGGCGGCCTCTATGCAACCTCGCAGAACCACTGGCCGTCACTCGAATTTGATGTCGGAGCAATCAACACGCTGCTCGCCCGCTTTCTGCCCGCGGGATTTTATTACAAGATGTTCATCCATCCCCGCAGCTTCTGGAAACACATCTACGAACCCTTCGTGCGCCAGTCTGCGGGTCTCGGTAAAGCGCCCGACGCTGAAACCAAGGACGCCGACACCTACGAACATTTCTACTTCTTTGCGGACGTTGTTGTCGTTGGTGGCGGCGTGGCTGGCTTGCAGGCCGCTAAAGTGGCCGCCAAGTCGGGCCAAAAAGTCCTGCTGATCGAGCAAACCGCCGCATGGGGTGGCCGCGCGCCCGTGGATGGCGGCGAAGTTGACGGCCAGCCGGTCGCCGACTGGATCGACGCGACCGTTGC
>JBELFK010000199.1:0-3654 GCA_042092935.1 Paracoccaceae bacterium | reverse complement strand
ATCTGTCAGGGCTTCACCGGCTCGCAGGGGACCTTCCACTCTGAACAAGCCATTGCCTATGGCACCAAAATGGTCGGCGGAGTCACCCCCGGCAAAGGCGGCATGGACCACCTTGGCTTGCCGGTCTTCAACTCGGTGCACGAAGCAAAGCACGTGACCGAAGCCAACGCCTCGGTGATCTATGTGCCGCCGCCTTTCGCGGCAGACTCGATCCTCGAAGCGATTGACGCGGAAATGGAATTGATCGTTTGCATCACCGAAGGCATTCCTGTGCTCGACATGATGCGCGTTCAGCGTGCCCTTCAGGACAGCACAAGCCGTCTGATCGGTCCAAACTGCCCAGGTGTGATTACGCCTGACGCCTGCAAAATCGGCATCATGCCGGGTCACATCCACAAACGCGGTAGCGTTGGTGTTGTGTCGCGCTCTGGTACGCTGACATACGAAGCCGTTAAGCAGACTGCGGACATCGGCCTCGGCCAGTCGACGGCTGTCGGCATCGGTGGCGACCCGATCAAAGGCACCGAGCATATCGACGTTTTGGACATGTTCCTTGACGACGACGAAACCCAGTCGATCATCATGATCGGTGAAATCGGCGGTTCCGCTGAAGAAGAAGCTGCCGAGTTCCTCGCCGAGCAGAAGAAGAAAGGCCGTTGGAAGCCAACTGCCGGTTTCATCGCAGGTCGCACGGCCCCTCCCGGCCGTCGCATGGGCCACGCGGGCGCGATTGTCGCTGGCGGCAAAGGCGGCGCAGAAGACAAGATCGAAGCCATGCGCAGCGCAGGGATCATCGTGGCAGACAGCCCGGCGACCCTTGGCGAAGCTGTGCTTGAGGCGATCGGCTAAGCATAAGAATTGACGATGGTCGCAATGGGTAAACTCATAGCTAGGAACTACCTCAAATTCTCGGGCCGGCTTTCGCGGCGTGAGTATTGGGGATTCGTTGCTTTGATCCTGTTTGCCCTGATGATTGCGACCGTCGTCAACACCCTTATTTTCGGCCCCAACGAGACGCTGGAATTTGTGACCAAGAAGTCTTTTACGACCGGTGAAGTCACTCAGTTTGTCCAACGCACCATATCCTACGAAAGCGGAGTCGTTGGCCTAGTCATCTGGGGTTTGGTGGCCTTTCCACTGTTCGGATCGACCCTTCGCCGTCTAAGGGATTCTGGCGCAACCCTGTTCTCGGCCTTCTGCCTTTGGACGGTTGCCATCGTCTTTTGGGTGGCCTCGACGGTGTTTTATGGCGACGCATATCTTGCAGGCGTTGCCACGCTTTTTGATCTGCCCGGATTGCCGATAAACGCCGACGTAACCCCCATGGCCGCTGAAGCGATTTATGTGATGCTGGCAACGTCTGCCTTCACAATCCTTTGGACTGTTTTCTGGCTTGCCAGCCCGTCGTCCATCGACGACACGCGCGCCTCGGTGATTGTTGTATGAGCAAAGACCGTGACCATATCCTTGCCGCGAATGGGCCTTCGTGGATTGAGGGCTTAGGAATGCTCCAACGCCAGCGTCCAGCGATCCGTCGGGATCGCCGGATCGGCCACACAGGCGTCAATCTCGTCGCGCAACGCGTCCCGCAGCATCTGCAACTCGACCGCGCTTGGCGAATAGCTGGTCTGGTTGATGCTGTTGATCGACTGGCGAACCCCGTCACGGAACCGCGCAGGCACAATGGCGCGCGCGATATCCTTGAAAACGGCGTTCTGAATGATGCGATGGACAAGGCCAAACCTGTAGACGTAGCTTTGGTTCTCCCCGTGCATTTCCTCGACTGGCGCACGCGGCAGGCCCATAGCATCGCTCACGCGATCCACAAGTTCTGTACCCTCTTTGATGCGGTGGAAATCGAGCACGATCAGATCGTCAAAATGGGCGCGATACCGCGCAATCTGCGTCGCGTAGTTGCTGCGGTAGACATGCCAGAACAACGGTTGAAATCCCGCCTCCATACGCGCGGTTTCCTGCTCGATCGCGTGTTTCAAACTGCGCGTTTCAAGCCCGTCGCGCACGGTGTGCTGATACTCGGAAATGCACCTCTGTACCGGATCCCGCAGCATCACGACAACCTTGACCTGCCCGACCTCCGGCGACTTGGCAAAGGCCGCCAACCGCGCGGGCGTCACCGGACAACTCAGATAATCGGTCGAGGCATCCACGCGCCAAACCGCGTCGGGATTATCGGAAAACTGTGCCTCGAACGCGGCCCAGGTGGGTTGGAGCATGTGCGCCATGCCGTCAGCCCCGGGACCGCTCCACTCCCGCTCGGCGTAATCGGTGAAATAAAGCGTCTCTTTGACCTTCGCGCGCGCAACACTGGGATCCCTGCCCAACATCCGCGCAAGGCTGCTCGTGCCGCTTTTCGGAGCGCCCACAAGGAACAAGTAATTCGTTTTTCTGCTCATACGCCTGCCTTGGCTTTTCCCCAAATGGATAAGGGCGAGGGACGCGTAATGCAACTCACTGCGCCAAGACCCATGCCAATCGAACACGACACTGCGCCATTTGGCGATCCAGTCCAACACCAAAGTCCGGAATACGGTCCCAACCCCAACGAGGTGCCACAATGACCGAACACCCCTCCAACTCAACCTTCCACGCGTCCAGCTTCATGCAGGGGCACAACGCGGAATACCTCGAACAGATGTATGCGCGTTATGCCAACGACCCGAACGCGGTTGATGAGGCATGGCAGTCGTTCTTCAGCCAGCTTGGCGACGACGAAATCAGCGTCAAGAAAGAGGCCGCCGGCCCCAGCTGGGCGCGCTCTGACTGGCCGCCTCAGCCGAACGACGATCTGACGGCCGCGCTTGACGGCATGTGGGCCGCTCCGGTCGAGGCCAAGGACGCCGGCAAGAAAATCAAGGCCAAGGCCGCTGAAAAGGGTGTCGAAGTCAGCGAAGACGCGATCAAACGCGCCGTGCTCGATTCCATCCGCGCGCTGATGATTATCCGCGCCTACCGCATTCGCGGCCATCTGGTGGCCGATCTCGATCCGCTGGGGATGCGCGACAAGACCCCCCACCCCGAGCTTGATCCGAAATCCTACGGCTTCACCGACACGGACATGGATCGCCCGATCTTTATCGACAACGTTCTGGGCCTCCAGATCGCGTCGATGCGTGAAATCATCGAGATCGTCCGTCGCACCTATTGCGGCACCTTTGCGCTGCAATACATGCACATCTCAGACCCCGAGCAATCGGCCTGGCTGAAAGAGCGCATCGAAGGCTTTGGCAAGGAAATCACCTTCACCCGCGAGGGCCGCAAAGCGATCCTCAACAAGCTGGTCGAGGCCGAAGGCTTCGAGAAATTCCTGCACGTGAAATACATGGGCACCAAGCGTTTCGGTCTGGACGGAGGCGAAGCACTGATCCCCGCCATGGAGCAGATCATCAAACGCGGCGGTGCGCTTGGCCTGAAAGAAGTCGTGATCGGCATGCCCCACCGTGGCCGCTTGTCGGTGCTGGCAAACGTGATGGCCAAACCTTACCGCGCGATCTTCAACGAATTCCAGGGCGGCAGCTTTAAGCCCGAAGACGTCGATGGCTCGGGCGATGTGAAATATCACCTCGGCGCCTCGTCTGACCGCGAGTTTGATGGCAACACCGTTCACCTGTCGCTGACCGCGAACCCCTCGCACCT
>JBELFK010000198.1:0-3747 GCA_042092935.1 Paracoccaceae bacterium | reverse complement strand
TGATGGCGCGCGCGTTTTTGGTAGTGATGGATTCGGTCGGGATCGGCGGTGCGCCGGATGCGGCGGAGTATTTCAACGGCGATGTGCCAGACAGCGGTGCGAATACGGTCGCACATATCGCGCAGGCCTGCGCCGATGGATTGGCCGAAGACGGGCGAAGCGGCCCGTTGCATGTGCCCAATTTGCTTGCTTTGGGATTGGCCAAAGCGGTGGACCTGGCAAGCGGCGATGGCTTTCCAGGTCAACACCCCGACCCAACGGGATATTGGGCAGCCGCGACCGAGGTGAGCAAGGGCAAAGACACGCCCTCGGGGCATTGGGAGCTTGCAGGCGTACCCGTGCCGTGGGACTGGCATTATTTCCCTAAAACGACACCAGCCTTTCCCGATGTCGTGACCGAGGCGCTCTGCAAGGCGGCGGGAACGGACGGGATCTTGGCAAACGAACACGCTTCGGGCACCGAGGTCATTGAACGACTGGGGGCCGAACATCTGCGGACTGGCTATCCGATCTGCTATACTTCGGTCGACTCCGTCCTACAAATCGCGGCGCATGAAGAGGCGTTTGGCCTCCAGCGGTTGCTGGACATGTGTCAGCGCGTTGCGCCGCTGTTGCATGATATGAAGGTGGGGCGTGTGATTGCGCGTCCTTTCGTGGGGGGTGTTGGCAGCTTCAAACGCACCGCGAACCGCAAGGATTTTGCCATTGATCCGCCGTCACCGACGCTTTGCGATTGGGCCAGCGATGCTGGGCGGCATGTGCATGCGATTGGCAAGATTGGCGATATATTCTCGGGCCGTGGGATCACGGATGTTGTGAAGGGGCGTGACGTTGCCTTGATGGACGCCCTAAAGGCTTGTGTAAAACACGCCGAGGACGGCAGTTTGACCTTTGCGAATTTTGTCGAGTTTGACAGCGAGTTTGGCCACAGGCGGGATGTCAGCGGATACGCCCGCGCGCTTGAGTGGTTTGACCGAGAGCTTGGCGACATTCTGCCCGTGATGCGCGACGGGGACTTGCTGGTCGTCACCGCAGACCACGGCAACGATCCCACATGGGTCGGAACAGACCACACGCGCGAACGCGTACCGGTCTTGGTTCATGGCGCTGGAAGGGGCAGCGGTGGGTTGGTCGGGTTTTCCGACGTCGCTGCAACAATTGCCGCGCATTTGGGCTTGCCTGCACAAGGCACAGGGAGGAAATTTCTATGAGCTTGCAGAACTTGCCAAAGGTCGAGCTTCACCTTCATCTTGAGGGGGCCGCTCCGCCCGAGTTTATTCGCCGGTTGGGTCAGGAAAAAGACGTCGACCTCGGCGGAGTATTCCACGAGGATGGCAGCTACGTTTTCAAAGACTTCGTTGATTTTTTGCGGGTCTATGAGGCCGCGACTGAGGTGCTTCAAACCCCGGATGATTTTCGCCGCTTGGTCGAGGCCGTGCTGGCCGAAAGTGCGCGTCACGGGGTGATCTACAACGAGGTGTTTGTCTCGCCCGATTTTTGCGGTGGCGCTGATCTCGGCGCGTGGCGGGAATATCTTCATGCGATGCAGGACGGGGCCGAACGGGCCGAAAAAGAGCATGGCATCAAGATGCGCGGGATCGTGACCTGCATTCGTCATATGGGGCCTGAGCAAGCGAAGAAGGCGGCGTATTGCGCGGCAGAAACCGCTGGGGACTGGATCGTTGGCTTTGGCATGGGGGGCGACGAAAATGTCGGCCACCAGAAAGATTATGCCTATAGTTTCGATATGGCCAAAGAGGCCGGACTGCGCCTAACCACCCATGCAGGCGAGTGGCGAGGCCCGCAAGAGGTGCGCGACGCCTTGGCGCTGGGTGTCGAGCGGATTGGCCACGGAGTGCGCTGCGCAAGCGATCCCGACCTGGTGTCCGAGCTAGCCGCGCAGGGCACGGTGCTTGAGGTTTGCCCCGGTTCAAACGTCACATTGGGCCTTTACCCAACCTTGCGTGAGCATCCTATAGATCGCCTCTCGGATGCTGGCGTTGCTGTCACGGTTTCGACCGATGACCCGCCTTTTTTCCACTCGACCATGACCCGCGAATATGAGGGTCTGGCTGAGACTTTCGGCTGGACCGAAGATCGGTTTTTTGAGCTGGCCCGAACCTCGGCCAAGGCCGCATTCTGTGACGATGACACACGTTCTGAACTATTGAAAAGGATTGACGCGCTATGAACGCCCCCGTGATCGAAGTAACCCACCCGCTTGTGCAGCATAAGCTGAGCATCATGCGCGACAAATCGACTCCGACGCCATTGTTTCGCCAATTGCTGAAAGAAATCAGCCAGTTACTTGCCTATGAAATCACCCGCGAGATGCCCTTGACCACCCACCACATCGAGACCCCGATGGGCGGTATGGATGCCCCGATCCTTGAGGGGCGCAAACTGGCATTGATCTCGATCCTCCGCGCCGGAAACGGTTTGATGGACGGTGTGCTTGAGTTGATCCCGACCGCCCGTGTTGGCTTTGTCGGCTTGTATCGCGATGAAGAAACGCTGGAGCCGGTGGAGTATTACTACAAAGTTCCAAAGGCCATGGATGAGCGTTTGGTGATTGCTGTTGATCCTATGTTGGCAACGGGAAATTCCTCGGTCGCGGCGATTGATTTGCTTAAGAAATCAGGGGCCAAGAATATCAGGTTCATGTGCCTGCTCGCAGCACCTGAGGGCATCGCCCGAATGCAGGAAGCACACCCTGATGTGGCCATTGTAACGGGGTCGATTGATGAGTGCCTAAATGACGTCGGATACATCGTTCCGGGCCTCGGAGATGCGGGAGATCGCATTTACGGCACTACATAAGGCAAGACTCTTTACAGATTCGGCTAATTCAGGCATTTTACCCCCACATATTGTGGGGACGAACAATAATGAAAACCAGAGCAGTCGTCGCCGGTGGTCTTCTTGCGTTAGCAGGAGTTTGGGCAATTAGTGCAGTGGGTCAGTCTATGCTGGTCACGCCCGCAGAGAATCCTCCGGCATCGTTTGAAGGACGTGAGTATGTGGACAGCAACGGATGTGTATTCATCCGCGCTGGAGTAGATGGTGCAACGACCTGGGTGCCCCGCGTAACACGAGACAGAAAGCCCGTCTGTGGCTTTGAACCAACATTTTCCGCGCAGCAGCTTGCGACATTGAATGCACCGATGACGGCGCCTGTGGTAAGTGCTCCCCCGCCGATGGCATCACCCGTGGTGGCGTCAGTGCCAACGACGTTGCCGGTGAACACGGTGAACGTGGCCAGCGACCCAAATGTGGTCAACGACATTTTCGTTGGCGGCAATCCGTCCTCTGGCGGCACCTTGGTGTCAGGCGGCAGCACCTATGTTCCAAGCTCCGGTGCATCCAGAACACCCGTGTCAACGGACATCCCGGGGCAGGTTGTGAACGATATTTTCGTTGGCGGCAGCCGAGGTTCGGTTTCCGGGCCCGTGGTTGTCCAGACCTATACCGGTGGCACCTCAGTCGGCTCCGTTCCGCTGTCCATCGGCATTCCAAATTCGCGTGGGGGTATTCCGACAGGTTACAAGCAGGCGTGGGATGACGGGCGGATCAACATGCAGCGGGGGCCACGGTCATCGTCGGGTGATGCGTCGATGAATCAGGTTTGGACACAAACCATTCCGCGTCAGTTGATTGCAAACGCATCGGGTGTGCAGCGCGTGCGCGGCGGGTTTGGCAATTCGATCCGTAGTGTCGTGCCGTGGATGTCCTCAAAACAATTGACCC
>JBELFK010000197.1:0-3773 GCA_042092935.1 Paracoccaceae bacterium | reverse complement strand
AAATCGACGACCGAACGGCTGACAATTTCCGGAACCACAGTCATCGATGGGGCCTCGGCCGCCATGACTGGAACGATGGGCATCGTCGCCTCGAACGGAGCCGAGCGTGTTACGCCATCAAGTTGACTACATCCTGAAACTGCCAGTGCAGCCAGACCTAGAATTGCTAAACGAATACGAAGCATTTGTGCCTCCACAACCAAAAACTTCACGGACCATTTCCGCGATTGTTTCTAATTTGGCGTTGAATTTCGTCTCAAATGCGGCGGAACACAGTCGATACAAAGGTATTTTCCCAGTAAAAATGAGAAAACTGAAAAAGCGATTGGTGCCAAATTTATAACAATCCAAAGGTTGTTAGCGCTAACGGTTCGTGCTAAGTCACCGGCAACCACGATTTAAGGGCTCAGCATAATGTTGAACGCAACCATTGAAGACGTCACCCAAAGAATTGTTGAACGCTCAAAATCGAGTCGGGCTGCTTATTTGGATAAGATCGACCGCGCCGCCTCGAACGGGCCGCGTCGTGCGCATTTGACTTGCGGGAACCAAGCGCACGCCTATGCGGCCATGGGCAGCGACCAGGCCGAATTGATTCAAGGCAAATCGCCTAACATCGGGATCATTACGGCCTATAACGATATGCTTTCGGCGCACCAGCCTTTTGCAGAATTTCCCGACTTGATAAAGGCGACCGCCCGCAAGAACGGTGCAACCGCGCAAGTCGCTGGTGGCGTGCCGGCAATGTGTGATGGTGTTACGCAAGGCCAACCGGGAATGGAGCTTTCGCTGTTCTCGCGCGATGTGATCGCCTTGGCCAGTGGCGTTGCCCTGTCGCACAACACGTTTGACGCTGCAATCTACCTCGGCGTTTGCGACAAGATCGTGCCGGGCCTTATCATTGCTGCCGCAACCTTCGGGCATATTCCGGCGATCTTCCTGCCTGCTGGGCCGATGACCTCGGGATTGCCCAACGATGAGAAAGCCAAAGTGCGCCAGCAATTCGCCAAGGGCGAAGTCGGACGCGAAGAATTGATGGCGGCTGAAATCGCCTCGTACCATGGTCCGGGCACCTGCACGTTTTATGGCACGGCCAACACCAACCAGATGCTGATGGAGTTCATGGGCCTGCATCTTCCCGGTGCGTCCTTTGTCAACCCAAACACTCCCCTGCGCGAGGCGTTGACGGTCGCAGGAACGGAACGTGCATTGGAAATCACGGCCTTGGGCAACGATTTCCGACCTGCCAGCCAGATCCTCGACGAGAAAGCCTTTGTGAACGGCTTGGTCGGGTTGATGGCCACAGGTGGGTCGACCAACCTTGTTCTTCACTTGCCCGCAATGGCACGTGCCGCGGGTATACAGCTTGAAATCGAAGATTTTGAGGACATAAGCTCGGTCACGCCGCTTATGGCGAAAGTGTATCCAAACGGACTGGCCGATGTGAATCATTTTCACGCCGCCGGTGGCCTTGGCTACATGATCGGCGACCTATTGGATGCCGGTCTGCTGCACGCCGACGCCAACACGGTTATCGGCAACGGTCTGGGGGACTACAGCAAAGAGCCTAAGCTAAAAGACGGGCGTGTTGTTTTTGAAGACGGTGCGGGCAAGACGTTGAACGACCGCATTTTGCGCCCCTCAAACGATCCGTTCCAAAAAACTGGCGGCCTGAAGCGGCTCAGTGGGAATATGGGAACAGGTGTCATGAAGGTCAGTGCCGTCGCCGAAGAACGCCGGTTTGTCGAAGCCAAGGTGCGTGTCTTTAATGACCAGCAACCGGTTAAGGATGCGTTTAACGCAGGCGAATTCACCGAAGACACAATCGTCGTGGTGCGGTTCCAAGGCCCTCAGGCCAACGGGATGCCCGAACTTCACAGCCTGACGCCGACGCTTTCAATCCTTCAGGATCGCGGCATAAAGGTCGCGCTAGTGACGGACGGGCGTATGTCGGGTGCATCGGGCAAGGTTCCGGCGGCGATTCATGTTTCCCCTGAAGCCGCGCTTGGTGGCCCGCTTGCAAAGCTGCAAGACGGTGATCTGGTGCGTGTCGACGCCCATACCGGACAGCTTGAATGTCTTGAGGAGGGGTTTGAGGATCGCGCCCCGATTTCAATTAATCTAAGCGCAAACAATTCCGGCCTTGGACGCGAGCTGTTTGATGTATTTAGAAACAACGTCGGCCTCGCCACCGCTGGCGCGGGCGTTGTTGTTTAACTTTTCGAAAATATCGTATACCCCGCCCTTTCTCGGGAACTTTCAGGAGCCACAAGATGATAACCCCAACCCAAGCAAGCACAAGAGCGCGCGAGATTTGCCAATTGGCCCCAGTCGTGCCGGTTTTGGTTGTGGACGACGTATCAAAAGCTCAGGGCTTGGCGCGTGCCCTCGTGACCGGCGGCTTGCCCGCTTTGGAAGTGACACTGCGCACCGATTGCGCGCTTGAGGTGATCTCTGAAATGGCCAAGGTTGCGGGCGGCGTCGTCGGCGCGGGTACGCTGCTCAGCCCGAAAGACGTTGAGAACGCCAAGGCCGCGGGCGCGATGTTCGGCGTCTCGCCCGGTGCCACGGACAGCATTCTGGACGCCTGTGAAGCAAACGACCTGCCGCTGCTTCCGGGGGCGGCGACGTCGAGCGAAGTGATGCGACTGCTGGAACGCGGCTACACCGTGCAAAAGTTTTTCCCTGCCGAAGCGAATGGCGGTGCTCTGGCGTTGAAATCGATCGGGGCGCCAATTCCTCAGGTCAAGTTTTGCCCGACGGGCGGCGTGTCGCTCAAGAACGCCAATGACTACCTGGGACTAAGCAACACTCTGTGCGTCGGCGGCAGCTGGGTTGCGCCAACGGATAAGGTTATCGCCGAAGACTGGGACGCGATCGAGGCATTGGCACGCGAAGCCGCCGCCTTGAAACGCTAACCCCTCGGGCGGGCGCGCCAACCGCCGCGCCGTTTGGGTTTAGACATTTCTTCCTGCCCGCTCCGCAGAACGTCGGTCATCGGGTGGTCGGGCGCTTCTTCGCCGTGTCGTTCGAGTAGAACCAACAGGCTGCCTTGAGTGTTCATCGACTCTGGCAAGCTGAGCGCCCAATCCAAAAAGATCGAGCGGCATTGCGACGCCGTGATGCCCTCAATCCGATAGGCCTCGCGTATCAGGGCTTTGGGATCGTGCAGATCGCCTTTCATGTCTGAACCTCTGTCTTTCCACTTAGTACCCGATCAATGACATTTGACGCGGCCTCTGAATGGTCTTTTAGCGACTGTTTTAGGGCGTGAAGACTCTCGGATTGGGTTTCTCGCAATAGGAAGCTCTGCCCACCCTGACCCAAATCCTCGGGGTCAAGCGGCTTTTCCGAAAGCAGCTTTGCGACGATCTGGACGGTCCAATGGCGTTCATAGGCGTGGTGAAGCGCGTCCAACGCGCGCTGATCGATCAGGCCGCCCGACTGTGCCGCCCGAAGGCCGTCGAAAACACTGCGCTTCTCTGAACCAGAAATCAGACACGCAGCTTGCGAGAACAACTCAATATCCTGAATCCGACCGGCCCCGAGCTTGGCGTCCCATGCGCCGCCCTCGCCCTTGGCAGCGGCGATCTTTTGGCGCATTTCCGCAGTATCGTGCATTATCTTGTCCGGCGCAGGAAGGTCCGAGATCAGCGCCTTGCGGAAGGTCTCAATGTCGTTCTGCAAAGTCACCGGCCCACAAATCGGACGGGCGCGGGTCAAGGCCAGATGCTCCCACGTCCAAGCGGACTGCGACTGGTAGTCCTTGAAGC
>JBELFK010000196.1:0-3781 GCA_042092935.1 Paracoccaceae bacterium | reverse complement strand
GGCCTGCTCGGTATCCAGCTTGGTTCGCGCAGCACGAGCATCGATTTCGTCATCCCGCGCGAACTTAGTGACGCATAGAAAAAGGGCGCGCAATATCTGCGCACCCTTAGGATTTTTCGCACGCTTTAGTGGCCGAGGATCTGGCTGAGGAACAGCTTCGTCCGCTCGTTCTGCGGGTTGTTGAAGAACTCCTCGGGTTCGTTCTGTTCAACGATTTGCCCCGCATCCATAAAGATCACACGGTTCGCCACCTGACGGGCAAAGCCCATCTCGTGGGTCACGCAAATCATGGTCATGCCCTCTTCCGCGAGCGAAACCATGGTGTCGAGCACCTCTTTAATCATCTCGGGATCGAGCGCAGAGGTCGGTTCATCGAACAACATGATGCGCGGCTGCATGCACAACGAACGGGCAATCGCCACACGCTGCTGCTGACCGCCCGAAAGCTGGCCGGGATACTTGTCGGCCTGCTCGGGGATTTTCACCTTTTCAAGGAAGTGCATCGCCAATTCTTCGGCTTCTTTCTTGGGAGTCTTGCGTACCCAGATCGGTGCCAGCGTGCAGTTTTCCAGAATGGTCAGATGTGGGAACAGGTTGAAGTGTTGAAACACCATCCCGACCTCTGAGCGCACCTTGTCGATGTTCTTGATGTCAGACGACAGCAATGTCCCATCCACGGTGATTGAGCCCTTCTGGTGCTCTTCCAGCGCGTTGATGCAGCGGATCAGGGTCGATTTACCCGACCCCGATGGCCCCGCAACCACGATCCGTTCGCCGCGATAGACGGTCAGATCGATGTCGCGCAGCACGTGAAACGCACCGTACCACTTGTTCATGTTTTCGATTTGAATTGCCACCTCGTCTGAGACAGCCATTTGAGCTTGTTCGTTCATGGGTCCAAGCCTTTCTTAACGATGATCGGTGCGGAGCTGTTGCTCCAACCATTGAGAGTATTTCGAGATCGAGAAGCACACGACGAAGAACAACAGAACCGCAAAGCTCCAAAGTTCCCAGTAAACGCCGTTCCATTCGGTCGAGGCGAGGATCGGTCCGCGGATCATGCCGACAAGGTCGAACATAGAGATAACCGAAACCAGTGTGGTGTCTTTGAAGAGACCCACAGCCACGTTCACGATACCCGGGATCGAAATCTTGAGGGCCTGAGGCAGAATGATTAGCTGCATCGACTGTGCATAGTCGAGACCAAGACTATCCGCTGCTTCGTACTGACCCTTTGGAAGCGCCGCGAGGCCACCCCGGATCACCTCGGCGATATAGGCCGAGGAGAACATCGTAATCATGATAATCACGCGCAGGATCAGATCGAAGTTCGTTCCCGGCGGTAGGAAGTATGCCAGGACCACATTGGCCACAAAGAGCAAGGTGATAAGCGGCACGCCTCGGATGAATTCGATGAAGATCACGCAAATCCATTTGATGATAAGCATATCCGACTGACGGCCCAGCGCCAAGGCGATGCCAATTGGCAACGACAGGGACACACAGACTACGCCAAGGATCAGGTTCAGCATAAAGCCACCCAGATCGCGTGACGGCACCTGCTCGAGCGCCAAAAAGCCGCTCATCGCTGACGAGATGAATCCACCGAGCCAGATGACAACCACAGCCGCCACGATGCCGCCAAGGGCACCCATCGCGAAGCTGTTATGCTCGAGACGTTTGAAGGTGATGAACCCAACGACGAAGCCAATCAGAATGACGATCGGTGTCAACAAGGTACCACCCCAGATCAACCAAAACCCGACAAAGGGATAGAGGCCGGTCAGGTAAAGCAGCTTGCGTGGCAGTTTTTGGAACAAAACCGGTGCAAGCGCGCCAAGCACCAAGACGAAAGCCAGGATTAGACGCCAGTATTGATCGGGTGGATACTTGAACCCGAACAACAATTGGTTCCAACGCTCGGTCAGAACCGAGAAACACCCGCCAGCGGCCCCATCAAGGATGTCGCGACATTCCCTCAGCGAGCTTGTGGTCCAGAGACCACCAAGCAGCCACGGCAGGAAACCCTGTAGCAGCAGATAGATCACATAAAGCGAGATCAGCGTCAGGATCGAGTTGAAGACGCTCGAGAACAGGTTCTCGCGCAGCCATTTTATCGCACCCGTCTCCGTGGCCGGAGGCGGCATCTCGGGCAACATGTCAGAGCGAACAAATGCGATTGTGTCAGTTCTACTCATATCACCTCTCCTTTAGCTTCATGCTGTTGTTGTAAACGTTCATGATCGCCGAAATCGAAAGCGAGATCGTCAGGTAGAACGCCATGAGCAACAGAATGGTTTCAATCGCGCGACCGGTTTGGTTCAGGGTGATGCCACCCAAAGTACCGGTCAGATCCATATAGCCGACCGCAATCGCCAGAGACGAGTTCTTGGTCAGGTTCAGGAAGTGCGAAATCAGCGGCGGAATAATCACCCGCAGCGCCTGAGGCAGCACCACAAGGTTCATGATCCGGTTCGGGCGCAGACCCAGCGACGCCGCAGCCTCGGTTTGTCCGGCTGATACCGACAGGATACCCGCTCGCACGTTCTCGGCGATGAAGGCGGCTGTGTAGATCGACAGCGCGAACCAAAGCGAAATCAACGAGGCGC
This sequence comes from Paracoccaceae bacterium, assembly GCA_042092935.1. GTDB lineage: Bacteria > Pseudomonadota > Alphaproteobacteria > Rhodobacterales > Rhodobacteraceae > JASMHC01. The sequence goes on along the minus strand of JBELFK010000196.1, from coordinate 1,172 downwards.
GCATATAGATGCCGCCCTGGAAGTTGAAGCCCTTCAACGCTGGGTAATCCAGCGAAATCGGCTGCCCCATAATGAAGAACATCACGATGGCCGGAAGGAGGAAGATGCCCACGCTCGGCCAGAAGGTTGGAAGCATTTGTCCGCGATCATACAAGGCCTTTTTGGCGTAGCGGCGATAGTAGAACATCGCGAAGATCGACAAAACGAAAACGCTCATGACGATGCCCGAGCCTTCGTTGAAGACGGGCTTGGGGGAATAAAAGCCGCGCCCGGTAAAGGCAAAACTTTCTGCCACCATGGAAGCGGTCGCATTGGCACCACGGAAATCGCGGGGCTGCGGCAGCACTGCGGTAAAGACCGCCATGATAATCAGGATCCAGATCAGAACCGGCACGTTGCGGAAGATCTCGACGTAGACAGACATCAGCTTGGAAACGATCCAGTTGTTCGACAGACGCAGCACGCCCACAAAAACCCCGATGATCGTTGCGGTGATGCAACCAAGGAACGCCACCAAAAGCGTGTTCAAGGCCCCAACGAGCGAGGCCCGCCAATGGGTACTTTGGTTGTCATATTCGATGAGACGCTGGTTAATATCGTATCCGGCGGGATCGCCCAGGAATTTATACGAGATATTAAGGCCAGCCGCCTGCAAGTTCTGAACCAGATTGTATCCCAGATAGGAAAACGCGCCGATCAGCAGAAGCAGGGCTATGAATTGAAAGGTGTAGGCCCGGTAGCGCTTATCATTGATAAGCATGGATAACCGGAACGACTCCGAAGGTACGTCGGAAAACGTCGCCATAATTTATCCCCTGAAGGTTCCATCTGCGAATTGCGGTAGACGGTTTACCCGTTCTTGACCTGCGATGGAAAATTTCTAGTGCAATAGGAATAAGGGCGCGGTCTAAGCCGCGCCCTTATCAAGTGTAGTTCTTAACGGAACGGTGGTGAGTACAGCAGGCCGCCGTCTGTCCACTGTGCGTTCAGGCCACGCTGAACACCGATAGCAGTGTCTGGGCCGATGTTCGCATCAAAGACTTCACCGTAGTTGCCTCCAACAGCAAGTGCGCGCTTCGCCCACTCTGCGTCAAGACCAAGCATCTCGCCAAGTGTACCTTCTGCACCAAGCAGACGCTTGATTTCCTGGTTCTTGGTTTCGCCAGCGATCG
>JBELFK010000195.1:0-3890 GCA_042092935.1 Paracoccaceae bacterium | reverse complement strand
TCGCTCGGCGAAACAAAGGCCATCAACAGCAGTTCTGGAAACAGGATGAACGAAGCACTGGCCAGCAGGGCCACCGTGGCCGAGATTATCAGCGCCACACGCGCCCCGGACCGCAACCCGTCCCAGTCATTGCGGCCATGGGCATTTCCGGCCCTGACCGTGACCGCATGCGACAGGCCAAGGTGGAACATGAATGATAATGAGGCCACCTGAAGCGCGATCCCATGGGCGCCAAGCTCAACCACGCCGACCCATCCAACCATCACCGAGGCGGCGGTGAACATGCCCACTTCGGCCAAAACGGTGATGCCGATTGGCCAGCCAAGGCGAAACACACTCCAGAACGCTTCGGGGTCGGGTCGCCAAAAGCGTTGAAACAGGCTGTGGTCAGGGTTCTTGCGAGCGGCATAAATCGCCAGAACGACAAAACTCGAGGTGTGTACGGCAAGCGAGGCCACCGCCGCCCCCAAAAGCCCAAGCTCGGGGAAGCCAAAGCTCCCGAAGATGAGCAGATAGTTCACAAGCGCATTCAGCGCGAGGCTGCCAATGGTGACATAAAGGATGATCCCAGCCTGCTCGAGCGCACTCAGGTAGCTGCGCAGGACATTCACCAACAGGGCAGGGAACACCGAAAACGCCATGATCTTCAGATAGACATCGGCCTGCATCGCAAGATCGGGATCTTGGCCGATGGCGACAAGGATCGGCTCGGCGAACAACAAAACCGGCACCGTGATCGCTGCATAAATCAGCACCAGCCAGAACCCCATGCGGGTCGAGCGTCTGATTTGTTGCTGGTCGTTCTTGGCATGGGCATTCGCCACCATGGGCTGAAGCCCAAAGGCAAACCCCGAACCCAAAATCAGGACGATGAAGAAAAAACTGCCGCCCAAAACCTGTGCGGCAAAAGCCTCAAGCGAGTACCAGCCAAGCATGATCGCATCGGTCAGCCCGATGGCAAATTGCATGATCTGACTGCCGATCAAGGGCCAAGCCAGCTTCATCAAGGGTTTGGAATGGACGCGAAAACTCGCGAGTTTAGAACTCATATTGAATGAGTATCCCGACCATTCCCCCCGTGGCAACCGGATTTAGTACCGACCGTTATTTCCGTCGCTGATCGGGATGCAACGACGCGCCCAAGATGTGATCCGAGTGGTGAATGCTGTGATCCGTGCCGCTGACAATCAGCGGATCCGCAAGGGTTGCGATGTCCAAATCCTTGCCTGGATAGTCCAGAGTATTCAGGAAATGCAGCATGGTGTTGATCCGTGCGCGTTTCTTGTCATTCGACTTGATAACGGTCCAAGGCGCGTCGGCGGTGTCCGTGTAAAAGAACATCGCCTCTTTCGCCTCAGTGTAGTCGTCCCATTTGTCGAGCGATGCTTTGTCGATCGGACTGAGTTTCCATTGCTTCAAGGGATCACGCTCACGCGATTTGAAGCGGGCGCGTTGTTCTTCCTGCGTGACCGAGAACCAATATTTGTAAAACCGGATACCAGACCGCACCAGCATCCGCTCAAGCTCGGGCGTCTGGCGCATGAATTCGAGGTATTCGCCGGGTTCGCAGAACCCCATGACCCGCTCAACACCCGCGCGGTTGTACCAAGATCGGTCGTAAAGAACGATCTCACCCGAGGTGGGTAGATGGTTCAAATACCGCTGAAAATACCACTGTCCACGCTCTTCCTCGGTGGGCTTGTTCAAGGCCACCACCCCCGCATGTCGCGGATTCAGGTGTTCGGTGAAACGCTTGATCGTGCCGCCCTTACCGGCCGCATCGCGCCCCTCAAACAACAGCACAAATTTTTGACCGGTCTCGAGCGCCCAATGCTGAACCTTCAGCAATTCCGCCTGTAATTTGGCTTTCGTTGCCTCATAATCTTTGCGCTTCATGCGGTCTTTGTAGGGGTATTTCCCATTCTCAAAGGATTTCAGAAAGGAATCCTGTTCCATTTCCGGGATCTTGATTTGGTAGTCGTCGGCTTGTGTGATTTCGGTCATATGCTTCCCTTGTTTTTCTGTCCCCAAGAGTAACAGACACAACAATAGGTGACCTTGAGATACGTCAATTTCAGAGGATTAAACGCTGGTCGCCAACACGCGGCTCACCTCGGTCAATCCCCGCCCGCTTTGCTGCATCCAGAGGTTAAAGGCCTCTTGGGTTTTGCGCAGGGCGGTTTTTGAGGTCGGGGCCTTGTCGATCACGCCCTCGGCGATCAAACGGGCCACGACATCAGCCGACAGAATGAAACTGTCCTTGCCCATAAACCGCAAACCATATTGCGCCGTCGTGCCCCCAAACCGAGACCCGCGTGTTTTGAGCATCGCCAGCAAACCGATAAAATCCGTCGAGGGCCATTCGGCGATGACGCGCGCAATGCCACCCTCGGCACGAAGCTCAAGAAAGAAAGCCGCATTGTCGCGGACCGAGGCAATCTTGGCGCCATGACGCACAATCCGCGTGTCCGTCAGCAGACTGTCAAACATCTCGTCATCCATCATCGCGCATTTGCCCACGTCAAACCCGTGAAACGCCTCTTCAAAGCCCGCCCATTTCGCTTCGATCACCGACCAATTCAAGCCGGTGCGAAACACGAACTTGGAAAGCTCGGACAGCCAGCGATCCTCGGGGATGGCCGCCAATTCGGCGGCCGGTTTCATGCGATGCGACGAGATGATCGCCTCAAGCGCCTCTGTGCCGCCTTTGCGTTTGGCGGAAATCTCGTAGATGTCGTCAAATGAACGCATGGGGCATCCTCCTGCGTGCAGCTTGGCGGTGAAGCCCGCGCATATCAAGAATTGATGCGCTTGGTTTGCATCATTTCCTCGTGGTATGCTGGCCCGGATTTTAATCCTATGGGGTCAAAAGGGGGGAAAAATGGGCCGGAAAATTCTAGCCGTTGGCGCGGGCCTTGTTGCGGGCTTGGCGGCGATGATGGTGGTGAACTTCATCTCGGTGACGCAATATCCGATACCAACGGTCATAGATCCAACCGACCGTGTCGCAATGGCGGCCTATATCGCTGATGTTCCCATGGGCGCAAAACTGTTGGTGCTTTTCGGCTGGATGCTGTCGTCTTTCATCGCGGGTCTTGTTGCGGCACGGATCGCACCTTCGGGCAGTGGCCGCACCATGGTCATCATCGCGGGTGGTTTTCTGATGCTGGGCGGCATCATCAACATCGCGATGATTCCGCACCCCACATGGATGACAATCATAGGCCTGTTACAATACATCCCGCTGGCCTATTTAGGCGGTAAAGCCTCGCGCCGGATCTAAGTGACAGCACGTCTGCCTAGTCTATATCAACGAGCCGAACGCCCGGTGCAACGTGGCGGACCCGATTGCCGTATTTTTCCAGTACGGATTCCGAACTAAGTGTGTGTGGCGCAAGCGCGGGTTCGCCCGGGAACCAGTCGCAGGGCATAACGACCCGGTTTCTTGTATGCGCTAGCTGGGCATCTATAAGCCGCAGCATCTCGGTCACACTGCGGCCGATGACCAATGGGTATTCCCAAATTGCGCGAACGCGCAACGTCGGATCGATCAGAAAGGTTTTGCGAACGGCCTTTTGTTTGTTTTGTCGAAAATGCGTCATGCCAAACAACTCAGATATTTTGAATTGCGGATCGGCGATCATCGGGAACCAGACCTTCATATGAAAATGTTCGTCGATTTCGTCAATCCATCGGGTTTCTTCGTCGACCAATTCCTGAGTTACGCTGACAATCCGGCACCCACGCTCGGCAAATTCTTGTTTGGCCGAGGCAAGAGCCACGATTTCCGTGGTACATACTGCTCCGTGCGCATTGGGCTGGTTCATCAAAAATGTCCAATAGCCCTCTGCATAGTCAAATAAGCTGAAGTCACCACAGGTTGAGTGGCA
>JBELFK010000194.1:0-3940 GCA_042092935.1 Paracoccaceae bacterium | reverse complement strand
AAAGGCGGTCAGATCGGGATGCTGCTTGTGGTGCAAATGATCGGCCTTGGTCGCAACAAAGAGGATTTTCTCGACCCTGCGTCCACCCAGAAGGCGCGCCAAAAACCTGTTTCTCCCGGGGCGAAACGCCGCCATCAACCCCGTCATGGTGTCGCGCAACTCGCGCACCGCAGGGCGGCCTCGGTTCATGGCCCCCAAGACGTCAACCAACACAACCTGCCGGTCGATCTTGGAAAAGTGATCGCGGAAAAACGGACGCACAACCTTGGATTTATAGGCCTCGTAGCGGCGCTCCATCTCGCGGCGCAGGGTTCCGCGCTTTGCGTCGCCGTTGACGGGTGCGAAGGTCAGAACCGGCGACCCGTCAAGATCACCAGGCAACAAAAACCGCCCCGGTGTGCAGTCAGACCAGCCAGCGTCCCGCGACGCATTCAAATAGGCTGACAAGGATTTCGCCATGCTTTGCGCAACACTCTCGTCATGCGGCTGGCCGCCGTCCACCCCCGCATAAAGCGCCAAAAAGTCACTCGCCTCGGCGCGGTTTTCCATCCGCGCCAGGGTCTCGGAACTCCACTCGTCAAAGGATTTATCCAGCAAAAGCAGGTCCAAAAGCCATTCGCCGGGATAATCGACAATATCCACGTGCACCGTCCTTGGCCCCTGCAACCCGCCGAGAAACCCGACGGGATCGACGCGAAACGACAGCCGCAATTCGGAAATCGAACGGGTGCTTTCAGGCCAAACCGGCGCGGGACCGGTCATCGCCTCAAGATGCGCCTCGTAGTCAAATCGCGGCACCGTGTCGTCAGGCTGAGGTTTCAGAAACGCCGCCCGTATCAACTCGGCCCCTCTCAGCCCCGGCATACGCCCCCGATCCAGCAGGTTTGCCACCAGCGAGGTGATAAACACAGTCTTCCCCGACCGCGCGAGGCCGGTCACGCCCAAACGGACCACAGGCTCAAACAGGGCTTCATTCACACTGTCGCCAAGGGAACTCACCTGCCGTCCGGCGTCTTTGACGATATTTGATATGGCCAATGGGCACCCTTTTCTGTCGTTGCAGCCAACATAGGCAGCCCAAGCCGTTGTTTCCAGTCAGGGATTGCCCGACTGGCCGTCAAAGGCTAACAGACCCCTATGCCGCGCTACGCCCTCAAAGTCGAATACCACGGAGCCACCTTCGCCGGTTGGCAAAGACAGGCCGACCAGCCCTCGGTGCAGGGCGCGATTGAAGACGCCTTGGCCAAGCTCGAACCCCGCGCCCATACGATTGCCGCCGCTGGGCGCACCGACGCTGGCGTGCACGCTCTGGCGCAAGTGGCCCATTGCGACATGGAGAAAGACTGGGATCCATTCCGCCTATCCGAGGCGCTGAACTACCACCTCAAACCCTTGCCCGTCGCGATCTTGCAAGCAGCGCCGGTCGCCGAAGACTGGCACGCGCGGTTTTCAGCCCTTGAGCGTCGCTATTTCTTCCGCCTGCTGACCCGCCGCGCCCCTGCAACGCACGACAAGGGACTGGTCTGGCAGGTTGGGCACGACCTTGATTTAGACGCGATGCGCCAAGGCGCGGCCCATCTGATCGGTCATCACGATTTCACGACGTTTCGCTCGTCAATCTGCCAAGCGGCCTCTCCGGTCAAAACTCTGGACGAGATCACTATAAATCAGGTCGAAGGGCTGTCGGGCCGCGAATATCACTTTCGCCTTCGGGCGCGATCCTTCCTGCACAATCAGGTCCGCAGCTTCGTCGGAACGCTCGAACGAGTCGGTGCAGGCGCATGGGATCCGATCCGCGTCAAAGAAGCGCTCGACGCCCGCGACCGCGCCGCCTGCGGCCCCGTCTGCCCGCCCGAGGGGCTGTATCTGGCGGGGGTGGGCTATCCCGAGGACCCGTTCACCTAACCCCACCGTGCGCTGCCCCAACGCCTTTTTAACCGCGGAACCGGCATCTTCCCCAAGACGTCACAACAGTTCGACAGGTTCCACGACTAGCGAAAGCGAAGATGTACGGGGACCAGCCAAACACCCAAAGATCGGAAGGTGCGGGGGAAACCCTGTGCGGCGATGAACTGCCTTTAGGTGGGCCCACCGATTTCAATCTGAACAAACCCTGATGCTTGTTCCCCTGCCAGCGTTGCTCTGAGCGGGGCACCGCTGCATCCCTATGACCCGCCCTTCCCCATGCGACCCAAATGCGTCTCATGGTGATCCTCGCGGCTTTTCAACCCATAGCCCACCGCCCGATCAATCGCGATATGCGCGGCCCAGATCAAACCGATCCCAAGTGTCACATCCGCCCCGCTAGGGATTACCCCTACCACGATCAACAGCGCGGGCCAGGCATAGCTATGGGCGGTGTTATAACACCTCGCCCCGACCCGCCGGTTCACCAGATAGCCCAGACCGGACAGATCCGGCAGCAGGATCAACAAGGCAAACATGCCCCAGCCTGCGCCGTATGCATGATAGGCCAGCAAAACGGCCACCGCGACAACGGCATTCTCAAATCGCAGCGAGCGGCTGAATTCAGCTCGATAGGTCATGACCCCTCCTCTTCCGACGCAGCCTATAGATCCAAATCCGTGAGAGACTTGGAATAACTTCGTATATGGATATTTGCAGTCAAAAGAAAACGCATGTGCGCCCCAGTCAATGCAACTCTCAATTCTACATCTTTTGTCTCTAAATATCCTCGGGGGAGCGCGAGGGGGCAGACAGCCCCCTCGCCAACGCCCTATGCGAAGCCCGCCCCCTCTGCTAGCCTTTGGAACCAGCAGCAGGAGTCCCGCATGACACAGCCCTTTCGCGACGGATACGGCAACGCCCTGACCACGCAATCCGACGCGGCCTGTGAAGCCTATCGGCGCGGGACGCATCTCTATCTTGGCGGACATTTCGCCGCCATCGAGGAATTTGAAACCGCCACCCGCGCCGACCCGCAGTTTGCCCTTGGTCACGTCGCCCTCGCCCGCGCGCTAACGATGTCGGGCCGGATGGCCGACGCCAAATCCTCAATCGCGCGGGCCGTGGCGCTTGCCGACACGGTCGATGATCGCGAGGCCAGCCACATCGCCGCCCATGCTTTGATGCTTGCAGGCAATGCAGCGGGCTGCCGCAAGGCGGTTCTCGCCCATGTCCGCGATTATCCGCGCGATGCTTTAGTCGCGCAGCTTTGTACGAGCGTCTTCGGCCTGATCGGATTCTCGGGGGAGGTCGGGCGCGAAGCGGCGTTGCTGGCCTATACGGAAACCCTCGCCCCACATTACGAAGGCGACTGGTGGATGATGTCCATGCACGCCGTCGCTCTTTGCGAAACGGGGCAGGTCAACCGGTCTTTGCACCTGATGGAAAAGGCTCTCGCTCTGAACCCGCGCAACGCCAACGCCGCCCATTTCAAGGCGCACGCGCAATATGAAAACGGCGAGGCTTTGGCAGGCCGGGAATTCCTGACTGGCTGGATGACGGATTACGACCCCAAGAGTGTTCTGCACGGGCACCTCAGTTGGCATCAGGCACTCTGGGCGATGCAAGACGGTGACAGCGACGACATGTGGCTGGCCATCGACAATCGGATTGGCCCGGACGGGGCGCAGGGACTGCCGATCAATGTGCTGACCGATACCGTCGCGCTGCTCTACCGCGCGGAAATTGCCGGTCACGCGGTGGGGTCAGAGCGTTGGCGACAAATCAGCGACTACGCGGCGCAGTATTTTCCCAACACCGGCCAGTGCTTTGCCGACCTGCATGCCGCCCTTGGTCATGCCATGGCCGGCGACGGAGACCGCCTCGCCCATATCATCGACACCGCGAAAGGTTACGCTGGCGATCTGGTCGCCCCCGTCGCCAAGGCCTGGAAAAACGTTGCGCATCAAAACTGGGCCGCAGCCCTTGATGAGCTTTCAACCGTCATGGCCACCACCGAACGCTTTGGCGGCAG
>JBELFK010000193.1:0-3949 GCA_042092935.1 Paracoccaceae bacterium | reverse complement strand
CAGTTGGAACTCGGTCTCGCTGAGGCAGGAGACGGTGAAATCACCAATAAGGCGGCCTTTGGGTGACAGCATCGGTGTCAGGCTGATGCGGCCCTGTTTGGGGATGCGTCCGGCCATGATCCGGTCCAGCCAAGCCTGTGCGTTTTCACCTCTGACCGCATATTTGCCGAAATTATGCGTCTCGTTGATGCCGACGGCCTCGCGGACGGCTTTGACTTCGCGTGCGGTTGCCTCCCACGCGTTTGAGCGCCGGAACGACGGTTCTTCGTAGCGCGGCTCATCGCCCTGGGCAAAATAGTTTGGTACTTCGAGACCAAATTGCTGGCCCCATACCGCCCCCATTGTGTCGAACGTGTCATACATGGGTGTGCGCACAAACGGGCGCGCCGCGGGAAGTTCCTCGTTCGGGTAGGCGACCGAAAAGCGTTTTTGGTAGTTCTCGATCACCTTGGGACGGGTGTAACCGGGCGTGATCCAATCGCCAAAACGCGCGACATCCATGGCAAAGGTATCGCGCTCGGTTTCGCCTTCGATCATCCATTGCGCCAGCATCAGGCCAACGCCTCCGCCCTGCGAGAATCCCGCCATAACACCGCATGCGCTCCAATAATTGCGCAGTCCGGGGATGGGGCCGACAAGCGGATTGCCATCGGGGGCAAAGGTGAAGGGGCCGTGAATCACGGATTTGACGCCTGAACGCTCAAGATCAGGGAAGCGCTTGTAGGCGAAATTGATCGAGTCTTCGATCTTGTCGAAATCATCCGGCAAAAGCTCATGTCCGAAATCCCAACGTGTGCCATCAACGGCCCAGGGGCGGCAGGGTTGTTCGTAAAATCCGATGCAAAGCCCATTGCCTTCCTGACGCAGGTAACTTTCCCCAGCCGGGTCCATGACATGCGGATGCTCCTGGCCATCCGCCATCATCGTCTTGATAAGCGGCACGTCATCGGTCACGAGGTATTGATGCTCCATCGGGTGAAGCGGAAGGTAAACACCCGCCATCGCGCCGACCTCGCGTGCCCATAGCCCGCCTGCGTTGACGACATGTTCTGTGTGAATAGTGCCCTTATCGGTGACCACATCCCATGTGCTATCACCGCGTTGATTGGTTTCGTGCACCATGCAGTGCGTTTCAATCGTCGCGCCGCCCATGCGGGCAGCCTTGGCGTAGGCGTGGGTGGTTCCCGATGGGTCCAGATGCCCATCGAGCGGGTCATAGAGCGCGCCAAGAATGCCGTCGACATTCGTCACAGGCGCGATTTTCTTGATCTCCTCGGGTCCGACAATCTCGGTTTCAAGCCCCATGTATCGGTGCTTTGCGCGCTCGGCCAATAGCATGTCCATGCGGTCCTGATTGTCAGCCAGTGTCACGCCGCCCACGTGGTGCAGCCCACAAGACATGCCTGTGATTTCCTCAAGCTCTTTATATAGCCGGATCGTGTAACCCTGAAGCGCGGCCATGTTTGTGTCGCCGTTGAGCGTGTGAAACCCGCCCGCTGCGTGCCAAGTCGACCCCGAGGTCAATTCCGACCGCTCGACAAGCATCACATCCGACCAGCCCAGTTTGGTGAGGTGGTAGAGAACGCTGCACCCGACAACGCCTCCTCCTATGACAACGACGCGCGTGGATGTTTTCATATCTGCCTCCGGTTTTAATTATTGCACTTAACCACTTCGCCTAATTCGACGCACTTTAGAAATACGACGGGAAATGTCGGCTTTTGGCAATCGGTCAATTGAAGGGGGCGGCAATCTGGATAAAAGCGTTTCAGGAAGGTTCCCATGAAAACTCATGCTCAGGCCGTGGTCATTGGCGGCGGCGTCATCGGTTGCTCAATTTTGTACCATCTCACAAAACTTGGGTGGACCGATGTTGTTCTGCTCGAACGAAATGAGCTGACCTCGGGGTCTACCTGGCACGCGGCGGCAAATATTCACGGGTTGCATGACAGCGCCAACATCAGCCGTATCCAACATTATACGATGCGTCTCTATGACCAGCTTGAGGAAGAAACCGGCCAGAGCTGCGGCGTTTTTCGGCCCGGATCGCTCTATCTGGCGCAAACCGAAAACCGAGAGCATCAGCTTCGGCTTCAGGCCGCCAAGGCCAAGCTCTACGGGATGAATTTCCACGAAATTTCGAGGGACGAAGCTGAACGGCTGCATCCCCTGGTGAATTTCGACGGTATTCGCACGATCATGTGGGAACCTGACGGCGGCAATGTTGATCCTTCGGGCGTGACCAACGCCTACGCTGTCGGAGCGCGCCAGCGAGGCGCTGAGATTCACCGGTTCACACCTGTGACCGGGACCGAGCAGCAACCAGATGGCAGCTGGATCGTGCGGACTCCGAAAGGGGACATCAAGACACAATGGGTCATCAACGCGGCGGGCCTTTGGGGGCGTGAAGTTGCCGCACTGGCGGGGATCAAGGTGCCGCTTCAACCGACCGAGCATCAGTATTTTGTCACGGAAACCATCGCTGAAATTGACGCGATGGAAAAACGCCTGCCGTCGGTCGCGGACCGAGACGGTGAATATTACCTGCGCCAAGAGGGGCAGGGGTTGCTGATCGGAGCCTATGAGCGCGACATGAAATTCTGGGCCGAAGGTGGCACGCCTTTGGATTTCGCGCATGATCTCTTTCAAGACGATCTCGAGCGCATCGAGGATAACATGATGCGCGCAATTGACCGCGTCCCGGTCGTTGGTGAGGCGGGCATAAAACGCGTGATTAACGGGCCGATGATCTGGTCTCCCGATAGCAATGTGATCCTCGGGCCGGTGCCGGAATTGCAAAACTACTTCATGTGTGGCGGTATCATACCGGGATTTTCGCAATCTGCGGGCATGGGGTTGATGGCGGCGCAATGGATTATCGAAGGCGAGATGCAATACGATATGTTCCCATGGGACATCGCGCGTTTCGGTCTTTGGGCCAACGATCCGGACTTCGTGAAGGCGAAGGTGCGCGACGTGTATTCGCATCGTTTTGCCATCCATTTCCCGAACGAGGAGCGCGCGGCGGGGCGGCCTCTGCGGGTGCGCCCGATCTATGAGATGCAAAAACAAATGGGCGCGGTGTTTGGTCTGAACTACGGTTGGGAGCATCCGCTGTGGTTCGCCAAAGAAACGGGTGTCGAGGACACAAACGGTTTCACCCGCCAGAACTGGTGGGGGCCTGTGGGCGAGGAATGTCGGATGCTGCGCGACCATGTTGGCGTGATCGATATTTCGAACTTCGCCAAGTATAAGGTGACTGGGGCGGGTGCCGAGGAATGGCTGAACAAGGTTTTCGCCAACTCGATGCCCAAGGCCGTGGGACGCTCGTGTCTTACACCGCTCATCGGCGTACGGGGCGGGATCGCTGGTGATGCGACGGTCACACGGATTGCCGAAGACGAATTTTGGGTGATTAGTTCGGGCATGGCCGAGCGGTATCATTCGCGGTTTTTCAATATGGTCGAAAAGCCGGAGGGCGTGTTGTTTGAGGCGCGCACCGAAGCGACCTGCGCCTTTAACGTGGCTGGACCGAAGTCGCGCGAGGTGTTGCAGCGATTGTCCAATGCGGACCTTTCAAACGCGGCATGGCCCTTCATGCGCAACGGCAAGCTCATACTTGCGGGCGTCGATTGCACGGCCCTTCGGGTCAGTTTTACAGGCGACCTCGGGTGGGAGGTCTACTGTGACGAGGCCGATCAAATCGCTGTATATACTGCCCTGATCGAGGCCGCGAAAGAAGTTGGCGGCGGACCTGTGGGTGGTCGGGCGTTGATGTCGCTGCGGGTGGAAAAGGGTTATGGCTCGTGGAGCCGCGAATACAGCCCCGAATACTGGCCGCATGAGGTCGGGTTTGAGCGGCTTTGCAAGATTGATAAAGATTTCCTGCACAAATCAGCGCTCGAGAAGGTGCTGAAAAACCCGCCGCGTGAGACGCTGGTGTTGATCC
>JBELFK010000192.1:0-3925 GCA_042092935.1 Paracoccaceae bacterium | reverse complement strand
CAAACCACGTCTGAAAAGATTGACGTTTATGTCATTCACTACATTGAAAAATCGACGGTCGAGATCACACGCGGAGAAAACGCCGGTCGCATGGATACCTACGTCAATATCGTCAGCGATTGGCGGACCGTGGGGCAGTGGAACGGGCAGGGCGCGTTGTCGCTTGATGTACCGCTGACTTCGGATTTACCGCTTGTTGTGATGCTTCAGGCGGACGGGTTTGGTCAGATCCTTGGCGCGCGCCAAGTCAAATAGTCAGTCGATTTTCCAGCGTTTGTGCACCCAGAACCATTGTTCAGGGTGGCGGCGCACCATGCTTTCCAAGTCATCGTTGATTTGCTGAGTCATCGTCAGCGCATCCGACAATTCAATCGGTTTATGCACCTCGACCTTGAAATTGATGCCATCGGGCTGGCGCACGCCATAGATCGGCACCAAGAGCGCATTGTTCTTGATGGCAAGTTCCGAGATCACCGTCGACGTCGCCGCTGGTTTGCCCATAAACATCGTCCGCGCGCCATCAGGGGCATGCACATCCGTCAGGATGCCCATAACGCCGCCTTTGCGGATATGGCGAACCATCTGGACGATGCCTTGCTTGGTCTGCGGGAATTGCGGGTCCGAGAAATAGGTGATCGCATCGACGTAGTGCTTGTTGAAGAACCGGTTCTCCATCGGGCGATATAAAACGCCAATGGTAATGCCGAGCTTCTTTAAGGTCGGGCCGATTGAGACATAATTCGCAAAATGCCCCGTCACGAGGATCAGCGGCCGCTTCGATGCATGCGCTTCAAGCATCGGGGCAAGGCCTTCGCCGGAAATCTCGGCGTCATACATCCGGTCAAAGTAGTCTTTACCCGAATACATCTCGATCACCATCCGCCCGACAGTATCCGGCACGCTATGCGTCAACTCATCGACTTTGGCGGGCGCAAGCGCGGGCATCGTGTAGTGAAGATTATTGCGAATGCGTTTTGGCCAGCCTGCGAGCGGCGAAATGAGGCGATCAACGATCTTGCCCATGAGCCGCACGCGGGTTTTATAGGGAAGCAGCAAGGCAGACTTGATTAATCCGACGAAAACAAGGTTCGACAGATAGTCGCCAAGAACGGTGACTTTGATATTTCCGATGGGATTGTTCACACTGCTGCCCGTTTTGCCCTGTTCTCGCGGTGCCAAACATAAATTCCGGCCATGCCAATCACAATAGAGCCGATGATTGTCCAGACGTCAGGATACTCGCCGTAGATAAGGGCGCTGAGGACGGCGGCATAGATCAGGCCCGCATAGGCAAACGGGGCCACGGCGCCCGCTTCGGCCTTGGAGAACGAGCGGATGATGGCCAATTGGCCCGTTGTTCCAATACTGGCAATCGCAACCATAATCAGGAGGTCCTTGGCGCTCGGCGTGACCCAAAAAAACGGCAGCGCGATTGAGGTCAGGATGCCTCCGACCAAACCCGTATAAAGCAACGAGGTCCAGACATCCTCGTTGCGCCCGACAAAGCGTGTCGCAAGGGAATAGCCCGCGTAACAAACAGCGGCGATCACCGGATAAATCATCTCGATGCGGAACTCTTGAAACCCCGGGCGAATGATGATGAGGGCACCAAACAGCGACAGGACGATGCCGATGATGCGTTGACGTCCCAGCATCTCGCGCAAAAGCACCGCGCCGCCGAGGGTAATCAGTACCGGATTAAGTTCCATCAAGGCCGTGGCTTTGGGGATGCCAAGGGCGTGAATGCCCGCAAAGAAAAACCCTGTGGCCGATAACAACAGGATGGATCGGGCGATTTGCAAATAGGGATGCTTGGCGCGCCAAACGCCCTTGCGGCGGGAAACCAGCGCCAAGACGATCAGGCTTTGCCCCGCGTATCGCGCCCAGAGCGCCATGATAAGCCCGACGGAACCAGTGAGATATTTGGCGCTCGCGTCCATCAACGCAAAGCAAAAAATCCCCGACAGCATCAAGAGAACGGCCTGGCTGTAATTTGTTAATCGGCTGAATGGCATCCGACCGCTATAGGCGGGATATTGGGTCGAGTCCACGGCGATGACAGGGCTGCTGTGAAACGCAAAAGCCCGGGCGTATTGGCCCGGGCTTTGACGACGTCTTTAGGGCAAGATTATTCGCCAAACACCCGCGCAAAGATCGTGTCGACGTGTTTGGTGTGGTAGTCCATGTTGAATTTCTGGTTGATGCCGTCTTCGCCAAGGGCGGTGACAACTTCGGCGTCAGCCAGCAGCAATTCGCGGAAATCGAGCCGTTCCTCCCAGACCTTCAACGCGTTGCGCTGAACCATCGAATAGGCGTCCTCGCGGCTGACGCCTGCTTGGGTCAGGGCCAGAAGAACGCGCTGGGACATAACGAGGCCCGGGAATTTGTTCATGTTGTCGAGCATGTTTTCAGGGAAAATCAGCATCTTCTCGACCACGCCGGTCAGACGAGCCAGGGCGAAATCTAGCGTGATGCAGGCGTCGGGGCCGATGGCGCGTTCAACCGAACTGTGGGAAATGTCACGCTCGTGCCAGAGGGCGACGTTCTCCATCGCCGGGATCACGGCCATGCGGACCAGACGGGCGAGGCCGGTCAGGTTTTCGGTCAGGACAGGGTTTTTCTTGTGCGGCATCGCGGATGAGCCTTTCTGACCCATCGAGAAGAACTCAGCCCCTTCCAGAACCTCGGTGCGCTGCATGTGGCGGATCTCAATCGCGACGTTTTCTATTGAGCTGGCGATAACGCCCAGCGTGGCAAAGAACATTGCGTGGCGGTCGCGCGGGATGACTTGGGTGCTGATCGGCTCGGGGACGAGGCCGAGCTGATCGCAGACGTGTTCTTCAACCGCAGGGTCGATATTGGCGAAGGTGCCAACCGCGCCCGAGATCGCGCCAGTGGCGATTTCAGCGCGGGCGTCGCGCAAGCGGGACAGGTTGCGGTCCATCTCGGCGTAGAAACGCGCGAAGGTCAGACCCATGGTGGTCGGCTCGGCGTGGATGCCGTGGCTTCGGCCAACGCGGACGGTGTCTTTATGCTCAAGCGCGCGGGTCTTAAGGGCGGCGAGCAGCTTGTGCATATCTTCGATCAGGATGTCGGCGGCGCGGACAAGTTGAACGTTCAGGCAGGTGTCCAGCACGTCGGATGATGTCATACCCTGATGCACGAAGCGAGCCTCTTCGCTGCCAACGTGCTCGGCAAGGTGGGTGAGGAAGGCGATGACGTCGTGCTTGGTGACGGCTTCGATCTCGTCGATGCGGGCGACGTCGAACTCAACGTCCTTGGCTTTCCAAACGGCGTCAGCGTTTTCCTGCGGAATGACGCCCAGTTTTGCCATGGCATCGCAGGCGTGGGCTTCGATCTCGTACCAGATTTTGAACTTGGATTCTGGCGACCAGATGGCAACCATATCGGGACGGGAATAGCGGGGGATCATACGCGCGGGCCTTTTGTTGTGAGGAGTCGCGGGGGGTTTACTCTGCATGACGTCCGGTCACAAGAGAGCCGCTGTCGCAGGGGGGGCTGTCTGCCCCCCGTTGCCCCTTGCGGGGCAACTCCCCCCGAGGATACTTGTGGACAAAAGATAAGGGGTGTTGAAAAGTGCCGGAGCTTTGGGATTTTGAAGGGGACTGGCAGGTCTCGCGGCGGATTGAGGATGCGCTGAGCGGGCAGACGGCGCGGTTTGCGGGCGTCGCGCGGTTTGAGCGGGATGGTGTTGGGTTGCGCTATGCCGAGCGTGGCGTGTTGGAGTTGGGCGGTGCGTCGATGGAAGCAGAGCGGGTGTATCTGTGGCGTTCGACCGGCGAAGGGATCGAAGTGTTTTTTGACGATGAGCGCCCGTTTCATCGGATTGATGAGAGAGCCGAGGCCGCGCATTGGTGCGATCCGGATCAGTATGATGTGACGTATGATTTCTCGGACTGGCCGA
>JBELFK010000191.1:0-4015 GCA_042092935.1 Paracoccaceae bacterium | reverse complement strand
GCAAATGCGATATGCCCAGGCTATGTTTTGACGCCACTGGTCGAAGCACAAATTCCCGACCAGATGAAGGCCCACAACATGGAGCGTGACGAGGTGATAAAAAACGTCATGCTCGAGCGCCAGCCGTCGCGTGAATTTGCAACGGTCGAACAACTGGGTGGAACGACAGTGTTCCTCTGCTCGGATGCAGCCGCGCAAATCACCGGCACCACGATCAGCGTGGACGGCGGTTGGACCGCGCTTTAGCCCTGCTTTTTAGGTTTGGCGTCAGGGTCCACCATATCGGGATAAACAAGGCCCGCCGAGATCACCAGCTTGGCGGCCTCTTCCACTGACATGTCCAGTTCGATGACGTCGTCCTTTGGGAAGAACAACAGAAAGCCTGAGGTCGGGTTCGGGGTCGTGGGCACGAACACGCTGAGCAAGGTGCCTTCGTTTCCGGCCTGCTGGGCAACTTCGCCCTTTGCCTCGGTTGAAATAAAGCCCACGGCCCAAATTCCCTTGCGTGGATATTGCACAAGACAGGCTTTTTCAAAACTGCGATCGGTTTGCGCAAAGACCGTTTCGGCGATCTGCTTCACACCCGAGTAGATCGAGCGCACAACAGGCATACGCACCACCAGACCCTCGGCAAAGCCAATCAAAGAGCGTCCAATCAAGCCCTTGGCAATCCAGCCGACAATGACCGTGAAGATCAAAAAGATAACCACGCCATATCCGCGCAGATTAAGCCCGATGAATTGGTCCGGTTTAAAGCTGCCAGGCACCAGCGGCAAAACGACGGAATCGATCCATCCGATAACAGACCAAATCAACCAAACCGTCATTGCAACGGGTGCAATCACGACCAATCCGGTCAGAAAACTTGACCGAAGCCGGGCAATCAGCCCGGGGCGCTTGGGGGGTTCATCGTCAAAAGGCGTGGTCATGGCATTCAATCGTTGATCTCAGCGCACTATATGGTCGCTTGAAACCGGCGCACAATAACACTTTGGTTATTCATTCACGAAAAGCGGAAATTAGTTCATTTCGCGGGCAATTTCACAGGCAAACCGCGCATTGTTGAGAACAAGTTGAATATTGGCCACAAGCGACCGACCGTCGGTCAACTCAAAAATCCGATTCAACAGAAATGGCGTCACGGCCTTACCCTGTACGTTGTTGGTCTGTGCATCGCGAAGCGCTTGCAAGATTATTGGCCCGATGACGTCTTCTTTGATTTCAGCTTCGACTGGGATCGGATTGCAAACAAGATGCCCCCCAGGGATGCCCAATGCGGTGCGGGCCTTTGCCGCCAACGCTACGTCTCGGCCCGTGTGCATCGTGATGGGCGCAGGATAGGGCGACGAGGCCGACCAGAATGCGGGCAGAACGTCTTGTCCAATCGCGATAACCGGAACGCCGAGGGTCTCGAGAACCTCCCACGTCTTTGGCAAGTCGAGAATTGCCTTGGCGCCTGCGGCCACAACAATCACATCCGTTTGCGCCAGTTCCTGCAAATCTGCCGAGACATCAAAGCTGTCTTCCGCGCCCCTATGAACGCCACCAATGCCACCTGTGGCAAAAACCGAAATGCCCGCCGCCTTGGCTGCAATCATGGTGGCAGCCACGGTCGTCGCACCGGTTCCGCCCCCTGCCATGCAAGCCGCAAGATCGGCGCGTGAGAGCTTTGCGACCTCGGTCGCTTTGGCCAGCTTAGTCAGTTCATCATCCGACAACCCAATGTGCAACTGGCCGTTCAACACGGCAATCGTCGCTGGCACAGCGCCAGATTTGCGCACCTCATCCTCGACCAAGCGTGCTGTTTCCAAATTCTGGGGAAATGGCATGCCATGGGTGATGATTGTGCTTTCCAACGCGACAATAGGGGCTCCGCTTTGCAATGCGTCCCGTACCTCGTCGGAATAATGCAGGGTTATCATGCGCCAATATCTCCTGAAACATAGGTTGCTGCGGCATCCAAGGCGGCTTGTAGGGAGTGTTTGCGGTCAAGACCACGCATTTCAGCCGCGATATGCGCGGCCATGAACGTATCGCCAGCGCCGGTCACGCGGGTCACCATAACGTCGGGTGGTTGCAGGCTAATGACTCTGTCGGAACGTCCGTCGCAAGTGGCATTGCCGCCATCCGTCACCAAAACACGGTTTGCACCCTTGGAAAGCAGAGCACGGGCGGCTTGCTCGGACGTTTCGAAGGTTTCAAGGCAGATCAAGCCAGCTTCCTCGAGGTTCACATAAAGCGTTGCCCCCGAGTGACCAAGCATTGGCACCAGCCGATCCGCCTTGCCGGGTGAGGCCGGAGCCACGCGAAGATCAGATTGCTGAAACGCCTCCATGCTCACAATCTCTCGCAGCAATGACTCGGTCAGGTTGCCATCCAGCGCAACGACGCCTGAAAACGGGTCTGTCGCATTGCCCAAAGGCCCAGCGACAAGCGGGGTCAGTATTTTGCTGCCAGCCTGTTCAAGCGAATGCGCATCCGCAATCGCGGCGATCAATCCATTCTGGCCCTCGACCGCCATATAGCGATCCGTCGGCAAATCGGTCGAGCGGTAGACATGGTCGATATTGAGACCCAACGCTGCGCATTCCTCCATCAACTCGCGACCTTCGGCGTCGTCACCGACGACACTCAACAATGCAGGGGACAACCCGAACTTTCGCAGAGTCATGGCAATGTTCAGGGCAACGCCTCCGGGCAAGCGGGTTATCCGCCCCGGCACGTCACTTCCAACGCGCATGGTCGATGGGGATCGCCCAATGACGTCCCAAAGGACCGATCCGATGCACAGAATTTCAGGCCTTACAGTCATGCTAATTCGCTGGAACAGCAAAGGTCAGGTTTGCCCAGAGGGTTTCCCAATCGACTTCCATACGCTCAAGCAGCGCGTCGGACGGGGAGCGGAAAACGACTGAATCGAGCATATAATCATGACCAGATTTCACGGGCACCTCAACGATCCCGTCGCTGTCGGTTTGCAGCGCGAAATTGGTGACCACGCCATCGCCATCACGCTGGTAAACTTCGACCAAGGCGTCGGGACGAGGGGCATCCTGATAAAGCAGTTGTGCAGACATGACCTGCAAGTCATCCGCGGTATAAGGATTGTTCAACGCAATAAATTCAGTTTCAAAACCAAAGGCTTGATCGTCACCGCTGCCACTGCCAACCTGAACCAAGGATTTGGAAAAGCGGGTGTAGCCTTCGGTGAAATTCTCTGGATCAAGACCCATTTCGGTGTGCACGCCCAAGGCGTTTTCAAGTCCCTTTTTGTCGGCGAAGTCCTTGAACAATTGCCACTCTTCATAGACCAGTTTCGAAGGCCGTGACTCATAGCCCAACACTAACAACCCATCCGGCATATCCGACAATTGAATCGCGGGCCGATCGCCTAAAGCCCCCGTTATCCGGCGCAATGTGTTGCCGGAGCGATACTCAAGTCTCACGATGCTGCGCGACAAATAGGCGATCGATACGCCCGAAAAATCCTGACCATTCACAAGAGCAGCGTTTACAGCGCCGCCACTTTCGGTTTGATAGGTTTCGGGCTCAATCCAGAATTCATGGGCCGATGCAATATTTGAAAGCATTAACAGGGCAATAAAGGGCAGGGACGTGCGTAACAATTTTTTACTCCACAAAATTTTTTATACGGGCAAGGTGATGAGCTACGCCCTGCTGTCAATGGTTTTCGTGTTTTTTGGCCAAGTCAACGCGCATGAAATTCAACCCGCCATCGTCAGTATTTCGGCAGAGGGCGATCAACTGAATATTGAGGTCGAGCTCAGTCTCGAAGCCGTTCTGGCAGGTGTTGATCTTGCCGAAATCGCCAACACGCAAGAGTCAGAAAACGAGGACGACTACAATCGTCTACGCGCACTTAGCGTTGCGGAGCTTGAGGCTTATGCACGCGACAATTGGCGGGGAATTCAGGACAAAATTTACGCATCTTTCAACGACAACAAGACCAAAGTTAATCTAAATTCCATCGACATCACGGCTCAGACAAACGTCG
>JBELFK010000190.1:0-3984 GCA_042092935.1 Paracoccaceae bacterium | reverse complement strand
CCAACATCGTCTCAAGGATTTCATGGGTCACCGTGTTGCGGGTGACGACGATCCAGGCCGAACAGCCGCTTTCGTGATACCAAAGGTCACGGGTGATCCCTGCGGGGTTATCGCGGTTGTGGAGATAGTCATTCCACACCTGCGCGCCGCCGTCAGGTGCCGGTCGGTTGATCGCCAGCGCGTCGCCGACATAGTAAAACTCGCGTCGATCGCGTTCGCCGCAATGTGGACAGGTTATTCTCATCGCCGCGCTCCCTAGTGTAGATTGTGCTGGCTGCCGGTGCCTTCTTCGTCCATCAGGCCGTAGCCTGTCTCAAAGCGGTTCAGCAGGAATTTCGTTGCGTGTTCGGAATGGTTGCCGGTGGCCATCAAATGCGCCAAGCACCAGCCCGACGCGGGCACAGCTTTGAAGCCGCCGTAGTTCCATCCGCAATTGAGGTACAAGCCGTCGATGTGGGTTTTGTCGATGGTCGGCGAGCCGTCGGGCGACATGTCCATAATCCCGCCCCAGCTGCGTAAAACCTTGGCCTTGCCGATCATTGGCATCAGGGTCATGCCGGCCTCCATCACGTGCTCTTTCATCGGCAGGTTACCGCGCTGCGCGTATGAGGCATAGAAATCCACGTCGCCCCCAAAGACCAAGCCGCCTTTGTCGGACTGGCTGATGTAAAAGTGCCCCATGCCGAAACTGACAACGTGATCGATAACGGGTTTGAGGCCTTCGGTCACAAAAGCCTGCAAGACCGTACTTTCGACAGGCACTTTCATGCCCGCCATCGCTGCAACCTGCGAGGTGCGCCCCGCCACGACCATGGCCACCTTTTTAGCCTTGATCGCCCCGCGCGTGGTTTGAACGCCGGTCACCTTGCCGTTTTCGATGTCGATGCCCGTGACTTCGCAATTCTGGATCAGATCGACCCCGCGTTGATCCGCGCCACGGGCATAGCCCCAAGCCACAGCATCATGACGCGCCGTCCCGCCACGGGGATGCAACAGGCCGCCGTAGATCGGGAAACGCACGTTATCGAAATCGAGATAGGGCAGATGTTTACGCACCCCTTCGCGATCCAGCAGCACGGCATCGTCGCCCTGGTTAATCATCGCATTGCCACGCCGTGCAAATGCATCGCGCTGCCCGTCGCTGTGGAACAGGTTAATCAACCCGCGTTGCGAGTGCATCACGTTGTAGTTCAGATCAATCTCGAGGTTTTCCCAGAGTTTCAGCGAATGGCTGTAAAACTCTGAATTGCCGGGCAGGAAGTAATTTGCGCGGACAATCGTGGTGTTGCGCCCGACGTTTCCGCCGCCGAGGTAGCCTTTTTCCAGCACGGCAATATTGGTCATCCCGTGATTTTTCGCAAGGTAATAGGCTGTCGAAAGACCATGCCCCCCGCCACCGATGATGATCGCATCATATTCGGCTTTCGGCTCGGGGTCGCGCCAATGGGCGGTCCATCCTTTGTTGCCGGTCAGGCCCTCTTTCAGCACGCGCAGCGCGGAAAACCGCATGTCTTATCTCCCTGTTCTTGATTCAACTGAACCAAGTCTTTGGGCAGACTGCAATGGGCAGACATAGGCGACTGTAATTAATGCGACAGATTTTTGTGAAAACATGCCGCGTTTCAATTTACTCCGGCGTCGCGGCGCGGCGCTCGGCAAGCGTAAGGACGCGCGGGACGACTGAGACCGCGCCCTTGTCAGTAAAGAATGGCTGTCCGCGATCACCGCTTAGCCTTGCCTTGATCGCGCGCCAAACCAGCCGAAGCATTGCGCGCCTAACACCAAAGCCCCGCAGACTGGTCGGGGCATTTTGCGCGCCATCGGGCGCGTGCACGCCAACAATATCGCCAAAGGCCGGTCGATCCGCCGATTTGATACGCGCCATATTGAGGCCTGCAATTGGAAACCATGCCGCATCGGGCATCGTGAACAATGGGGCGTTGCAGCACGCTGTGTACCAGCGCAGCATGCCTTTGGGCGACAGGCGCAGGCAGGCAAGTTTGTCTTTGCCTGCCGCAAAGGTCACCTTTGACGGGATCGTTTGGAAAACACCGGTTCCGCCGTATTGATCCAGCGTGTCGGAATAGCCAAGGACATTGGCCGCCGTTTGGCAGGAGGTGCAGTAGCACAGCAAGTGATTGCCCTTGTTTGGGGCGACGTCGCTGATTGTGCCATGCACCTGCCCACAATCGCAGGAAAACGGGACCGATTGGCCTTGCATAGGTGACTAAAGCCCTTTCGCGCGATAGCTCGAGGCGACTTTGGTGATCGCCGCGATATAGGCCGCCGTGCGCAAATCTTCGACGTCATCGCGGCCATGCCAAATCTCGCGCATTTCCTGATAGGCGATCCGCATTGTGTCATCGAGACCCGAGCGCACCAGCTCCAGTTCATCCGCGCCGCGTAAATACTTTTGCTTGAAATCCGGCGACAGCGACCACTTGTCCCCCATATGGGCGTTCAAGCGCTCAAGCTCGGCCACAATCAATTCGTGGCGCGATTCTTCTTGCCGACGCTGCATCCGGCCAAAGCGAATGTGGCTGAGGTTTTTGACCCACTCAAAGTAAGACACCGTCACACCGCCAGCATTTGCGTACATATCCGGTATGATAACGACACCCCGCCGCCGCAGAATCTCATCGGCACCTGCTGTCACCGGACCATTTGCGGCCTCGATGATGAGCGGGGCTTTGATCCGCTCGGCGTTTTCCAAATTAATGACGCCCTCAAGCGCGGCAGGGATCAGGATGTCGCATTCCGCCTCAAGAACCTCAGCGCCGTCCTGATGGCAGATCGCATCGGGGAAGTTCGCCACGCCGCCGTGTCGCACAAGCCATTCATGCACGGCGCCAACATCGAGACCCTTTTCGTTATACAAAGCACCGTCACGTTCGATGATGCCCGTAATGATGCATCCGTCTTCATCTTGCAGAAATTTGGCGGCATGGTAGCCCACATTGCCAAGCCCCTGAATGACGACCCGTTTGCCGTCGAGTTTGCCCGAAAGACCCGCCTTGGCGATGTCACGTTCATCGCGAAAAAATTCGCGGAGCGCGTATTGGACACCCCTGCCCGTTGCCTCAACACGGCCAGCAATGCCGCCGCTGTTCAGCGGCTTGCCGGTCACACAGGCCTTGGCGTTGATGTCGGTTGTGTTCATGCGGGCGTATTGATCGGCGATCCAGGCCATCTCGCGCTCGCCCGTGCCCATGTCAGGCGCAGGGACGTTTTGCGACGGGTTAATCAAGTCACGCTTTATCAGTTCATAGGCAAACCGGCGGGTGATTTGTTCAAGCTCGTGTTCGTCATACTGGCGCGGATCAATTCGCAACCCACCTTTTGAGCCGCCAAACGGGGCTTCGACCAAGGCGCATTTATAGGTCATCAGGGCTGCCAGCGCCTCAACCTCGTCCTGATCGACGCCCATGGCAAAGCGAATTCCGCCTTTCACAGGTTCCATATGTTCGGAATGAACGGCGCGGTAGCCGGTGAAGGTGTGGATTTTGCCGCGCAGGCGCACCCCGAAACGAACCGTATAAGTGGCGTTGCACACGCGAATTTTTTCTTCAAGGCCGGGTGGCAGATCCATCAGGGCAACGGCCCTGTTAAACATCAGATCAACGCTTTCACGAAAGCTCGGTTCGTTCACAGGCTTCATCGTTTCCCCCCGATATACCCTTGAGACGCAAGTTTATTGTATGCCCAAAATTCAGGCACTGGACCGACCCTAGCCGATTCCAAAATAAAGCCCAGCGAATTCTCTGGAGGATTTTACATTACGCCCGACGCCGTTCAACCGATTGATCCGAAGCATGCGAGACCCCGGCACTTTGAGCGGCCAATTTCCAGCGGATCAGGCGTTTTCGTCCGCCTTTTTGACCAACAAGGCCGTCAGGATTTCAGCCATCGCCTTGTTCTGGCCAGCACTTGTGACCCCGCCGATCCCCAAATGGCGACCGATAAGCCACCAGACACCGGGTCTCC
>JBELFK010000189.1:0-4172 GCA_042092935.1 Paracoccaceae bacterium | reverse complement strand
TGGTTGGCGCATCCCCCCAAACCTTGCGTGCATAGGCGGCCACGGCCCCTGCTAATCCGCCGACGCCCGCCTGAAGGAAAATGTGGGTTGGGCAATCGGGGCATTGATCGACCGCCTCAAATGCCATCTGAAGGTAGCCCTCCATCAGGATGTAAGGCAGATCGGTGTAACCCTCCCACGAACTGTCAGACAAAAGGATCCAGCCGTTGTCCTTTGCCGCCTGCGTGGCGGCGTCCATTGAGGCCGCGTAATCCGCCCCTGCCCTAACCGGCGTTGCCCCCATGGCACTTAACCGATCTGCAAAACTTTGCGGGACGGTCTCGGCGATATAGACGACCGCCCGCGCGCCAAACACTTTCGCGCCGGCGGCCACGCTCATCCCATGGTTACCGGCGCTCGCCGTCACATAGGTTCGCCCCGCAAGCACGTTGGACGACGGGCTATCGCTCAGCTCAACCGCATGGCGGGCAATCACATAGGCCGCCCCAAGCGCCTTGAACGACCCCAAGCCCATGCGGCTGCGTTCATCTTTGACCCAAAACGCAGAAACCGGCGCAAGACCGGGTGCCTCGACCAGTGGCGTTTCTGCAAAGGACGGACATTTGGCGAGAAGCGCAGACACCCTTTGCGCGTCCGTCGACGGATAAGGCGCAGACGGGGCCAGCTTTTCACCGCCGCGAAAGGGATTGGCTAAGAGGTGCATGACGTGTCCCTTTTTGGTGCATTTGAGTGCGCCGATATGGACTTCGACGCTTGGATCACGTTACCCCGTGGGTGCGACTATAGGCGTTCACTTGCGGCATTTGGTGCGCCAAACGCGCATCCTCACCAGGGTCCCAGACCTCAATCACCAGCGGGTGACAGGACGCCGTATCCGAGGAATGTTCGCTGGAACAATCGCCGCCGGGACAGGCGGACAGGCCCACCAACAGGTCAATCTCGGCGAAAAACTCTAGGTAATCGCCGGGGCGCACGGGGCTGGCCTTCATGAAATACTGGCCGGTGTCTCGGGTAAAGCCGGTGCACATAAACACGTTGAGCACATCGTGCACCAGCCCTTCAGCCTCGGCTAGGGCAAGGCCCGCGTGCTGTGCAAGGGCACGTGTAAGGTTGGAATGGCAGCAATAGTGATAGTCGTCACCGGTCAGCAACCGGCCTGTGTAGGGATCACACCGCGTGCCGATCACATCGTGAACCGACCCGCCGAACGCATCGAACCCGTACCAATCAAGCGTATCATCCGTGATCGTTGCCATTGGCCGCATATTGGGAAAGCTCGACCACATGCGGTCACCGGTCGACAGATGTGTCCCGTGCAAAGCGCGGGTTTTGCCTGAATAAAAGCGTTCAGACAGATCGTGCAGGTTCCAAAGGTTCAGATCACCAACCTGCGACCCTTCGACCGAAAGAATGCGAAAGAACGCCCCCGCGGGCACTTCAATGCATCCCGCATCCCGAGGCGCGACCGTAATCTGCGCCGTTTTCGTGGCCTGCCCACGCAGCGTCTGCTTTTGGGCCAGATCAGGGGTCGGCAAGGTCTCGGGCGGGTAGCAAATAACCGGAGCCACAGATTTCATGTCAACGGCAGCGGCGGGTGCCGGATGAAGCGGCGCTTTAAGTTTCACGGGGTGACAATTCCTTTCTGGGCGAATGCGAGCTTAGCCTTGATTTTGCGCGGCTGACAATGACTTCTTGAAATGCCGCCCTGCCCGCTTTCGGCATGTGCGCCGCGAATTTTGTTGACGCGTTGAAACCAAACCCACCAAATGAGTTTGGATCGCCACCTTCCACTTGGGTTGTGTGCGAAACAAAGGCCACGCGACCCGACACAGCAAAGGAACCGCCATGCCCGCCGGAAATGCGCCGTTTTCCAAGACCGAATATGACCGCCGTATCGCGCTGACACGGAAAGCGATGTCAAAGGCTGGTCTTGATGTGTTGTTCGTCACTGACCCGTCCAATCAGGCGTGGCTGACGGGCTATGACGGTTGGTCGTTCTATGTCCACCAAGGCGTCATCTTGAGGCTTGAGGGCGACCCGATCTGGTGGGGGCGCATGATGGACAAATTCGGCGGCCTGCGGACCTGCTGGATGGCAGAGGACAACATCATTGGCTACGCCGACCACTTCATTCAATCAACCGTTTATCATCCGATGCAGGACTTGGCCGATCACTTGAAGGCATTGGGATTTGCAACCTCGCGCGTTGGGGTCGAGATGGAGAACTACTATTATTCAGCCAAAGCCCATGCGGTTCTCGGTGCGTCTCTGCCCCAAGCAACCTTGGTTGACGCAACTGCGCTGGTGAATTGGCAACGGCTTATCAAGTCCGACGAAGAAATCGGCTTTATTCGCAAGGCCGCGCGTATCTCGGAAAAAGTCATTGAGACCGCCATTGAAAAAGCCGCGCCGGGGGTGCGCAAGAACGATCTGGTGGCTGACATAATGCACGCTGGTATCACGGGAGTTGACGGTGACTGGGGCGATTATCCGGCGATTGTGCCGCTGACGCCCTCGGGACTAGACGCGACGGCGGCCCACTTAACGTGGGACGGCACACCGATGAAATCAGGCGAGGCCACGTTTTTCGAACTGTCTGGCGTTTATCGCCGCTACCACGCCCCGCTTTGCCGCACCGTCTATCTTGGCACGCCACCCGACGACATGCGCCGCGCAGAAGAGGCGCAGATCGAGGGGATCGAAGCCGGCATCAACGCAGCGCAGGCGGGAAACCGAACCTGCGACATTGCGCAGGCGTTTATGAGGGTTCTCGCAAAATACGGAATCGAGCGGGAGGGACGTATGGGCTATCCGATTGGCCTCAGCTACCCCCCCGATTGGGGCGAGAGGACAGCTTCAATCCGAACCGAGGACGAAACGGTTTTGGCCCCCGGTATGACGTTTCATTTCATGCCCGCCTTGTGGATGGAGTCTTGGGGGCTAGAGACAACGGAAACCCTGCTCATCACCGAAAACGGACCGGCCCAAGCGCTGTGCACGGTTGAACGCAAGCTGTTCGTCAAGGATTGAAACAATGGATCGGCTACAAGACACGATCACTTTGCTGGGCGACCTGATCGCCTTTCCGACCGTATCGAGCGACAGCAATCTTGAGATGATCGCCAATCTTGCGCAACGGCTTGAGGACCTCGGCGCCCGCGTTCAACTTCAACACGCAGCCGATGGCCGAAAGGCCAATCTTTTCGCAACGCTTGGGCCTGAACAGCACGGGGGTATCCTGTTGTCCGGTCATACTGACGTCGTACCGGTCACGGACCAGAACTGGTCGCACGACCCGTTTCAGATGACCGAACGTGCGGGCAAACTTTTCGGACGCGGCACCTGTGACATGAAGGGATTCATTGCGGCCTCAATCGTCAAAGCGCAGGACTTTGCGTCCAAGCCCCTCAACAGACCCGTGCATTATTCCTTCACCTATGACGAAGAGGTCGGATGCATCGGTGCAAGATCGCTGGCCGAATGGTTGACGGCGCAGGATATCCGACCGTCGGTGGCCATCATTGGGGAACCGACATCGATGCAGATCGTCGAAGGCCACAAGGGCTGTTGCGAATACACCACCAGTTTCCAGGGCCTTGCCGGACATGGCTCGCTTCCTGACAAGGGGGTCAATGCGGTCGAATACGCGGTGCGGTACGTGTCGAAACTGATGTCACTGGGCGAAGAATTAAAGGGCCGCGCACCAACCGGCAGCCGTTTTGACCCGCCCTGGACGACAATCAACACAGGCGCGCTGACCGGTGGCTCGGCCCATAATGTCATCCCTGAAACGGCGCGTCTTGCGTGGGAGTTTCGCCCCGTCCAATCCAGCGACTTTGAATATGTAAAGGCGGAAGTTGAGCGCTACGCAAGCGACGTGTTGTTGCCAGCGATGCAGTCGGTTTGCCCGACGGCATCGATCACGACCGAAGTCATCGGAGAAGTCGTCGGCCTAGAACCCGCAACCGTCAATGAAGCCCGTGATATTGTTATGGAACTTACAGGTCAGAACAATGCCGACGTCGCATCTTTTGGAACAGAAGCCGGTATTTTCAGCGGTCTGGGAATGTCAGCCGTGCTGTGCGGTCCCGGTTCGATTGAACAAGCGCATAAGGCAGATGAGTATGTGTCGATCGAACAATTGGCGAAATGTTTGACCATGCTTGACGGGC
>JBELFK010000188.1:0-4498 GCA_042092935.1 Paracoccaceae bacterium | reverse complement strand
ATCCCCGCGCGAAAACGCCATTGTGTACATGTAAGTTGCTGGCAAATCCGTGGCATAGCCGGGGCCGCCACCAGTCAACGCAATCACAAGGTCGAAGCTTTTGATCGCAAGGTGTGCAAGAACAATGAATGCCGACAAGAAGATCGGTGCCATCGAAGGAATTATGATCGCAGTGTAAATTCGCCACGTTGGAATGCCGTCGACTTGGGCCGCTTTGATGATTTCCTCATCGACCGAACGAAGCCCGGCTAGGAAAAGCGCCATCACAAATCCCGAGCTTTGCCAAACGGCTGCAAGAACGATCGTGTAAATTGCGTAGTCTGGATCCACGAGCCAATCGAATGTGAAGTTCTCATAGCCCCAACCGCGGACAGTCGCCTCAATTCCCAAGCCGGGGTTCAAAATCCATTTCCAAGCTGTACCCGTTACGATCATCGAAAGCGCCATCGGATAAAGATAGATGGTGCGGATAACGCCTTCGGTGCGGATTTTCTGATCCAGCATGATGGCCAGCAAAAGACCAAGCACCATGGCGATAACGATGAAAAGCGTACCAAAGATGAACAGGTTGTTCATCGCCGTGTCCCAGCGGGGTGAATCAAACAGCTTTTCGTATTGAACGAAGCCCTTGATCTCGTATCGCGGCAGCAATTTTGATCGCGTCAGGGACACCCAGGCGGTCCAAGCGATGAACCCGTAGACAAACACCAGAACGCCGATGAATGAGGGTGCGAGGACAATTTTGGGAAGGTGGTTTTCAAGCCATTCAGACATTGGAAACTCCAAAATAAAATGCTCTGCCCGACACAGGGAGACCGGGCAGAGCGGGGTCGGATCAATAGCTGTTGGCGACCGCCTGAGCCAGCTGAGCGACGGCTTCAGCCGACGACATATCCGAGTTGAAATGTGCGGTCACAACGTCGGTGATTGCACCGGACTGGGCACCGCGCAGGGCCATGCCATGGGCATAGGACGGCAGAAGCGACCCGTTGTCCGAGCTTGCCTGCATGTCGGCGGACGACAAAAGCGCACAGCTGTCAAACGCATCCAGGGAAACGTCGGTACGGGCCGGGATCGAGCCTTTGTTCAGGTTGAACACCTCTTGGAAGCTTTCCCCGACAATCAGCTTGGCCAGCAGCTCCTGACCGGCTTTCTTGTCTTCGCCGTCCACGTCAAACATGGCAAAGCTGTCTACGTTGTAAAGGAAGCCGTCACCCGGTGTGGATGCGCAAAGGAAATCTTCGCCCGGCACTTTACCAGCGGCCATGAATTCGCCCTTGGCCCAGTCACCCATAATCTGGAAAGCGGCTTCGCCGTTCATCACCATCGCCGTAGCCAGATTCCAGTCGCGGCCCGAGAAGTTTGGATCAACAAAGCCACGCATCGTGCGCATCTGGTCGAATACAGCGATCATCTCGTCCGAAGTCAGAGTAGCTTCGTCAAGTTCAACGAAAGCTTTGCGGAAACCGTCCGCGCCCAGAATTCCAAGAGCAACGGCTTCAAATACGGTTGCATCCTGCCAGGCCTGACCACCATGCGCCAGCGGGATCACCCCTGCGGCCATCAGCTTTTCAGCCGCGGCGTTGAATTCGTCCCAGCTTGTTGGCATTTCAATGTCGTTGGCTTCCAGAACGTCTGAATTCGCCCAGATCCAGTCTACGCGGTGAACGTTCACAGGGGCGGCGCACCATGTGCCGTCACATTTCATGTGATCCGCGATCGAGGCTGGCAGCACGTCGGCCCATCCTTCGGCATCGGCAACCGATGAGATATCGGCCAGAACACCCTCTTCATACCATTCCTGAATGGCGGGGCCTTTCAACTGAACGGCTGTCGGCGCGTTACCCGAAAGGACGCGGGCGCGAAGCGCGGTCATGGCCGCATCACCGCCGCCGCCGGCAACCGGCATATCGGTCCATGTGCCGCCATTGTCAGCGAATTCCTGCTGAAGAACGGCAACTGATTTCGCTTCACCGCCCGATGTCCACCAGTGCAGAACTTCTGCCTCTGGATTGGCCAATACGCTGGAAGCCGAGAATAGGGCAATCGACGAGACTGCCGCGAATGCGGTCATTTTCATAAGGTATATCCTCCCAATTAAACACCACCCTCCTCGGTGGCGTTGCGGTCATCATGGGTAACCGGCCCCACCAAACAACTGCCAAAAGGCCCGAATCAGAAGGGCTGAGAATGATTTTCCCGCGTTCTGTTACAGCATGTTACCTTGTTCTTGATTTTGTTGCATGGTGTTACACTTGCTGGGCGGAGATTGGTTAAAAACAATCCCGTTGAGAGGGGAAAAACATGGCGATTCCGCGCATTTTAGTGGTTGATGATGACGCCGACATGCGTTCGATGCTCACGCAATTCATGCGCCAGAATGGATTTATCGCGCTTCCTGCCTCTACAGAATCCGAGATTCGTAGGCAGCTGGCAAGCGAGCGGATCGACGTCATTTTACTGGACGTCATGCTTGGCGACGAAAATGGGATCGACATCTGTCAATCGCTCCGGGAAGGGCAGGATGTCCCCATAATATTCATCTCGGCCCTGTCCGCAGATCACCATCGCATGAAGGGATATGAGGTCGGCGCAGATGATTATATCGCAAAGCCATTTAACCCCAAACTCTTGCTGGCGCGAACTAAGGCTGTCCTTCAACGTGCCCGACGAACGTCGTCACTGGTCTATCGCCGGCGGATCAAAACGTTTGAATTCAACGGTTGGGTTTACGACGGAAAGCAAGACGAAGTCCGGGCACCCGGTGGGTATCTTGTCTCACTCTCACAAAAAGAAATGGGCCTCCTAAAGGTGTTCCTCGCCAATCCTCATATCCCATTGACGCGAGATGAAATCGCCGCTGCACTTGATGTGACGGGTGAAACAGACGGCGCCGAGACGACTGGGCGATCAATCGATGTGTTGGTCGGGAGATTACGCACGAAAGTCGAACAGACTCCGAAGTCGCCACAAATGATCCGAACCGAACGTGGCATCGGCTATGTTTTTTCCGCTGATGTCGAAATGCGAGAGACCTGATGCTGGGTCGCCTTCGCCTTCGAACGCTTTCGACAGGTTGGGTAGTTGTTGCCCTGCTCGTCGGAATTGTTTTCAGCGCCTTGTGGTTTCAATCCGATAAGGCATGGCGGGAGCATCTAAATCGAGCCTTCGAAGTTGGTGTCGAAACATTCTTTGCACTTGAAAACGGAGATTCGCCGAAAGGCGTTACGTTTACTTTTGTTGAGGGCAGAGATATCCAACACGCAGACTTGGGTCGGTTTGAGAGAATGAATGACATCCCCCGTCCTGCCTATGTCACGCAGCTTTCCTTTCTTGAAAATATCGAAGATCCAACGGATACAACGGGGATTAAAATCGCGGTACTATCGGATCGATTGCAATACAAGGTCGCCGAAATTTCGGCCGGTACCCATAACTCTCCAGCTTTGAAATTCGGTGACCTTACCCGCCTATTAGCGACCTACTGCAGCGATCCCCTAATCTTCGCCAACCAACATGGCGATGCCTGGGTTCGCATCGACGGCACAGAGATTTGGGGCTGTGACTCCGCGCCCAGAGATTATCGCCTGGGTGCAGCGCTGATCGTTGTACTCACATTGGCCGTTTTGGTTACTCAAATTGGCAACACAACTGAATCTTTCGCGGTGTTTTCAAAAAAACTTCGCGAACGGAATCTCATGGGCGGCCCTGATAGTTACGACACCTCAGGTCCGCAAGAGTTAAACGAAATCGTACAATCTGTGAACGCATATCTCGAAGCCGAACGTTCACAACTATCAAAACGGGCAGTCGTTTTATCCGGTGTCAGTCATGATCTCGGAACGCCAGCGGCGCGACTAAGGTTAAGGGCGGAACTGATAGACGACCCCGAAATTCGAGGAAAATTCGAAACGGATATCGACCAGATGACCGGAATTATCGAAAGCGTCCTGACTTTCACGCAGTCGGAACTCAATAGTGAGACCCCGCGCAACCTTAGTCTTACATCTTTGGTCGAAGCTTTGGTCGCGGACTATCAGGATACTGGCCAACAAGTCTCTCTAATTGCAACTGATCCGTTTGAAACCAAAACGGACAGATCCGTTTTTGCGCCTCGCGCGGGAGTCATCTCTATGAGTGAAGCGTCGAAAATCCTGATGTACGCACGTCCGATTGCCTTGCGCCGTGCGATCTCAAATCTGATCGACAACGCTTTGAAATACGGTCGTCGCGCTACAGTTTCCATAGAGGCAGATTCCCATTGGGCGATCGTAACGGTTGAGGACGAAGGCAGTGAAAGCTCTGCCTCGGAAATGGAACGGTTAATGGAGCCTTTCGAAAGAGGTGATAATACGCAAAACGTGTCTGGCTTTGGCTTGGGTTTGACAATTGTCGCAACCGTTGCTCGACAGCACGGCGGGAAAGTCGAATTTGAAGATGGAAATGGTGGCGTTCGGGCGAGGTTGTGGCTCGGGAGGTCGTGAAACCATAACGGTTG
>JBELFK010000187.1:0-4516 GCA_042092935.1 Paracoccaceae bacterium | reverse complement strand
CGCAGAGAAAACGATCTTGCCGGTGGCGGCGCCTGGGCTGGCGGCGATGCCGGTTGCGATGCGATCTCGCGCGGCGTCAGGGTCAACCTGTCTGTGCAAAAGCTCATTCAGCGCGCGCGGTTCAATCCGCATCAATGCCTCTTCGCGCGGTATAATCCCGTCGCGTGCCAGCGAGACCGCGATCCGCACCGCCGCGCGCGCCGTCCGGTTCACACGGACGCCATCCAGCAAATGTACCTCACCGTTATCGATGGTGAATTCGACCTGCATTTCTTCGCGCAATTTGCGCCGCATGGTCTGGGCATAGTCCAAAATCCGCTCAAAAGCCTCGGGAACCGTATCCTCAAGCGACTGACCACGCGCGTCCTTGGCCAGGTAGAGCGCTTTTGCCCCTGCCGTCAGCGCCTCGCGACCCTGACTTTGACGTTGATAGCGGCCCGTCAGTTTTGCCTCGCCGGTCTTGCCATTCACAAGCTGCACGACACCCGATCCGCTTTCGCCTGTCCCGACGCCAAGCGCCAGCCGTTGCACAACCAAACCAAGCCCCGCATCCGCCGGTGCGCCTTTGGCTTGGCGCAACAGACGCGCGGTCGTTCCGTTCCACGCCCGCGCCATTGACCGCAACACTTCTCTGAGCTGCTGACTGGCTTCTTGCGGGAATTCTTCGTCAGTTTCGTCTTCATAGGCGCGCAAGGCGTCTTTCAGGGATTGCGTACCCTCGTCGGGGGCGATGTTGTCGAACATATCGGGATCAAGTCGTGCAACGTGGATCGCATAGCTTTGCACAAATCGCAGATAGAGACGTGTCGCAGCCTCTTTGCCGATGCGATCGCACAAAGTGACATAGGTGGCATCATTCATGCCGATATTCAAAATCGCGCCCGGACCGCCCCAATCGGGGTCTTCCGAGCTGGGTCGGACGCACAACAGGGGATCATTGCCAAAGGGTTCAAGCAGTTTTACGACATCAACCGTTTCGCCTGCTGCAATCCGTGAAACACAGTCAAACGACAGCGCAACGGTCGTGGGCACAGGCAAATCAAGCCGCACCAAACGCTGCAAGCATTTCGCGCGCCCGCCGTGCGTTGACGCTGAAATCTCGGCGTTCGGGGAAACGAGGGCGATCGATTCACCCATATTCTGCAATGCGGCATTTTCTGTCATGCGCGCAGCATAAGGCCATCCACGCACATGACAAGAAATCAGTTCAGGATTTAACCCTCGATTTTCGTCAAATCGGCGACCGACAGGCAAATTTGACGAATACGGCTCAGAAGGTTCAGGCGATTGCGTCGAATAACCGGATTGTCCGAATTGATCTGAACCGCCTCAAAGAACGCATCAGCCGGTGCCCGCAATCCTGCCATACTGGTCATCGCGCTTGAAAAATCTTCAGCCTCCATCGCCGGCTCAATGGCTTTTTCAGCCGCGTCGAGAGCCGCAAACAAGGCTTTCTCTTCATCGGTTTCCGAGAATTTCACATCGGCACCATAGGAGTATTCTACACCATCCTTTTCCTCGGCTTGGGTCAGGATGTTGTTCGCTCGGCGGAAGGTTTGGATCAGGTTTTCACCGTCTTCGGTGCGCAATGTCTCGGACAAGGCCGTGGCACGGCGCACGAGCAAGGCAAGATCATCATATCCCGGCATGGCCAGGCAGGCGTCGATCACATCGTGGCGAATGCCTTGATCGCGCAGATAGACCTTTAGACGGTCGTGGAAAAAGGCCAGAAGATCGGTCGAGGCATCCGGAAGCTGATCGCCGACGGTGCGCAGTGGCGATCCCACGGACATGTCCGGCGCATCATCGCCGTCAAGACGATCAAGAACCATGCGGAACGCAGCGCCAAACACGCCGTGATCGGCGATTTCGTCCAGCGTGCTTTCAAGCGCTTTAAGACCCTTTTCGTCATCGCCCGCTTTATGGGCCGCGATTTTGTGAACCAAAAGCTGCCCGTCGATATAGTGATCGAGGCTCAGG
This sequence comes from Paracoccaceae bacterium, assembly GCA_042092935.1. GTDB lineage: Bacteria > Pseudomonadota > Alphaproteobacteria > Rhodobacterales > Rhodobacteraceae > JASMHC01. Next base: position 2,536 of record JBELFK010000187.1, on the reverse strand, counting down.
CGCAAATCCTTGGCAAGGATAATGCGAATAACCCCTAGTGCCGCGCGGCGCAGCGCGAAGGGGTCTTTTGAACCGGTCGGCTTTTCGTCGATCGCCCAGAACCCAGTGAGGGTATCCAGTTTGTCGGCCAAAGCGACGGTCGCCGAAACTGGCAGTTCCGGCACATCGTCGGACGGCCCGAGCGGTTGATAATGTTCTTCGCACGCGGCTGCGGCCTCGTCAGGGAAGCCTGCCGCCTTGGCATAGTAGCGCCCCATCAGGCCCTGAAGCTCGGGGAATTCATAGATCATCTCTGAACTGAGATCGGCCTTGGCGATTTCTGCCGCCTGCGCCGCCAGCTTTGGGTCAACCTCGGTCACAGCAGCAAGTTTGCGGGACAACGTCGAAATCCGCTCAATTCGGTCGCGCTGGCTGCCCAGCTTATTGTGGAACGTCACATTTGACAGGCTATCCAGCCAAGGCTGCATGTTTTGAGACCTTGCGACGCGCAGGTCGTTTTCCCAAAAGAATTTCGCATCCGCCAAACGGGCGGACAACACCTTTTGGTTGCCCGCAAGGATCGTCGCGCCATTGTCAGTGGTTTCACGGTTGGCGACCGTGATGAAACGCTCAATCCGCCCGGTTTTTGGATTGCGCACCGAGAAGAATTTCTGATGTTCCTTCATCGAGGTCTGAAGCACCTCAGGCGGTAATTCCAAAAACTCTTCGTTGATCGTGCCCATCAAGACAACCGGCCATTCAACAAGTCCGGCGACCTCTTTCAGCAGGCCCTTGTCGTCAACGACTTCGAGACCGGCGGCAAAAGCCATATTCGTGGCGTCATGCCAGATCGTTTCCGCGCGCTCTTCGGCGTTCAGGATAACCTTTGAGCGTTTGAGCTTGGCCTCATAATCATCAAACCCGACCACGCGAAACGCCTCGGGGCCCATGAAACGATGGCCCTTGGTGATGTCACCCGCTTGAATTCCGTCAATGTCGACTGGAACGATCTGCGCACCTGTCTCGTCGCTGAGAACGCAAACGATGGAATGCAACGGGCGCACCCAACGCATCGATCCCGTGCCCCAACGCATGGACTTCGGCCAAGGAAAATTGCGAACGGTTTTCTCGAGCGTTTCCGAAATAATTTCTGAGGCCGCGCGTCCTGGTTTTTCGATTTTGGCGAAATAGACCTGACCCTTCTTGTCGTCGCGCACTTCCAAATCATCGCGTGTCACACCGGCTCCACGCAGGAAGCCTTCGATCGCCTTTTCCGGCGCATCTGTACGTGGGCCTTTGCGCTCTTCGCGCACGGTTGGAGATTCAGCCGTTAACCCGTCAATCGCAAGGGCAAGACGGCGGGGCGTTGAGAACGCTTGCGCGGCGGCATAAGTCAGGCCTGCATCGACAAGACCATCTGTCATCAGCTTTTTCAGATCGTCAGCCGCCTTGGCCTGCATCCGTGCTGGAATTTCTTCGGAAAAGAGTTCGATCAAAAGATCTGGCATTTACTCGGCTCCCAGGTTTCGGGTCGGGCATTCTTCGCCGACAGCCGTGCCGTCATAGGTTTTCTCGCCACAATTGTTCAGTTGGTGCCAGACAAAGGCCTGGCCCTTGCCATTGACAGCGACAACGCGGTCCACACCGTATTCGATGTTCTTTTCGCTCAGGAAAGCGGTCGCTTGTCCGGTTTCAATATCCTCACCAATCGCAAAGGCGTCAAAACAATCGAACCAGCCCGGCGCTGTCAGCGGCTCGGCATGTTCGTATATGGCAAAGGTTTCGGTCAGTTCTTCGATGCTGGTTGGCGTCGTGAAACAGGCCCGATAACGGATCGGAGAGCTTGTGGCGTCGATGCCTTCGAAATCCTGCACAAGGATAGGCTCTTGCTCACCTGAGAGGGTGGTCAAAGTGATGCCATTGTCAGGTTCGTTCACAGGCTCGTAATAGGCGTAGACCTGCGAATAATACATTGCTGCACCCACGAGAAGTGCTCCAACGGCGATAGCGCCAACAAGGAATTTTCCGGTCATGATGCGATCCTTTGGGTGTCTGCGCCACCGGCGTCAGTTTGAACAAAAGCGTCGGCGCATTGTTTCGCCAACGCGCGAACCCGACCGATGTAGGCTTGGCGCTCGGTGACGGAAATCACCCCGCGCGCGTCAAGCAGATTGAACAGGTGGCTGGCCTTGATGCACTGGTCATAGGCGGGATGTGCCATGATGATGTGTTTGCCGGTTTTCGGATCGACATGATCCTGTGCGAGGATCTTGCCACACTCGGCTTCCGCTTCTTCGAATTGCTTGAGCAGCACGTCCGTGTTGGCCACATCAAAGTTCCAACGCGAATATTCCTGCTCGGTCTGGCGGAAGACGTCGCCATAGGTCAGCGGGATCGGGGTTTGCGGGTCGTTGTAGGGCATTTCCATCACATGATCGACGCCCAGCACATACATGGCCAAACGCTCAAGCCCGTAGGTCAGCTCACCTGAAACCGGGTGGCAGTCAAGGCCGCCGACCTGCTGGAAGTAGGTGAATTGGCTAACTTCCATGCCATC
>JBELFK010000186.1:0-4587 GCA_042092935.1 Paracoccaceae bacterium | reverse complement strand
GACCCGCCGCCTTGTCCCGCGCGTGCTGATTTAGCATCAAGCGCACAAGGGCCTGTGTTCCCGTCAAAAGCAAATTGTCCTTGGTCAGATCAAAGCGATCTTCAAGGCGAATTGGACGAACAGTCATACCGCGTCCTCCCGATACAGTACGTGAATAGTCTATTCACAATTTAGGTTCGAATTGCTGACCTATCAAGGTTTTTTGTAAGTATTTGCAAACTCCTGCCGACGCTGCCCTTAAATTTTCAGAAATATCATTTATGGTCGGCACATGAATCGAAAGTGAGCATGATGGACTGGGATAAACTAAGAATATTTCACGCGGTGGCAGACGCGGGCAGTTTGACCCATGCGGGCGATACGCTGCATTTGTCTCAATCCGCCGTGAGTCGACAGATTCGTGCCTTGGAAGAAAGCCTGAACACCATCCTTTTCCACCGCCACGCACGGGGACTGATTCTAACCGAACAAGGTGAACTGTTGTTTGACGCGACATCGGCGATGATAAAGCGTCTCGATGCGGCTGCCGCACGCATCCGAGACAGCGAAGAAGAAGTCTTTGGCGATCTGCGTGTCACAACGACAATCGGCTTTGGCTCGCTCTGGCTCGCGCCGCGCCTAGACAAGCTATACGAAAAATACCCTGATCTGCGCATCGATCTGATGCTCGAAGAAAAAGTGCTCGATCTGCCGATGCGCGAGGCTGATGTGGCCATTCGCATGAAGGAACCGAGCCAAGCCGATCTGATCCGCAAACGCCTGATGAGCGTGCGCATGCGTCTTTATGCGACAAGCGAGTACATGGAACAAAATGGTGAGATCAACGAGATTGAAGACCTCCAGAACCACCGGCTGATCTGCCAGAACACCACATCGGCGCAGGTATCGGCGGGTGCCCAATTGGTTCAGAACCTTCAGGCCCAAGGCGTGAAATCCATGTTGACGGTCAACAACTACTATGGCGTCCTCCAAGCCGTTCGCAATAATCTCGGGGTTGGCGTGCTCCCCGATTATCTGATCGAAGACTTCCCCGACATGATCCGCGTTTTGCCCGAGCTTGAATCAAGCGAGGTGCCTGTCTATCTGGCCTACCCCGAGGAATTGCGGCATTCGCAGCGCATTCACGCCTTCCGTGACTTCGTTCAGGAAGAGGTTATCGCGCACCGGAAAAAGCTGAAAGAAGAAGGGCTTAGCTAAGGGTTGCATTCAGTGCATAGCGGGTATGCTGCACCTGCGGCATTATAAACCTTGATCGAGTCGGCAAGCTACACTATCTCAAACCTCGAAGGCAGCAATCGAGGTTCTCTCTTGTTGTTTTCAACCTCCCTGTTGGACTTAGGCCGAGCTTTTGCTCGGTCTTTTTTTTGCGCGTTACGCATTTGGCTGCGACAAACACCGGAAATAACTGATTTCTGGCGCTTCGCCCCCTTTCCCCCATGCAAAGCATGCCCTAAAAGCAGCCCCAATCAGCACTCTGGGGACATTCTGTTATGCAAGATCCGGCGATCACGCCCGACCTGATTGAGGCCCACGGCCTTAAGCCTGAAGAATACAAAGAGATCATCCGCATCCTGAACCGCGAGCCGAATTTTACCGAGCTTGGCATTTTCTCGGCGATGTGGAACGAACATTGTTCCTATAAGTCCTCAAAGAAATGGCTGCGCACATTGCCGACCGATGGCCCTCAGGTCATTTGCGGCCCGGGTGAGAACGCGGGCATCGTCGATATTGGTGATGGTCAAGCCGTGGTCTTCAAGATGGAAAGCCACAACCACCCCAGCTACATCGAACCCTACCAAGGTGCTGCGACGGGTGTTGGCGGCATTCTGCGCGACGTGTTCACCATGGGTGCCCGTCCGATTGCCGCGATGAACTCGCTATCGTTCGGTGACAAAGACCACCACAAAACCCGTCAGTTGGTTCATGGTGTTGTTGAGGGCGTTGGCGGTTATGGCAACTGCTTTGGCGTTCCAACGGTCGGCGGCGAAGTGCGCTTTGATGCGGCCTACAATGGCAACTGCCTTGTGAACGCCTTCGCGGCGGGCCTTTGTGATACTGACAAAATCTACTATTCCGAGGCCTCGGGCGTCGGCATGCCTGTCGTTTACCTCGGCGCAAAAACCGGACGCGACGGTGTTGGCGGTGCGACAATGGCCTCGGCTGAGTTTGACGACAGCATTGAAGACAAACGCCCCACCGTTCAGGTCGGCGACCCGTTTACCGAGAAGCGCCTGATGGAAGCCACGCTTGAGCTGATGGAGACCGGCGCTGTTATTTCCATTCAGGACATGGGGGCCGCAGGTCTGACCTGCTCGGCCGTGGAAATGGGCGACAAGGGCAAGCTGGGCATCCGGCTGAACCTCGAAGACGTGCCCCAGCGCGAAGAGAACATGACAGCCTACGAAATGATGCTGTCGGAATCTCAGGAACGTATGTTGATGGTTCTGAAGCCCGAGAAAGAAGCCGACGCCCGCGCTGTGTTCGACAAATGGGACCTCGACTTTGCCATCGTTGGCGAAACCATCGCGGAAGATCGCTTTCTCATCATGCACAACGGTGACTGCAAAGCTGACCTGCCGCTGTCCACGCTTGCCTCATCCGCGCCGGAATACGATCGCCCATGGGTGCCCACGGACGTGAACGCCGATATGGACGATGTGCCCGAAATTGACGCCATCGACGGGTTGAAAGCCCTGATCGGCAGCGTCAACTATTGCTCGCGCCAATGGGTCTATGAACAATACGACCAAATGGTCATGGGCGATACCGCCCGCACGCCAGGCCTCGGGTCGGGTGTGATCCGCGTACACGGAACCGAAAAACTGCTTGCATTTACCAGTGATGTGACCCCCCGCTACGTCAAGGCCAATCCGATTGAGGGCGGCAAACAAGCGGTGGCCGAAGCCTACCGCAATCTGACAGCCGTTGGGGCCACACCTCTGGCGACGACCGATAACCTTAACTTCGGCAACCCTGAAAAGCCCGAGATCATGGGCCAGTTCGTTGGTGCAATCCAAGGCATCGGCGAAGCTGTTGCAGCGCTCGATATGCCGATCGTTTCCGGCAATGTCTCGCTTTACAACGAAACCGATGGACAGGGCATTTTGCCGACGCCGACCATTGGCGCTGTCGGGCTTATCTCATCCACGGACAAACTGATCGGGCGCGAAGTCCGTGACGGGCATGTCGCTTTGGTGATCGGTGAGACCGCAGGTCACCTTGGCCAATCCGCGCTGTTGGCAGAGGTTTTCAACCGCGTTGAAGGCGACGCGCCGGCGGTTGACCTGACGGCCGAGAAACGCAATGGAGACTTCATTCGCGACAACCACGAATGGATTACAGCCTGTACGGACCTGTCCGACGGTGGACTCGCCGTGGCAGCCTTTGAAATGGCAGAGACCGCAGGTGTTGGCGTCCAGCTTGATGCAGCAGATACGTCGACGCTGTTTGGCGAAGATCAGGCGCGCTATCTGGTGGCTTGTAACTTTGACCAAGCCGAAGCGCTGATGATGGCGGCTGGTCAGGCAGGGGTGACAATCACTTCGGTCGGCCGCTTTACGGGCGACACGGTCAAAATGGGTGCGTCCGAAGCGCCGCTTGATGAGCTGTCGGCGATCTTCCGGGGCACATTTGCGGACACTTTTGCGTAACGGAATGGCGGGCTAAGGCCCGCCGGTCCTGCTGCGCGCTTTCCTTGTTCAAATTTCTCGGACAGTATTTCGTGAAACATATAGGCGAGGAGCCAACCCCATGATCCTTTCTGACATCGTCAATCTGGCGGCGCACCCCATTACTGACAGGTCATTTGGCGAAAGCTGCCAGGCTACGCTTAATCGCGAAGGGGCATTGGTTCTAAGGGGGTTCATTCAGGCAAGCGCCCTTGAAACGATACAAGCCGAAGCCGTTGCAGCAGCCGACAAAGCCTATTTTTGCACGCAAAACCATTCTGTCTACCTGACACCCAACGACCCCGCCTTTGCAGAGGATCACCCCAGGAACCGGCAGGTCGTCTCGTCAAAGGGATGCATTTGCGACGATGATATTGCGGCAAACTCGCCCCTCCGCCAGCTATACGATAGCGAGGATTTCCGCGCGTTCATCAAGGCAACGACAGGTGAAACCGAGTTGCACGCCTACGCTGGCCCGCTATCGTCGATCAATGTGCACTATCACGAAAAGGGTCAGGAACTTGGCTGGCACTTTGACAATTCGTCCTTTGCCATCACCCTGCTGATCCAAGCGGCCACTGCCGGCAGCCGATTTGAATACGTCAAAGACCTGCGCGACGCGGACGCGGGCAATGTGAACTACGATGGCGTGCAACATCTATTGGACGGAGAAACAAAACCCGACGTGCTGGACCACGCTCCCGGTGATCTCGTGCTGTTCAGGGGACGCAATTCGATCCACCGTGTTACGCCAAATGAGGGCGACGCAACAAGAATGCTTGCTGTGTTGGCTTACAATAATGCGCCGGGTGTTGAGTTGTCAGAAAGCGCGCGCATGACGTTTTATGGTCGTTTGGGATGACGGGCGGGCGTTCAGCCTCCCAACGCCTAGCGCTATTGCGCTGCGTAAGCCTTCATC
>JBELFK010000185.1:0-4602 GCA_042092935.1 Paracoccaceae bacterium | reverse complement strand
GCTAGCCGTAGAACCTGTCGAACCGTTTTGACGTCGAGAGGGAAGATGCCGTGCATGGCGTTAAGAATGCGTTGGACCACCGAGCGGTGGCGGATTGAGCTTGCCGCCGAGTCAAGCTACATCAACGTGGTTATTTGGAAGGGAATGCCATGACCGAGACCAAACCCGAAGTTCTGAATGCCGACGTCGCGCAGGTGAAGGCTTGGCTGGATCGCAATGAGATCCTTTTGGTCGATGTGCGCGAAACCTCGGAATACGAGAAAGAACATATCGCCGGATCGGTTCTGCTGCCGTTGTCGAGCTTTGAACCGGACATGTTCCCGTCTCTGCCCGGGAAAAAGGTCGTATTGCATTGCGCGGTTGGCAAAAGGTCCGAGGCCGCGGGCAAGATGTTGTTGAACGAAGGCTACCCGTCCATCACGCATATGGTTGGCGGATTGGCCGAATGGAAAGCCGCCGGATACGCGACCGAGGTGCAAATTCTGCCACCGGATGCCGAGAAACAGCAGGAACCTGTGTTCAGTTGTCCTGCTCCGGGCGCGGTGTTGCAGGACGAATATATGGGGCCGCTTGGGATAACCAAGAGCGATCTCGCCCAGCGAATCGGCGTGATGGAGGGCACGTTGGATGGAGTCATGTCCGGCGAGTCAAAAGTTGAGGTCGAGATGTCCCTGCGTCTGGCCCGCTTCTTTTCAACAGCGGCGGATTTCTGGGTGCATTTGCAGCTTGAGCACGACCTTGAGCGCGCACGCCATGCCATCGGCGAACAGATCCGACGCGACATTCGACCCCGAACCGCAGGCGGCTAAGGGGCGGGTCGAAATCCAACTTTGAACGCTAATTTGTAGGGTGGTCCCTCGGGCCAAGCAGGAATTGCCCTTCGCGCGTCACGCCAATGGTCTGCGGGCGATTAGATCAATCAACGCCGATTTTCCCGCGTGACCAACGCCCTCATCAATGACACGGTCGTAGGCCGAGAGGGTCTCTATCTCAAAGTCAGCAAAAGCAGTCTGCAACATCGCCTCGGTATAGAGGTGCTCTGCCACGCCGGGTCCGCCGGTGCCATAGTCGATTTGCTTCGGCGTGTAGCCGTGGAGCAGGATAACGCCACCCGGTTTCACAGTCTTTTTCATGCCTTCAAAGATCTCGGCGCGAAAATCAGGGTCTGCGAACTGAATGAAAATCGCGACAACGAGATCGTAGGAGTTTTCCGCCCACACCCACGTCTTTAGATCGGCGAGCTGAAATGAAACATCCACCTTTGTCTTTGATGCCAGCGCCTGCGCTTTGTCCAGTCCAACACGGCTGCTGTCCATCGACGTAACGTCGAGACCACATTGGGCCATGAAAACCGAATTGCGCCCCTCGCCGTCGGCAATCGCCAGCGCCGACTTGCCAGCATTGGCCATTAAGAGACCCTCGTTCGCCGCCAAAAACGCCGCGGGCGATGTTCCAAACAAGTAGTCTTCGCGCTCAAACCGCGCATCCCAGCCGGTTTTCATGAGGATTGGGTCCTCAACGACGGCAGCCCAATGCCTGTTGCCTCAAATCCGCCGTCCGAGGCAATGAGCTGGCCGGTCACGTAGCTGGCTTTGTCCGAGCACAGGAAGGTGATGATATTGGCAATTTCGGCCTCGGACCCGTAGCGGTTCAATGGGATTGCGTCGTGGTAGGCATCGATGATGTCCTGTGTGTGAACGGCCATCGCCAGCTTGGTGCGCACCGGCCCCGGGGCGACGCAATTCGCGCGAATGCCATGTTCCCCCAGTTCGACAGCTTGTTGGAGCGTCAGATGAATAACGGCCGCCTTCGAGGTGCCGTAGGCGACCCGCAACGTTGATGCGCGCAGGCCGCTGATCGAAGCGATGTTGACGATGGCGCCCTTGGTTTCCTTTAGCATCGGCGTAAAGGCCTGCGACATCAGGAACACCCCATCAAGGTTGGTTTCCATCACCCTGCGCCACCGCTGAAAATCTGTTTGCTCGATCGGGCCGAAATCCGCGACGCCGGCATTGTTGACAAGCGCGGAAATTGGACCGAACAGGGCGACCTTTGCGGCAAGGTTGGTCACCTGATCCTCTTGCGACACGTCGCAAGCCAGGGCGGTCACGTTGTCCAAGCCTTCGGCTTCGCGATGCAATACGTCGTGGTCGCGGTCCACCATGACCACGTGTCGACCCTCGGCCAGAAACTGCTTGGTGGTTTCAAGCCCGATCCCACGGGCTGCGCCGGTTACAAGTGCGATGTTATGGGACATGTCGGCTCCGAAATTGTTTCGCATACTAAAGGGCAATCTTCGAACAAGGGGAATAGGATTCTGACGAAAGCCCATGTTCAGGCGATCTTCCGTCGATGCCGACTGGCGATGCAGCGTCCTTAAACATTTCAAATCTGCCACGTGAACGTGAAGGTTCGTTGGTTTGATCGCGAGACGCTTCGGGGCTACATCTCTGGCAGGATACAAAAAGGAGCGCCGCATGGCCTATCGCTGGAACAACAATCTGCCGGACGCAGAAGTTACACCGGAAAAAGTGTTTTTGAACCGTCGCGCATTGTTGGCTGGAATGGCCGCCGCAAGTGTCATTCCCACCATTGCACCAGCCGCCGTCGAAACCCCCGCACCGAATTCGTGGGAAGATATCACCAACTACAACAACTATTATGAATTCGGGACCGGCAAAGGTGATCCGGCGGCCAACGCCCATCGTTTGACCACAAGTCCGTGGAGTGTGCGCATTGACGGAATGGTCGACAACCCGGGCGACTATGATTTCAACGACATCCTAAGCCAAATGACGATTGAAGAGCGGATTTACCGTCTCCGTTGTGTTGAGGCGTGGTCGATGGTCGTGCCTTGGAACGGGTTTGAACTGGCAGATCTGCTGTCCCTCGTTGGCGTTAAAAGCGAAGCCAAATATGTGGCCTTCGAAACATTGAACCGCCCGTCCGAAATGCCCGGTCTTCGTTCGCGTGTTTTGGATTGGCCTTACGTCGAGGGGCTGCGCCTTGATGAGGCGATGCATCCGCTGACAATCATGGCAACCGGAATATACGGGCGCGAAATCCCCAAACAGAACGGTGCTCCGATGCGCCTCGTGGTGCCGTGGAAATATGGCTTTAAGTCGATCAAGTCGATTGTGCGCATTACATTGACAGACAAAGAGCCGCCGACAAGCTGGAACAAGGCTCAGCCAAACGAATTTGGGTTCTATAGCAACGTGAACCCCGAGGTCGATCATCCGCGTTGGTCCCAAGCCGCCGAACGACGGATCGGCGGAGGCCTTTTCTCCAAGAAAATCCCTACCTTGATGTTCAACGGATACGAAGACGAAGTCGCCTCGCTTTACCAAGGTATGGATTTGAAACGCTTCTACTAGGGTATTTCACAACACGGTCTTAAAGGGTCTTTGACCCAAGGCACGAAAGTCGCGCAGGATGTCATCTGCGCGGCTTTTTTTGTCAGGTGTGGAATTGGGACTGATCGCGGCGGTTCATCTGCCGCGTTGGGCCAATTCAGATTGAAACAATTCCGGCAATCTCGTGAAAGCACGTGTTTTGAGATTTCAACACGGAGTTTCTATATAAGGTCAAACAAATTGAATGAGGTTCACCTTGCGCGACCAATTGAATGCCACCCTGAGACGTATCCCGTCATGGACGATCTACATTGCCGCCACGCTCTACGTGGTTTGGCGTTTTTATCTCGGAATGACCGGCGGGCTGGGGCCGGAACCGATCAACGCGATTGAGCGTGAGTTGGGCCTGACAGCGTTGCAAGTGGTTACGCTGGGACTGGCCGTAACGCCACTGCGCAAGCATTTGGGCGTCAACCTGATGAAGCATCGGCGGGCAATTGGCGTGTCGGCGTTCTTCCTTGTTCTGGTGCATTTGCTGGTCTGGCTGTTGCTCGACGTTCAATCGCTAGAGCGGATCTGGGCGGATATTCTCAAGCGTCCCTATATCACCATCGGAATGTTGGCTTTTGTTCTGATGCTGCCGCTCGGAGTGACATCGAACAACTGGTCGGTGCGAAAACTGGGTCGGCTATGGCGCACGATCCATAAACTGACCTATGGCGTGGCCATTCTCGGGGCGATTCATTACGTCATGATCGTCAAAGGCTTTCAGATTGAACCGCTGGTTTATCTTGGGGTCATCGGGGGGCTGCTGATGTTACGGATCAAGCACCTGCCGCGATTGCGGACCGCGTAGGGGTTCCGTTGGGTAAGGATGGCGACCAATTTATCGCCGCGTCCTGCCCACCCATTTGGCCGTGCCGCATCGCGGCAATAATCTTGCGCAAATTGTCGGTGATTTGAATAGATTCCGTTCTAAAGCCATGAAAACACACCCAAAATAAGAAAAATCAAAAAAATGCATCCAAGCGCGAAAAAAGCGCTTGCGACTCGCAATCAGTAACTCTAGATACCCCTCTACCGGCACAGCGAAACACGCTACGCTCGGTAGCAAACACTAAGAAGTTCAAGGCGGCGCGCCGAACAAGACAAGGGCGCACTGGTTTGATTTTGTCTTCTGACGGTCTGCGTTGCTGTTTGACATGATTGATATCTGAAGAGATATGCGGGCGGTTTGGTTTGTTTC
>JBELFK010000184.1:0-4626 GCA_042092935.1 Paracoccaceae bacterium | reverse complement strand
TCGCGTATGGCGGCGCTTTGGTGACGCGCGCGCTTCTGTCGGCGTCATCTGTGACCATGACACCGCCTTCGCCGGCGTTGACCAGTTTGTAGCTTTGAAACGAGAAACAGCCGATCTTGCCAATCGTGCCAATCTTTTTTCCGTGCCATGTCGTCCCAAGAGAATGGGCCGCGTCTTCAACAACTGGAATGCCCTTGTCTTGGCAGAGCGTCATGATCGCATCCATATCCGAGGTGTGACCCCGCATGTGACTGATGAGAACGGCCTGAATGTCGAACTCGTTGAGCTTGTTTTCAAAGTCGCTCAGGTTCACGCGATAGTTTTCACCGACTTCACATAAAACCGGGTGGCAATCCGCATGAATAACCGATGACGGCACTGCGGCAAAGGTAAAGGCCGGTATCAAGACCTTAGCGTCGCGCGGCAAGCCTAGGGATTTCAGCGACAAAAACAAGGCCGCCGAGCAGCTTGAAACGCAAAGGGCGTATTTGCAGCCAATGAAGTCCGCAAACTCTGCCTCTAGCAGTGCGACGGGCGAATCCTCGTCGCTTGTATATCTGAACAAATCGCCCGAGCTTAACAGTCGATCGATCTCGGCACGTGCAGCTTCGGGGATCGATTCCGCATCATAACAATTCGGGGCAAGTGTCATCTATTCGGCTTTCCTGAAAGAAGATTTCAGAAAATAGATAAATTCATTTTCGAATTTCCGAAAGTGCTTGATTCCGTTTTCCTAAAAACCGAGGCGATCTCGCAACGCAAACCAAGTCATCCCGAGCACCAAAAGAGGGTAGCGAAACCCCATTCCCCCTGGAAATGGCGCGATAGGAACCGAGCCTTGAAGGTCGAACCCTTCGGCTTGTCCGTTGATTGCCATCGCGACCAATTGTCCGGCGTGCGTCGCGGACCCGACTCCGTGGCCGGAATAGCCCGAAGCGTTGAAGATATTCGGCTCGACTCGGGCAAGATAAGGCATCCGACGCATCGTAATCCCAAGCGTCCCGCCCCACGCATAGTCAATTTTGCTGTCTGCAAGCTGTGGAAATATCTGCGCCATTGGTTTGCGCACGTTTCCAGCGATGTCTTTTGGAAAGCGGTAAGCGTAGCTTTCGGTTCCCCCAAACAACATCCGGCGGTCATGTGACAGGCGGAAGTAATTGATGACAAATTTGGTATCTGCGACAGCGACGTCTTTAGACAAGACCTCATCCGCCAAATCCCCGAGAGGTTCGGTTGCTGCGATGTAGTTGTTGATCGGCATGACCCGCCGCGCCACTTCCGGCACTAAACCCCCAAGGTAGCCATTCGCAGCCAGAACGACGTGGTCGCAGGTCACGCTGCCGCTGGCGGTATGGACGACGGGCTTGGCGCCACGATCGATACGGATAACTTCACTTTGTTCGTGGATCACGCCGCCCGCCGATAAGGTCGCCTTGGCAAGACCAATCGCAAATCGCAGTGGGTGAAGATGTGCCGCCCCCGTGTCGAGGTAGCCTCCGTGATATGCGGGTGAACGGCAGAGATCATGCCCCTGATCCTTGTCCAAAGTCGTTAGATGCGCGTAGCCGTAGCGCTGCGTCAAATGGTCGGCCTCGTCATGAAGGTCCGACATCTCGCGCGTGTTGAGTCCAAGATGCGCAACGCCCGGTTTCAAGTGGCAATCGATTTCGTGCTTGTCGATCAACCCCTTGACCAGCGCCTTTGCATCTTCGGCCAAGTCCCAAAGCATTTTGGCCTTGTCGAACCCCAATGTCCGCTCAAGCGCGTGTTGGTCATTGCGTTGGCCGCTGCCAAGCTGTCCTCCGTTTCGACCCGAGGCCCCAAAACCGACGCGTTGAGCTTCTAAGACAACCACCTTTTGGCCCATCTCTGCCAGATGAAGCGCGGCGGACAGACCGGTGTAGCCCGCCCCCACAATGCAAACGTCAGCCCGCACGTCACCCTTGAGCGCTCGTTGCTCTGGCAGGAATTCGGTCGTGGCGGCGTACCAACTGTCAGGATAGGTGCCGTCTTGATCGTTCACATGCAACAAGTTCATGCGTCACACGTTCAGCAGCAAATGCTCGCGTTCCCATGGGCTGATAACTTGAAGGAACTCGTCATACTCGGCCCGTTTGACGATGGAATAAACACGCGCAAACTCAGGCCCCAGCACCTCGTGCAACGCCTCAGAGGCATCAAACAACTCAAGTGCTTCGCCGAGCACGCGGGGCACATCGCCTTCGCCTTCATAAGCATCGCCCTTGAACTGAGATGCAGGCCGGATCGCGTTTTTCATCCCGAGGTAACCGCAAGCAAGCGACGCAGCGATGCCCAGATAGGGATTGCAATCCATGCCAGCGATCCGATTTTCAACGCGTCGCGCGGATGGTCCCGAAATGGGAATGCGAATGCCGGTTGTTCGATTGTCGCGACCCCACGCCAAATTGATCGGCGCAGCGTGGTCTTTCACATATCGGCGATAGGAATTCACATAGGGCGCCATGACGGCAATCGCCGCCGGTAGATAGGTTTGCAGGCCGCCAATAAAGTGGAAAAACGCGTCTGTATCACCCCCTTGTGGACCCGAGAAAATGTTCTGACCGGTCTCCTGATCCACAACTGAGTGATGGATGTGCATCGCACTTCCAGGTTCCTGTGCAATGGGCTTGGCCATGAAGGTGGCAAAACAATCGTGGCGAAGCGCGGCCTCGCGTATGAGACGTTTGAAATAGAAAACCTCGTCCGCGAGCTTGATCGGATCGCCGTGCAACAAGTTGATTTCAAGCTGCCCCGCGCCGCCCTCTTGGGTGATGCCGTCGATCTCAAAGCCTTGGGCTTCGGCGAAGTCGTAGATGTCGTCAATCACTGGACCGAATTCGTCAACCGCGGTCATCGAATAGGCCTGACGCGCGGCTGCGGGCCGTCCAGAGCGCCCCATCATCGGTTTGATCTCGACCGCTGGATCAATGTTGCGTGCGACCAGAAAGAACTCCATTTCCGGTGCGACGATCGGTTCCCAACCCTCTTTGTGGTACAGGTCAACGACACGTTTCAGGACGTTTCTCGGTGCATATTCGATCGGATTGTCGTGAAGGTCATAGGCGTCGTGAATGACCTGCAATGTCCAGTCGGCTGTCCATGGGGCGGCTGTGATGGTGGTCATGTCCGGCTTTAGGATCATGTCCTTTTCAATGAACCCATCGTCGCCTGCCGCTTCGCCCCAGCCACCGGTGATGGTCTGATAAAAGATCGAGTCCGGCAGGTGAAAGTAATCCTGTCGTTCGAATTTCTTGGCCGGAACCGCCTTGCCCCGAGCAATTCCCGGCAAATCTGCAATGATGCATTCCACTTCATCGAGACGTTTTCCATCGAGATAGGTCTTTGCCGCTTCGGGTAAGTTGTTTTTCCAGTCACTCATATCTCGGTCGCCTTCGCGAAAGTGTTGGTAATCATCTCGATCATTGTTTTGGTCGCAACGACGGCGTCCTTATTGGCCAATGCCTTTTCGATCAGATCATCGGGCACAACGCCCGGGGCGCGCTCGCGCAGCATTCCCTCGACAAACTCATCCGTGAACTCAGGATGAGGCTGCATCGTCAGAATTCTGTCACCGTAGCTGAGCGCTGCGTACTCGCAAAAGTCATTGCCAGCGATGACGTCGGCGCCCTCGGGCAGGGCAACCACTTGGTCTTGGTGCCATGCGTTCGCGCCAATCGTCGTATCGCCATAGGAATAAGTTTGATGCCCCACAGCCCATCCCTTGTCCGATTTCTTGACTGTTCCACCCAGAGCCTGCGCAATGATCTGATGCCCAAAGCATATCCCAACCAACGGGCGATCAGCAGCACGTATGTCACGGATGAAGGTCTCAAGCCGAGGTATCCAAGGTAGATCCTCATATGCGCCGTGCTTTGAACCAGTAATCAGCCAACCGTCTGCTTCGTCAGGGCTGTCTGGAAACTGGCCGTCGACAACGAACCATGCTTCAAATTCATAGCCATTTCCCGCGAGGAGCCTTTGGAACATAAAATCAAATTCGCCGGTCTTTTGAACCAATTCATCTGCCACATGACCAGCGACGAGGATACCGATTTTCATAGATCACCTTTAGATCAAGTTTTTCAGGGAAGATCCGGCCTATACGGACTCGAGATAAATCTTCCACAATTCTGTGTCGGGCACATCCGCCAGATGTGCCAATTCTTGCCGCTTGGTATTGCATAGATTCTCAATCAAAAGATCTGGGAAAATCTTTCGGATGAGGGGGCTATCTTCAAACCACTGGATCGCAGCTTCCCAACTGTCGGCCAACTGAGGCAAATCTTGCTCATAAGCGTTGCCTTCTAATGGCTGCCCCGGGTCCATTTCATCTTCGATCCCGACAAGCGCGGCCCCGAGGATCGCGGCGAGCACAAGATAGGGGTTGATGTCGCCGCAAGCGACGCGATGTTCGATCCGCCGTGCCTTATGCGATCCGCCTGGAATGCGAATGGCGGCGGTTCGGTTTTCGTATGCCCAGCCTGCGCCGGTCGGCGCATGGGCACCTGGAACCATCCGATTATAGCTGACACCGTGTGGGACAAATATCAAGGTCGAGGGGGGCATCCCCGCGACGCATCCGCCAACGGCGTGCCGTAAGAGATC
>JBELFK010000183.1:0-4731 GCA_042092935.1 Paracoccaceae bacterium | reverse complement strand
AATGCGGTTGGGCAATTGATGGACGAATTGAAACAGGGTGGCTTTCGCGTCTCGCAAGGGGCGCTTCAGGCACTGAGCGAGCATTTCGATTCAGGCCGCGTGTCCGAAGCAGAAACCAGCGCGACCATTACCGAGATGCAGGCACGCACCGGCGAAATCCTCTGCCCGCATTCGGCCATCGGTGTTCGGGTTGGCGACCAGCATCAAACCGGGGTCACCCCGATGATTACGCTGGCCACGGCGCATCCGGCGAAATTCCCCGACGCGGTTGAGGCCGCAACAGGATACCGTCCGGGACTTCCCAACAGAATGGCCGATCTATATGAACGATCAGAGCGCGTGACGCGGGTCAATAACGACCTCTCAGCGCTTAAGGCTTTAGTTAGAGATCGGATCACGCGTTGAGCGTACAAACACACACATTATCGAACGGCCTTCGCGTCGTAACAGAACACATGCCCGGCCTCGAAAGCGCGGCCTTGGGCATCTGGGTTCTCGCCGGTGGACGTAATGAACGCTCCGAGCAAAACGGCATCGCCCATTTTCTTGAACATATGGCGTTCAAGGGCACCAAAACCCGTTCGGCCCTGCAAATCGCCGAGGCCATCGAAGATGTGGGCGGGTTCATCAACGCCTATACCTCGCGCGAGGTGACCGCCTATTATACCCGCGTATTGCGCGAAGATACCTCGCTTGCGTTGGACGTGATTTCCGACATCCTGATGAATCCGGTGTTCGAACCGCGCGAGATCGAGGTCGAGCGCGGCGTGATCCTGCAAGAGATCGGCCAAGCCGCCGACACGCCCGACGACATCATTTTCGACTGGCTTCAGGAAGAGGCTTATCCCGATCAACCCATCGGTCGCACCATCTTGGGGCCCACGGAACGGGTCAGCAATTTCAGCCGCGAAGATCTGCTGCGGTTTGTCGGCGAACATTACGGCCCCGAGCAAATGATCCTCTCGGCGGCGGGCGCGGTGGACCACGACCAGCTTGTCAAAGAAGCCGAGGAAAAGTTTGGCGGCCTCGCACGCAGGCCCGTCATTCAGGCGGTGCCATCGCTGTTTCGGGGCGGCCAAAAAATCGTCCAAAAAGATCTTGAGCAGGTCCACTTTACGATGGGTTTTGACAGCCCGAATTACCGCGACCCCGACATTTATACCGCGCAGATTTACGGCACGGCCATGGGCGGGGGCATGTCGTCACGACTGTTTCAGGAAATCCGCGAAAAGCGCGGCATGTGCTACACGATCTTTGCCCAAGCGGGGGCCTATTCCGACACCGGCATGACGATGCTCTACGCGGGCACCTCAGCCGAGCAGATCGAGGAACTTGCGCTCGTGTGTATGGACGAGATGAAGCGCGCCGCAGAAGACATGTCGGAAACCGAAGTGAAACGCGCCCGTGCGCAGATGAAGGCAGGTTTGCTGATGGGGTTGGAAAGCCCCTCGTCGCGCGCCGAACGTCACGCCCGCATGATGCAAATCTGGGGCCGCATTCCCGACCTGTCCGAGACCATCGAACGGGTCGATGCCGTCGGCACCGCCGACGTGCGCCGTTTTGGCGAGACATTGGCAAACGGCGCCAAGTCGGCCTTGGCGCTCTATGGACCGATTTCCAAAGCGCCGGATTTGCAAACCCTCCAGAGACGACTGGTGGCCTGATGATCTTTACCAAGCGCAAAGTCCGGATCGAAACCGAGCGTATGACGCTGCGGCTTCCTGCGCATTCGGACTATGTCGCCTGGACCTCTCTGCGCCAGACCAGCCGCGATTTCCTAACCCCGTGGGAGCCGACCTGGGCCGAGGATCACCTGACCCGTAAGAGCTTCACCAACCGCGTGCATTGGGCGCAGCGCTCGGTGGCGTCGGGCAATGGGGCACCGCTGTTCATGTTTCGCCGTGAAGACAATGCGCTGCTTGGGGCAATCACGCTCGACAATGTTGTGCGCGGGCCGTCGCAATCGGGCACGCTGGGGTATTGGATCGGTGCGCCGAATGCCCGCCACGGGTATATGAAAGAGGCCATCGTTGCCGTCGCACATTATGCCTTCAACGTCATGGACCTCAGCCGCATTCAGGCGGCCTGCCTGCCGGAAAACGAGGCCTCGCGCGGGGTATTGGAAAAGACCGGTTTCAAATACGAAGGCGTGGCGCAAAGCTATCTGCAAATCAACGGACGCTGGCGCAACCACGTGATTTACTCAAGCCTGCGCAGCGACCGACGCGGGCGCAGCATGGCGATGTAAGATGGGCCTCAATGCAGCCAGTCCTGACTTTGTTCAAACCTTAGCGGAAAACCTGCCCGCCGACACCATCCGGCCGGTTGAGGATCGCTACCTGCAAGAACTCCGCGGCAAATGGCATGGTCGGGCAGGGTGCATTGCCCTGCCACGCAACACGGATGAGGTCGCGACCGTCCTGCGCATGGCCAATGAGGCCCGCGTGCCCGTGGTGCCCTATGGCGGCGGCACCGGCCTTGTGTGCGGCCAGATTGCCCCCGAGGGGCCAGACGCAGTGGTGCTGTCGCTGGAACGCATGAACGCCATACGCACGGTCGATCCGATTGAGAACGTCCTGATCGTTGAAGCCGGCGCGATCCTGCACGATCTTCACCTCGCCGCCGAGACCGAGGACCGCCTGTTCCCTCTGTCCATCGCCGCCAGCGGCACCGCCCAGATCGGCGGCAACCTTGCCACCAACGCCGGCGGCGTCAACGTGCTGCGCTATGGCAACACCCGAGACCTCTGTCTGGGGCTTGAGGTCGTTCTGCCCGACGGGCGCATTTGGAACGGTCTCAGCCGGTTGCGTAAAGACAACACCGGTTACGATTTGAAGAACCTGTTTATCGGCTCGGAAGGCTCGCTCGGCGTGATTACCGCCGCCAGCCTCAAACTGTTCCCACGTCCCAGCCAGTTCGGCACCGCCATGCTCGCTGTCAAAGGCCCGTCCGAAGCACTGCGTCTTCTCGCCCTGGCGCGGGATGTGGCAGGCGAGGCGATCTCGGCGTTCGAACTGATCCACGCCAACGGCCACCGGTTTCTCGCCCAGACCATGCCGCAGGTGACGCTTCCCTTTGCACAAGCCCCCGAATGGTCGGTGCTGATCGATCTCGGGCTGTCAGGCGACCAGGACGCGCAGTCCCTGATCGAAACGATCTTCAGCGCCGCCTATGAGGCAGAGCTTGTCAGCGATGGCGTGATCGCCTCGTCCATCGGGCAACGTGACGCCCTGTGGGCCGTGCGCGAGACGATCCCCGACGCCAATCGCACCATCGGGGCCATCGCCAGCCACGATGTTTCGCTGCCGCTCAGTGCCTTGCCCGCGTTCATCGAGACCGCCACACAGGCGCTTACCGACCTCGGCGACATGCGGGTCAATTGCTTTGGTCACCTCGGCGATGGCAACCTGCATTTCAACGTGTTTCCCGCCGATGGCAAAACCAAGGACGCCTATGCCGATCAGCGCGCCGCCATTTCGCGCAGCATCCATGATCTTGTGCACGGGTATGACGGCTCGGTCAGCGCCGAGCATGGCGTCGGACGTCTGAAAACCCCCGACCTGCCGCGCTACAAGGATCCCGTGGCGCTTGCCTTGATGGCCGACCTGAAAAAGACGCTGGACCCGAACGGCATCATGAACCCCGGCGTGATCGTTCCGGCGTGAGGATTCCGGGGTAGGCACAGCCCCGACACCACCCTGCAACACCTCCGCCGCACGACACCCTAAGCCCGTGTTAACCCTTTGCCCGCAGGTTCACTCGCGACGTCACACATGGGCTATAGGTCGAAAGCGAAAGCCACTAGACCACCAGACCACCGTAAATGCGAGCTAAAGCGTTTCGGGATAAACTTGAGCATCAAGTTGATTTCGAAACGCCCACAGCTTCAATAGGTACCGTGCGTTTCGCCACATTATTGTAACTTAACAATATGGCGAAACGCTTTAGGTAAAGGGGTTAACCCTGAAACTGGTTAGACCCGTATGACGGGCCCGTCATTTTTCAATGGTTCCTAACAAACCCTGAATGCACGTATCCTGCCAGAGAACGCTCTGGGCGGGGCGTCGATGTTTGCTGTTCGAAAACTGCTGGACCAATTTTATTTGCGGTGTTTGAGTCTAAGTTATGGAACACCTTGAACTTTCTCAAAGACATCGAGACGCGATGCTCGATTTGGTCCTTACTTGGGCGACGATTGATGGTTGCCTTAGTATGTTATTAGCTAATGTTAGAGATATACCTTGGTACGACGCGGCTGACGAAATCAGAAAGATGCGCGGTTCGCAAAAACTTTTTGAAGTCATCAAAGCTCTACAGTCTTTGCCAGATGGGAAGAATGCCGCTAACAAATTGAAAAAAATCAAGAAAAAGTATGAGACTCATTCGAAACTAAGGGATCATGTCGCGCACTCGCGATGTATTGGTCTAGATAGCGATCAATTAGACGTAATTGTCTTTCTTACATTTGAACGAGTCGCTGAGGACCAGTTGGCGCAATACAAGATACCGCTTGAGGATTTCTTGCGTGCGAATGATTGGGGGAAGGCATTCGTCAATCTATTGTTTAAACTGATCCACCCCAAAAAAAATGCATCAAAGACAATGAAAATTGATTGACGAGATCGGTTCAAGCTCCCCGCACCCCCGCGAAGCGTTCCTGCCAGTCTTCACGCTGTTCGTCGGTGATCTTGGCGAACAGCACCTCGGGCACTGAGAATGCATGCCCCTCTG
>JBELFK010000182.1:0-4777 GCA_042092935.1 Paracoccaceae bacterium | reverse complement strand
ACGGCAACCCTCTGCTGCTGCCCGCCCGACATGGCGGCCGGACGACGATGCTCAAGCCCTTCAAGCCCGACATCGCGCAACGCCTCTAAAGATTTTTGACGACGGTCGGATTTGGCGATTCCCTGAAGCTCGAGGACAAACTCGATGTTTTCAGCGGCCGACATAACGGGGATCAGGTTGTAGCTTTGAAACACGAAGCCGATCTTGTGCAACCGAAGATCAGACAGTTGTGACTGCTTCAACGCACCCAGGCTTTGACCGTCAACCGTGACGTCTCCGCTGGTTGGGTGATCCAGTGCACCGACCATGTTCAGCAGGGTTGTTTTGCCAGAACCCGAAGGACCAGCAAGCGTTGCGAAATCCCCTTGCAGGATGTCCAGATCAACTTGGCTCAGCGCGTTGACAGCAAGTTCACCTGTTCCAAAAGTCTTGGTCACACCTCGGCAGGTTACAATCGAATCCATTTCTTCGTCCCTCTTAGGTATCTCGGCGCATGGCTTCTTGTGGGCTGCATTTTGAAGCCCGGCGCGCGGGCCACAAGGCAACAAAAATACCCAATAGCCAAATAATCAGCGAAAAGCGGACGATACCGTCCGGATGATAATCGACGTAAATGATCGACCCCGCCTGAACCATTTCCATGGCGCGGGCATAGGCTGTCAGATCAATACCGTCTTGCAAGGCCCAGATTGACAAAATGGCCAGCAAGATGCCGACAATCACACCCACCCCGATCAAAAGCGCACTTTCAATCGACACCATCAGCAAGACACGACGCGGTTTCATCCCCAGCGCGCGCAACAATCCAAATTCCTGCGTGCGTTCAAAAACCGCCATGAGCTGGGTGTTCACGATGCCAATCGCCATCATAGAAAAAACAATGCCCAACCAGACAAAGATATAAACGCCCATGAAATCATCCGTCATCGCAAGAAAGAGGTTCAGCTCTTTCCAACTGCGCACATCCAGATCTGGCGCGGCCTCTTTTAGCACGTCTATGCTTGGGTTTAGCTCGGCGTAATCCGGCAGCGTGACGACAACCTGCGAAATTTCATCCTGCAAGCCCAAGAATTCCCGCGAGGTATTCAGGCCGGTGAAAATGTAAAAATCCTCAATGCCCTGATCGGAATCAAAAACGCCAACGACATCAAAGCTCCATTCTGACATCGTGCCGTCAACGTTTTGCGACATGATAATGACCCGCCGGCCAAGATCCGTTTTCAGACGCTCAACAAGGTGTTTGCCAAGGATGATCCCATCGTCGTCAACGCTTTCAAGGTATCTGCCACGATCAACATCGCCCGGAATCGTCGAAATGCGCTGCTCGACCTTTGGGTCAACACCCATGAACGTCACTGGAAGCGTTTTATATTCGGATTGCACGACACCGGGAACCGAAATGCGCATGCTCCAATCTTCAATGACGTCGCCGTTCAAGGCGTCAAGCAAGGCACCGGACGGGGGCTTCATCAAAAGCTCAACGTTCGGGTCATCCATAAACCCGACGGCATGGATTTGACCGTCCTGCGTCAACAGTTTCAACGCGGCGTCCTTTGACGACTGAATCCACCCGTTCAAGAGCGCGTTAAAGAACAGGATCGACCACAGCCCGACGCTAACAACAATGAGCGTAATCACTGTGCGGCGTGGATTGCGCCAGACATTGCGCCAAGCCAAGGGCGCCAGAGTTCCAAATGCACCCATCATCCTGCCATCGCCTTTACTGGTTTTAGGCTCATCACGCGGCGATAGGGAATGATCCCAAGCAGCGCGATCAGGCCAAACATTGCTCCTGGCCCGGCCAACACGCGTCCGACTGTCATTTCGGGATAAAACCGCGAGGGCAGTCCCCATTGCGCGTAAATTTCCTCGGTGCCTTCCATCTCAATCGCGATTCCGATGTTCTCAAAAACGCCGGTCAGGATCATACCAAGCAGAATGCCGATGCCCGCGCCCACCGCCGTCAGAAAGATCATCTCCATCCAGACCATCCGGCCAATTTGATGAGGCTTCATGCCAACCGCCATAAGCACGCCAAACTCGCGGGTGCGTTCAAGCACAGACATGTAGAGCGTGTTGAGAATGATGAAGACCACGACGACGATCAACGTCGCATACATCATCACGGCGGTCGAAAAGTCGATATTAATCATTTGCTGCACTTCGGGCCGCAATTCCTGCCAGTTCAAATAGGTCAGCCCATATTTGTCCGCGATTGCCACAAGCTCTTGTTCCGCGTCTTCGACCGCTGGCAATTCAAGACTACGCACCAGCACGATATGGGCGGCCCCTTCCATCAGGAAGGTCTCTTTAAATCGTTCCAGCGGGATCTGAGCAATCTGGCGGTCCAGTTCGGGCACACCGGACTTGAAGATGCCAACAATCGTCAGAACATCCGCCGCAACCGATCCATCGGTTCCCGACCCCAGCAAGGTCACCGGATCCCCAAGTCCAACCTTGAGGTTTCGTGCCAGACCGTCGCCCAGAACAATCGCATTGGTATCCTCGGCAACCAGTGTCCGGCCCGTTGTGACTTTACCGGTGAGTGTTGTGACCTGTCCTTCGTTATCCGGATCAATGCCCATGACGGCGGCGGCAAACGTGCGTTCGTCATTGGCAAGCAAGCCAAAACCGTTGCCGCGCGCTGTAACGCCCGAGATACCATCGACCGCACGAATGTCAGCGATCAGCGCCTCAGGGTCCGGGATCAATTTGCCCATTTCAGGATCGTCTTTGTATCCAATCGGCTGGAATTGGCCAAAACCGTCACTGATTTGCAGCATCGACGCTTTCATCGTGTCATAGCTGCCCAATTGGAAAGACAGCACGAACACCAAAAGCATTGACGTAAATGCCATGCCGATCAGGCTAAGCCACGTTCGCGCTGGCTGACGCCAGATGTTCCGCCATGCAAGGGAAACAACCATGATTTAATCCCGCGGGTTTTGAAGATTGGACTTTGTAAACAGATAGCCTGGCAGATCGATGTTGAACTCGCTCGAAACTGTCGTCACACGGGTGAATTCGCCTGGCTTGTCGTCAACCCGCATCGTCATCTCAATCGGATAAGGGCGACCGTCGAGTGTACCGATCTTGTCGGCGCTCATCACGCGCACACGCTTTCCGACCTGGTCATAATATTCCACCGATCGCAACACGCCGTCATCCCGAACCGAAAGGATCTGCTTGCCCCAAACAACCGGGACACCCCTTTTGGGCACCGATTCAATGACGTAAACCTTGCGCCCGTCTTCGTTGCGGGTTTCCAGCAAAGTGTGCTCGTAGTCCCCAATCACGCGCTCAGAGCGGCTAAGATCCTCGTAAGAGAAATCAGATCCCATCCAGCTTTGTGACATCGCGCTCGAAGGCAGCTTGATGACCTGATTGAGCTTGGGATTAAACACATAGGTGGCATTGCCCAATTGAAGCGTTGCATTTCCGGCATCCCGAGCAGGCGCGGTAAAACGTACCAGCGCTTTCGTTTCACCCTCGGTCCAGCTTTCCATCGTCAATTCGCGCGTGCCATTTGACCGCTGTACCGTCATCGTCGTGACCGCATGCGAACTGTCGGCGCGCCAGTTGTCGAAGGCCGAACGTAGAATATCCTCGGCGGATTGTGCAAACGCGGACATTGGAGTGACCGCAATCGCGATGGCAGCGACCAATGGACGAAGTGAGGGGGACTGGAACATAAAACTCCCTTTCCAAGCAGGTATCGGGCCGAATTCGAGGCAGGAACAACTGAACGCCTCGGTCTATAAATGGTTACGCCTCTGACCGAATTAAAGTCAAGGAACAGCCGGATGTAACGTCATGTCAAGAAATTGGCCGCAAATTAACGCGACGGCCACAACTCATGCACTGTCATCATCACGCGATATGCGAGTTTCGCGACAATGATGACCGCTTGGGCTTTGAGATACCGAAACGCTCCGGTTTTGACAGATTTCTCAACGGGCATTCGATCATTCTCTGTGTTTACCGGCGTAATCCTCTTGCGAAGCCGTGAACAATGCAAAGCATAGGCCAAGCCCGAGAACCCCGAGATATATCCCGCCTTGGTGAAGGTGAAATAGAGCGTCCTTGATCGCGCAAGCGCAAATAAATCAGCAAGCATATCGATGTTGCTGTCAATGCTTGTGGTCGATTCTTCGTGCAATCGGGCGCTAGAGGAGTGATCGAGCGCGGTGAGAAAATAGGGCCTGGAACCCTTTGCGGGCTGGTTCTGCAACTCAGCCTGAAGCGTTCCGCTATCCGTGCAATAAAGGACATTTCGCCCCGTTAGCACATACTCAAGCTCCCAGAGCAGCTTCTTGTGATCGGTCTCAAGGTCAGTGTTTCGGATGTGAACCGCGACATATGAGGCCGGAAGATCGCCAAGCCGATGGGCCAATTGATCGCTTAGGAACTTTGTCGGTTGCAGGTATTTGAGCAACCAGATCGAGTTTATGCCACCCCCGCAGGCTTCGTGAAGCAGCAATGTCTCTGGGTGCGGTTTAGCGAAATCAAACGACAAGCCGACCGACGTTTCGACGTCAAAGTATACGCCGCCATCGCCCAGTGTTGTTTGATAGCTGTCCAAGCGTTCGCGGACCTCTGCGGGGTGCGCCGTCAGGCCAGGCACGCTGTTGGATTTCGCAAATGCATGCCAAGACATGACCGCGACCGAAGTTCCGACGACGTCGAAATAGCGGAAAAAGTCATCCCTCAATCCCGAACGCGATGTATCCAGAACCAACGTGCGGCCATGTTTGCGGCAATAGGCAAAGCATCTTTG
>JBELFK010000181.1:0-4771 GCA_042092935.1 Paracoccaceae bacterium | reverse complement strand
TAGGTTCTAGCGCCGCGAGGCGTGGGGGTTCAAGTCCCTCCACCCGCACCACTTTTCCAAAATGAAGATAGACTCTTGCCGTTGTCCAAGGTCGCTGTGCATCATTGACGCAACGCACGGAGGCGCGCTTGGCAGACCCACGAGTAAGCAGTGATGAGATAGCGGCGATCTGTGAAGCTCTGTTGGGCGATGCCCCGACAGACATCAGCTATCCCGGCGGGATGGATCGCAAAACCGTTGTGGCAACGGTTGCAGGGCGCGGTGTCGTCGTTACCAAGCGATCGAGTGTATCCCGCGCCGATCTGGAAGCGGCGGTCTTGCAGGCCTTAGGGGGCAGCGACGGCGTTCCCGCGTTGCTTGGTCAACGTGGGCAGTTCGTGTTGCAATCCAAACTTGACGGCCGAAGGTTGTCAGAGGCGCTTGAGGTGGCGAGTGCCCCGGATCGTACTGGTTTGCTTGTCGCCGCAGGGAGAGCATTGATTGCGTTGCAGGCGCGGGCGAATGCCAACGGGCTACGGGAAATGGCGCCAAAGATTGGCGACCGCGAGGGATGGCGTCAGGATTTCGCCCGCTCACCGGACCGACTGGCCGATCTGATTGGCGAAGGTCCACCGACATATGATCTGGACGCGATGGTCGAAACGATCGCCGCCGGTCACCCCTCTTTCGTGAAATGGGATGCCCGCCCCGGCAACGCTTTGGTTGATGCCACAGGTGCCGTCGGCTGGTTCGATTGGGAGCATTGCGGCGTAGGCTCTGGCGAAGACGATCTGGTTTGGCTTTTGGCCGACGAATGGGCACCAAATGTCCCGAAGGCCGAATTTGAACTGCTGCAAACCTTGGCAGAGGCTCATGGGGTTGCGTTTAAACCTCTGGTGAAACGGTTCCACACCAAGGCCGTTTTGCACAGCATGATCCGGCTTGGCCTGATCTTCCGGCGCAAGTGTGACGGGCCTTGGTGGAGCGCGAAAAGCGCGCTTGAAAATGACCGTGTCGGCGTTTCACTGGCGCATGTCCGGCGGGTGGCGACGCGCGCCGACCGCTGGGCCTCGGCGCATGAGGATATGCACGATCTGCGCGGATTGTTGCAGCAGGCGCTAAGCTACGCTGAAGCGCAGTGAAAAAACGCTTGGTAAATCTGTGGCAGTCGGTGCAAGACTTTCGCATGAGACTGTGTCACCGAAAACATATGCACTACCAACCGCCACCCAAGGTGCTTTGAACCCGTCACTACCAACGCGTTTCAAAGGACAAAACATGACACAACCAAACATCGTCATCATCATGGCCGATCAGCTTGCTCCGCATTTCTGCGGCGCTTATGGACACCGCTCGGCAAAAACCCCTCATATCGATGCACTTGCGGCGCGCGGCACGCGCTTTGACGCGGCATACTGCAACTCTCCGCTTTGCGCGCCCTCGCGGTTTTCGTTCATGTCGGGGCAGTTGATTTCCCGCATCGCCGCCTATGACAATGCAAGCGAGTTCAAGGCCACCATTCCGACCTTTGCGCACTACCTAAAAGCGCTTGGGTACAAAACATGCCTCTCGGGTAAAATGCACTTCGTCGGCCCCGACCAGAAACACGGGTTCGAAGATCGTGTGACGACTGACATTTACCCGTCGGATTTCGCGTGGACACCAGATTGGGAAGCCCATGATGAGCGGATCGACAAATGGTACCACAATATGCAGACGGTCAAGGAAAGCGGCATGGCGGTCGCCACCTTTCAGACGGATTACGACGACGAAGTTGGGTTCGCAGCGCGCCGCTGGTTGATTGATCGCGGACGCGACAAAGCGGCGGGCAAGGGTGCGCCCTTTGCGATGGTCGCCAGCTTTATCCATCCGCACGACCCTTACGTGGCCAAGCCTGAGTTTTGGAACCTCTATTCGGACGACGACATTGATATGCCCGAATTCGTGCTGGAACCCGAGGATCAAGACCCGTTTTCGCGTCGTGTGATGGACGGGATCGAGGCAAGTTACACGCCACTCACGCAAGAGGAAATCATCCGCGCCCGTCGCGCCTATCTGGCGAATGTCAGCTATTTCGACAGCAAAGTGGGTGCAATGGTCAAGACGCTCGAAGATATGGGCGAGCTGGATAATACAATCGTCATAGTGACAGCAGATCACGGCGACATGCTTGGCGAACGCGGACTTTGGTACAAAATGAACTTCTTTGAGCATTCTGCACGTGTGCCGATGATCTTCGCGGGACCCGGGGTTGCAAAAGGGACGGTTTCCAACGCGTGCTCGCTCGTCGATATGCTGCCGACGGTTTTGGATATTGCGGGCGGGTCTGACGATATGCTGGGCGAACCTGTTGACGGCCGCAGCCTGATGCCTCTGGCGCGTGGCGAGCCTGATACTAAGGATGAGGCAATCGGCGAATACTGCGCCGAGATGACACCCTATCCTGTCTTCATGATCCGCCGTGGGGCCTTCAAGTATATCCATTGCGACCCTGATCCGGCGCAGCTTTATGATGTGGTGAACGACCCACATGAAAAAGTGAATTTGGCGGCCGATCCAGCTTACGCTGATACAGCACGCGCTTTTGCCCATGAGGTCTCAGAGCGTTGGGACAGCGAGCAAATGCGCGCTGATGTCATCCGCACGCAAAAATCCCGTCAAAAACTTCATGCGGCGATGGAGGCCGGTGCGGGCGAAGATTGGGATTACAACCCACCTTCAGACGCCAGCCAGCAATACGTCCGCAATCACATGGACTGGACCGTGGCCGCCGCGCGGTATCGCTTTCCGCCGGTAGACGGATAAAAACATGGGCGTTTCGGCAAGACGCATTGGCGATGCGCCCATCATCCAGCGATTTTCCGACCAGCGCATGGGGGCCAACGTCAACGGGCCTTCTCTCATCAAAACCCCCGCGTGGCTGAGTGGTCGCTTGGGGGTCTATCACCTCTATTTCGCGCATCATTTGGGCAGTTATATTCGATTGGCCTATGCCGACGATCTAGCAGGGCCATGGCATATCCACGCGCCCGGTGTTTTGGATATTTCCGAGGTGCCGTTTCTATATGAACACATTGCCTCGCCGGATGTGCATATAGATGAGGATCGCCGCGAAATCCGCATGTATTTTCATGGTGTAAGCGATCCGGCCCCATGGGAGAGCCCCACACAGTCAAGTTGTGTGGCAACCTCGGCCAACGGATTGGATTTTCAGGTGCGCGATCAGATTTTAGGCGCTCCTTACTTCCGTGTTTGGCAAGCAGGGGATTGGACCTACGCCATTGCGCTGGGGGGCGAACTTTGGCGTTCGCGCGATGGCATGACCGCGTTCGAAAAGGGACCAAAGTTGCGTGGATTGCCGAGCGGCGTGCGGCATCCCGCGGTTTTGCAGCGGGCTGGCAAAACATGGGTGGCTTGGTCCGCCATTGGCGATTGCCCGGAACGCATTTTGATCGCGAAAGTGGATACATCCGGCACATGGGACACGTGGTCAATCACCGAACCGCAAGAGCTTTTGAAACCCGAATTCCCCTATGAGGGCAGCGCATTGCCGTTGATCCCGTCGCAACCGGATCTGGCGCCAGCGCCTGTGCATCAGCTTAGAGACCCGGCTTTCTATACAGAGGACGACCGCGTCTATCTGCTCTATTCTGTTGCAGGCGAGGCGGGCATTGGTTTGGCAGAACTGACGTTCGACGACCAGCCGGTCTAAAGGTCGAGAATGAGCGTATCGCCCTCGTTCGCTGCACGGGACTGACAGGTGATGATCTCGGTCTCTTTTTGGTGCTTTGACAGCACCCAATCACGATGCTCGACCTTCGCACCGGAATGGCCGCATTTACACACGCCGCAAATCCCATCCGAACATTTGACGTCGATGGGAATGCCAGCATCCACAAGAACATCCGAGATCGACTTGCCCTCAGGGATTTCGAATTCGCGACCGGATTTTGCCAGTTTCACCTTGAATGCGTGGTTCACATATTCGGGGGCTTCGGGCACCGAGAAGTATTCAAGATGTCGCGCGTCTTCGGGAAAACCTTGTCGCTCGGCAGCCTCGATCACCCCATTCATGAAGCGATCCGGGCCACAGGTGTAAACGTGCCAGCCAGCCTGATAGCCAGCCAAAACCGCATCCAGATCGGCGCGCGATCCCTGATCCGAGAAATGCAAATGTACCTTGTCGACCCACGGAACTGAATTGAGGTCGGCGATGAAGCCAGCACCTTCTTTGCGACTGGCGGAATAGTGAAATTCAAAAGCGCGCCCTAAAGCGTGCAGTCTGTGGGCAAAGGCGATCATTGGCGTGACGCCAATGCCGCCGCCCATAAGGAAGGTTTTGGTGGCGTCCTCGACCAATTCAAAGTGGTTGATTGGCTTGCTGATAAAGACCCGCCGCCCTTCGTTGAATATCCGGTGCATCATCTTTGACCCACCGCGCCCCTGATCTTCGCGAAGCACGCCGATTTGATACTTTGAGCGATCTTGCGGATCGCCCGACATCGAATACTGACGCAGAAATTCAGGGGTCACGACGACGTCCAAATGCGCCCCTGCGGTCCATTCGGGCAGGTCCGATCCGTCGAATGCCTCAAACTCGTATTTTGTCACATCCGGCGTCATCTGCTCGACAGCCGAGATACGGGCCGTGATGACGGGCGCGTCGGTGAAAGCCGGATACTCATGGGCCAATCCGTCAACATCGCCAGCATCGAGGCGCGCCTTGTAGTCTGCCGCCGAGATCAGGTCTTGGTAGGCCTGAATGCCGGCCTCTCGGTCCATCGGGAAGGGA
>JBELFK010000180.1:0-4824 GCA_042092935.1 Paracoccaceae bacterium | reverse complement strand
GATTTGGACATCGCCACCTGGGACAGCTATCCGCTCGGGTTTCTGGAAGATCGGGTCGGGACGAGTGTTGAACGCCAACGCCAGTTTTCGCATCAGGGCGACCCCGATTTTCAGGCGCTGCACCACGATCTTTACCGAGCGGTCGGCAAAGGTCGCTGGTGGGTGATGGAACAACAACCCGGTCCCGTGAATTGGGCGCCGGTCAACCCTGCCCCTCTGCCGGGAATGGTGCGGCTTTGGACGTGGGAGGCCTTTGCCCATGGGGCCGAGGCCGTGTGCTATTTCCGCTGGCGTCAAGCCCCGATGGCGCAAGAGCAACTGCATTCGGGACTGTTGCGCCCCGACAGCAAAGACGCCCCTGCCATGGCCGAGGCTTTGGCCGTTGCCGCAGAATTGCAGGCCGCGCCGGACGTCGCCAACGCGCCCGCGCCTGTGGCGATCCTTTTCGACTACGACGCCGACTTTGCGTGGAAAGTGCAGCCACATGGCGAGGGCCTCAGTTACTTCGGCCTCATACTCGATCTCTACCGAGGTTTGCGTTCAAAAGGGCTTTCGGTCGACATTCTACCGCCCTCGGCCACATGTTTTGATGGATACAAAGCGGTCTTTGCCCCTGGAATGATGCATATGCCGACTGCGCTAAAAGATCGGTTGGCTGCGTCGGGCAGCCTTTGCATCACAGGCCCACGCAGCGGGGCGCGCGATGGTGATATGACGATCCCCGTTCCGCTTCCACCCGATTTGCCTGACTTTGATGTGACGGTCGCCTATATCGAAAGCCTGCGCAGCGACATGCCTGTTCCTGTCCAGGGTGGCGGCAACATCGTCGGGTATCGCGAGGAACTGGAAACCTCGGCGACCGCCATTCTGGAAACGCGTGAGGGCCAGCCGGTCGCCGTGCAACAGGGCCAGCAGATCTATGTTGCCGCCTGTCTGGACCCCGAGGGGTGGGCGACCCTCGTTGGCCACGTTGCCGATCAAACCGGACTTGAAACCATCAATTTGCCCGATGGCGTTAGACGACGCGACACCGCGACCGAGAGGTTCTGGTTCAACCACACAACGCAATCCCACACGATCTGCGGCAAGGTTTTGGACCCTATATCCGTGACCCGAGACCACTTCGGCGATGATTGAGCACTGGGGGGATAGCGCAGACGGATCCAAGATTTATCGCGTGTCCATCGCGGATGCCCAGCTTTCGGCCAAGGTCATCAGTTTCGGCGCCTGTTTGCAGGATCTGCGCTTTGCAGGTCGCGACTATCCTTTGGTTCTGGGCTATGATCGCTGCGCGCCTTATCTTCGCAACGAGCGCTATTTTGGGGCGTCTGTTGGGCGCTTTGCGAACCGGATCGCGCATGGGCGCACAAACTTGGGCGACAAAGTCGTTACATTAGACCAAAACGCCGGCCCGCATCATCTGCACGGCGGGCGCGCAGGCGCAACTTTCCGGAATTGGGTGTTGCAAGACCGCGGCCCCTGTCACGTCGTTTTTACCGATACACTGCCCGATGGCCACATGGGGTTCCCGGGTTCACTGACGATCTCTGCCCGCTACGAGATCGCCCAGAATGCGCTGACCCTGACCTACCGAGCAACAACGGATGCGACGACCCTCTGTAGCTTTACCGGTCATTCCTATTTTCACCTCGATGAGACAACGGATCTGGCGCATCACACACTCGCGGTTGAGGCTGATCGCTATACGGAACGCTCTGAGGACGGCATTCCCACGGGTGACCTGCTTGCGACGCGGGGTAGCAAACTCGATTACCGCAGGTCGCGTGAATTGGTGAGCAATGGTCAATTGGCTCAAATCGATGACAACTTCTGTTTGGCACCCGAGCGGGGTCCGCTGAAAAAGGCGGCGACACTGACGTCAAAGGCGAGCGGCCTTGTGATGGACTTATCGACGACGGAACCCGGCTTACAAGTCTACACCATGGCGCAGGATGGGGACCTAGCCCCGACGTCGGCGGCAAAATCACGGACAGGGATTGCGCTTGAGCCTCAGGTTTGGCCAGACGCACCCAATCACGCGGGTTTTCCGACTGCGATCCTTGAACCAGGCGATGTTTACCGCCACGAAACACGCTACACCTTTCGGCTGGGTTAACATCAATTAATCAATTTGCCGCGACGTATAAAGCCGAATGAAACACAGGCTTTGCCAAGGGCCATTGCGCCGCGCAAAAAGCTCTCCTATGTCTCGGATAAGCCACGGGGAGGACGGTTTTATTCGCTGTCATTCCCCATCAGGCCGCAAATGGACAACATTAGGCCCGCCAGATTGCGTTAGACGGGGCAAGATATAAATATTGAATGGAAAGCATCATGCAGGACGCTCGTAATTTCTACATCAATGGCGCGTGGGTTGCGCCAATCGAGGGCCGTGATTTTGCCGTCATCGACCCGTCAACAGAAGAGGCCTGCGCGACGATTTCGCTCGGTGGAAACGCCGACACGAATGCAGCCGTTGCTGCGGCGAAAGCGGCCTTTCCAAAGTGGCGTTTGTCGTCCAAGGCCGAGCGTATCGAATTGATGGAAACCATCCTTGACGTTTACATGCGCCGCTCGGATGAAATGGCAGCGGCCATCAGCACCGAGATGGGCGCACCGATTGATATGGCCAAGGTCCAGCAATCGGGCACCGGATCGACGCATCTAAAGGCGTTTATTCGCGCGCTTAAAGAG
The DNA here is from genome assembly GCA_042092935.1 of Paracoccaceae bacterium. Taxonomy (GTDB): domain Bacteria; phylum Pseudomonadota; class Alphaproteobacteria; order Rhodobacterales; family Rhodobacteraceae; genus JASMHC01. The sequence goes on along the minus strand of JBELFK010000180.1, from coordinate 2,130 downwards.
TTCGAGTTTGAAACGCCGCTTCGTGCAGGCGACGAAGACACCCAAATCATTCGCGAACCGATTGGTGTTTGCGCCCTCATCACGCCGTGGAACTGGCCGATGAACCAGATCACGCTCAAGGTCATGCCTGCGCTGGCAACGGGCTGCACGATGATCCTGAAACCGTCCGAGCAGTCTCCGCTTTCAGGTGTGCTGTTCTCGGAAATCATGGACGAAGCGGGCGTTCCCGCTGGTGTTTACAACATGCTCAACGGCGATGGCCCGGGCGTGGGCAGCCAGCTATCGTTGCATCCTGATGTTGACATGGTCAGCTTCACCGGTTCGACCCGCGCCGGACGCGCGATCACGATTGCAGGTGCCGAGACGATCAAGCGCGTCAGTCTCGAGCTTGGTGGAAAAGGCGCAAACATCGTCTTTGCCGACGCCGACCCAAAAGCCGTCAAGCAGGGCATTATCCGTTGCTTCAACAACACCGGCCAAAGCTGCAACGCCCCGACCCGCATGCTTGTCGAGCGGTCGCGCTATGACCAAGCCGTCGAAGAGGCCAAGGACGCCGCCCAGGCGATCACCGTCAATGCCGCCGCAAGCGAAGGCCGTCACATCGGTCCTTTGGTTTCTGAAATGCAGTTCGACAAGGTTCAGGGCTTGATCCAGCAAGGCATTGACGAAGGTGCGCGGCTTGTGACCGGTGGCACCGGCCGCCCCGAGGGTCTGAACCGTGGTTTCTTTGTGCGCCCAACCGTTTTTGCCGATTGCAACAACGATATGACCATCATGCGCGAAGAAATCTTCGGGCCGGTTCTTTCGATGATGCCATTTGACACCGAAGAAGAAGCCATCGAGATTGCCAACGACACCGACTATGGCCTGACCAATTATATCCAGACCACCGACAACGAAAAAGCCCGTCGCGTCGCGCGGGCTGTGCGCTCGGGCATGGTGGATATGAACGGCAAAGCCCGCGGCACGGGGGCACCGTTTGGCGGCATGAAGCAGTCTGGCAACGGTCGCGAAGGCGGCAAATGGGGCCTTGACGAGTTTCTTGAGGTGCGCGCAATCGGCGGCTGGCCGGTTGAGTAATACTGGATAAGTTTCAGACAGTTAGGGGCGGTTCTTCATGAGCCGCCCGTTTTTTTTGCCGGGGTCAAACCTTGCCACCCTGGTCGTATAGTTCGGGCACCAGCGCTTCGGCCAAGCGCTTTAATTCGCCCGCAGACGTTCCCGGAGGCTGCAAAGCGCCATAATGCACGTCATAGCTGCCCCCGAGCTTTGCCAAAAGCTCGGACACATAGCGGAGCGAGGCCACCTCGCGCCCGATGTATTCGTTGCCCCCGCTCAGGACGCGGGCCAGTTTGCGGGTTCTGTAATAGTGCTTTGAGTTTCGCATGTCGGGCGACGCGGGCACGATCGGGGCGCTTGCTGCCACTGACACGCGCGTGATCCCGGTTTTCCATTCGGGTTCCGACAATTTGCCATTGCGCATGTCAGGCACCTTGCCCGAGCCAAAGACAAGCAGCGCACCGCCTGTGTTCAAATGCTCTAACATGCCCGCCCGAGTTTGGCGCGCTGTCAGAACGGCGTCGCTTCGATCCAGATCCACGGGAACGATGCGATCCGCGCCGAGAAACCTTTCGGCTTCGCGATTTGCAACGACCTTGAGGTCTGGGCGATGCAAAAGCAAACCCGCCGCGTGGGCGAGGAAATCAAACGTCCCAATCGGGTGGGTCGAGCCGATCACAACCGGACCCTTGATCGGAATATTCTCCAAACCGATGGGATTTATCCGCGTGCCACCATTTCTGGCCATCAAGGCCCAAATCAAATCGGTATCGGTACGCCCGTCGAGGTCGATCAGCACCTCTTCAGTCTCACGCAGCGCAAAGAAGGCTTGTCCGGAAAGGCCACGGCTGACGAGGTCCACCGCCTGCATCGCAAAACGCAGGGCTTTTAGGCGTGCGTCGGCCCCTTGCGGAATACGAAGTCGCGCACGCAAAAGATCATCAAGCGGGCTGTCAGGTTTTGATCGCAACAAAGTGTCTCCGCGCAGGGTACGTGACCGTCATTGTGACGTTAACCGAGCCATTGCGCCAGACTATGCAGCCAGCTTCAATGCTCAATCCGAGTGCATCA
>JBELFK010000179.1:3669-4901 GCA_042092935.1 Paracoccaceae bacterium | reverse complement strand
ACATAGGCCGCGTCCTGTCGTGCCAATGCGTCCGAGCAGATCAAAAAATCCAAAGCGTGGTCGTGTGTCATGACCACGAAGGCGCTATTTGCCGGCGCGTTTGAAAGCTCGGCCTCGGGCAATGCGGAAAGTCGTAGTTCAACTGACTTCGATACCAGCGACAGCTCTTCGCTGCGGCTGTCAATGACAATGCATCGCACCGGCAGCATCGCGCAAAACCGGGCAAGGGCACGACCCGTGTGACCTGCCCCAAAGATATAGACATGCGGTCGCTGCGAAATTTCAGCGGCCACGCGTGCCTTGACGGCGGCTTTGGCGGGATGGTCCAACTTGGTCAGGGTCAGAGAGACACGCCCGCCGCAGCATTGACCTATCTCAGGCCCAAGCGGAAGATCAATCCGCGCTGTCGGCGAATTCCCAAGTATCAATTCAGCCACTTTTTCGATGGCGATATTTTCCAGCCGCCCGCCGCCAATCGTCCCCCAGGAATGCGTCTGAGACACCAACATCCAGGAACCCGCCTCACGCGGGGTTGAGCCTTGCGCGCTATCGACAACGACCTCATAAACCGGTGCGTCAATGTCCAAAAGTTTCGCAATGTCGTGTGTATATGCCATCCGCGTACTCATACAGATGGGCCACCGCAGGCGGAAGGAATTTTTAGGCCCTTGCCGTGACCGTTGAATGCTCAGCGATTGAGCTTTCAGGTTTTGTATCCGGCTTGTGCGAAGGTTCGATCAGTTTAATCGAGCCGTCGTCCGACATCTCGATTGTTTGGCCGGTCTGCAAATCCATAATCCCGCTGCATTTTACATGCATCATCACGCCGGACTCTCGTGCAATGATGGCCATGTGGCTTAACCAGCCGCCTACCTCGGCCAGAACCCCGCCGGACTGTTGCACATAGGGCAGCCAATTCGGATCGATGACCGAGCATACGATAATGTCGCCTTGTCGGAAATTCGCGAACGCTGTGTCGGGATCCGCAGATTGGCCAACACTAAAGACCTTTCCGATGATGTAACCAGTGCCCGAAACACAAGTTCCACCCAATTTTCCAGGCTCGGACGCTTGCTTCAGGGTTGGCGCGGACAGCAACTCTAAATCAAAAAGCGTCAAACTGGGCGCTGGGGCACTTGCCGCCAATAGCATTGACCGTTCGGATTTTCGACGTGTGAGTTCATCAACGAGGCCCATCGGCGGTACGCTGGACACGGACAGCACTTCGTCAA
>JBELFK010000179.1:0-3569 GCA_042092935.1 Paracoccaceae bacterium | reverse complement strand
AATGGCCATAGAAATTACATCGGACGCGTCAAATTTGCTCGCAGCACCAGGTGCCTTTCCAGCACTGTTTGAAAGAGCGTTAAGCAGGGCAGGGTCTTCGCAGTATCGCGGTTCACTCAACTCATAATCGAATGCAGCGCGGTGGCCCATTGCAACAATCAGTGCGTCGTCCCGGGAAGATTTGTCCAACTGAAGACAAGCAGCCACGCGCTGGATCGGCGAATTTGGCAAGACGGGAGTCATAAGGCGGTCGCGATCAGAGGCTGTTGAGCCAACCATAGCTTCACTGAACAAGAAACCCGCCAGAATATTTATGACTTCGGCTTCGACATAGGCATGCTGAACGAATTCGGTTTCAATTTCAGAGATTGCGTCCAAAAGTTGCGCATGGGGCAGTTTGGCAAAATCCATCGCTTGCAATCGGGCGACTTTGGACCTGATTTTTGGAACTATGTTCGATTGAAAATCAGCCCTCACAGTGGTGGCAGATTTTCGCAGATGCCTTGTCTTTGTGCGCCCCAGTCGCAGCGCGGTTTGATTTTTCAGGCGCATATCGACAAACGTGCGACCAAACACGGACACCATATGCCCTGGTCGGTTCTCAGGCAGATTATAAGGCACTCCGAGACGCCGACATGCGTGGTCAAGACTGCCACCCGGGGACCAGAGCCGCGACATCAGGTCAAATGAAATCGGCGTGGGTTGCGGTAGAACTTCGGACAATTCGTCTTGCTCAAGTATGACGTCCTGAGGGTCTCGGTCGGAATAGAGATCCAAAAGCCGCGCAAGCTCGGAATTTCTAATTTTGGCGGCGCCGGACTGACCTTGTTGCGCCGTAATATCCCGGCTCTGAAGAATGTGAAATCGCCCGTCCGCATAGGCCCATTCAATGTCTTGCGGAGTTTGAAACAGCGCCTCGATATTGCGCCCCATGTGCAATAACGGCTCAAGGTTGATCGGTGCAATTTCAGCTCCAACCGGCCGACCACTGAATCGGCCATAGCGCAGGGTTGTCGGAGTGACGTTGCCCGAGACAAGGTTTTCTCCGCAGCCTTCTACAACTTCGACCATTTGCAGCCCGGACGCCGAGGGATCTTGGGTAAAAAGGACGCCCGAAAATTCGGCATCAATCATGTGTTGCACCACTATGTTGGCCTCGTTCTGATGCGCGCCCTTGGCCGAATAGCTTTCGACGCGCGCTGCTGAGAAAGACGCGATGACTTGATCCAGAGCGTGCAAAAGGGATTGGCGGTCGACGTCAAGGACACTTTCAAAAACACCGGCGAAACTGTTTTCGGCCCCATCCTCAGATTTGGAGGAACTTCTGACCGCGCACTTACGCTCACCGATTGCATTCCACACCAGATCCGCAAGCCAATCTCTCTGGAGAGGTGCGCTATGAACATATTTACTGACGAATTTGGATGACAAAACGACGCCATCGGGAACCGGCAGCCCGCTCTGCTGCATCACAGAAAGCCTCAGGGATTTGTTACCAGCATTGCGCAAAGACTGGGCATCGCGGAGCGGAAAAACCCCTTGCTCTGCCATCGGTTGACCATTTGGTTTCACCCGATCCCTGAGCCAGCCAATTGTACGCTTCAAGTGGCCTGTTACGAAGGTTCGTTGAATCAGCAACAACACCAGACTAGTGCACAAATACATTCCGCCAGCGACCGAAAGCCGACTCCCTAATAGAAATACCAATGGCGTTGCTATGACCATCCACAGCACCGCTTGACGGCGCGTTTTTGCAGCAACCCATTGGAGATAAATGCCTGCAAACAAACCGAAAATCGTCGGTAAAACATAGGTCGGGTCAGGCAACCCCAAATCGAGACCGAAAAGCGTAGTCGAGAGACTTTGGGCTGCTCGCTCGACTGCCGACAGACCCAGCATCATGAGCGGCAAGAACAACAACCCGAGTAGGTTTCGCACGGGCGTGATGTTGAGGTCTTCGTAGTGTTGCTGAAGCGCCCGTGCCCGTCGCACGGGGTCGTGTTTCAGGCGTTCTTTGATCGCGGCCAGTTGCGCCTTGTTTTGCGCTGAAACGATCTGATCCCGTTCAGATTTAAGTGTGATTGGCAATACGATCAGGCGTGAAACCACAGCCAGTCCGACGAGCGCGACAATCAAACCACTGGATTTAGCGATCCAGACCAAGCCAGCCGCCAATCGTTCAACAGACTTGTCCCAAACCCCGGCATTTTGTTGCAATAGCCAGGCTTGGACGTGCGGTTTGATCGGTTCGGGAACAAAAAATTCCCACGGCGTCGTGTACCGGCCAATAAAAGGAATCCCAACTTTGGACAGTTCGTAGGCCAAGACCTGCCCCATAAAGCAACTGCGGCGATCGTAGCAGGCCACGACCGTTGGCTTATCTTCCAACTCCGAAATACGATCTTCAAGCTCCTCCGTCGGGAGCGCGCGAATTGGGATATTTATCGCGCCAGGCAGAAAGCCGGAAGCAAAATCGCCCGGATAGCGCGTGTCCAATATTTGGAGATTCCCCTCGGAATTTAGCTGGGTGAATTCCTTTGTTCCAAGCAATTTTGTATCGTTCTCAAACGGAGGCAGGGCGCGAAGGTCCGACAGATCCTCAATCGACGTGTCGGATAGGGGACGACCCTCAACCAGCCACTTTTCGATGCCGCCGGCAATGAATTTGCAGTCGATTCCAAGCGCTGCCAACTTTTCGCAGGTTTCGCTGCTTCGATTGCCATTGAAGCAAAACAGAACGACTTGCTTTTCGCCAAATTCGTCCTGTGCAACCGACACATCTGGATAGCGCGTGTGGATTGCGCCGGGTAACGTTCCCATCGCGTTTTCACCAGTTTCGCGGATGTCCAAGAATACCGTGTTGCTATTTTTGGCCAAGTATTCGGCGGCTTCTTCGGTCGTGATTGCAAGGGGGTTCGTCTTTTGCTTGGAGTAACTTGTTTCAATCAAGCTCTCATCTTGAATTTTTGTGCCATCAAATTGAGCAGGCCGAACAAGAGTCTGTTGAAGACGCTCGAGGTCCGCGGACCGAAAATTCTGGTATTGGACGAAAATTATTCCGGCCAATATGACTGAAATTGTTCCTAAACCGAGCGTTAGGTATTTCGCAGAAGACGACAACGTGACGGTCGATTTCAACCCGAGACGACGCGCTAGATACGCGCCTGTTCCCGTCATCATTGCAACCGCGACGCCGAAAATTTGTGACAGCGACGAAACGGACCCAATCACCAATTCTGGCGACGGAATGGCCAACGCGACAGTCGCCGAAGACACCAAAAAAAGCCCGAAAAATATGATGCGCCAGGCGGTCTCGCGAAGAAAGTTGCATGTCGAAGTCACGGTCTCGGCATCTCCAAAAAGAGTTGGAGTTGTCCGAACTATTGGTAAACAAACGGTTAACCAGCATTGGCTTACCGGCGGTGTACGCATCTAGTGAGCCAGCACCGTCGGTGCGCGTCTTCGAAATTTAGCGAATTATTAGCCATTGAGCGGCAATTGTCAGTGCGAGTCGTGGAATTCGACGCGTTACTGGAGAGAGACATGGCGATTAACTTCGCAAGATCGAC
>JBELFK010000178.1:0-4939 GCA_042092935.1 Paracoccaceae bacterium | reverse complement strand
TCGCCAATGTCGCAGCCTTCGTCGATCTCGCAAACTCGGAATTCGAGATCACCGATCCGGTTGGTCGCATCGGCTACCACGCGGCCAATCTGGAACTCAAGCTCCTCGGTGCGTGACGTGAGCGCCTGAAGGCTCCGCTCGATCGAGGTAACCCTCTCGAGGGTGCTATCACTAAGCGACGTCCCTGCCCGCTCGCCCGAGGGATCAAGCAATTGTTGCAGCGACAGGATCTCGACATAGAGCAACGCAAGCTCGGACCGAATATCGGAGAGCGTCGTGTTTTCCTGTGCCGAGGCGGGCACGGCCAGTGAAACGGCAACGGCAAGGGCGGCAAACAATCGCATCACGGGCACTCCGGTCCTGATCTCTTACTGACCCGCAACAAGAACGGTCACGGCGCGACGGTTCACCGAATAGCAAGATTCGTCGCTGCAAAGCTGCGCGGGGCGTTCTTTGCCGTAGCTGACTGTCTTGATCCGTGCGGCGCTCACGCCAAGCGACAACAGATAATCCCGCGCCGAGTTCGCACGACGGTCGCCAAGCGCAAGGTTGTATTCGCGTGTCCCGCGTTCGTCCGCATGACCCTGAACGATGGCATCGAAGTTGGGATTGTCGATCAGCCATTCCGCCTGCTGTCCAAGAAGCGTGCGCGATTCAGCGTTCAGCGTGTATTCGTTCACGGGGAAGAATACACTGTCGCCGACGAACTGGCGAAAGTATTCCGGGGTCGTCGGATTGTCGGCTGACGCCAAACCCGAGCTTGCGAAATCATCACCTGCGCCACGTCCGCCGAGCGGATTGTCAAAGCGTGAATTCTGTTCACAGGCTGCAAGGAATAACGCACCGGCGATAAGCGCCACTTTGGTAATATACTTCATCTGTCTGCTCTCATTGTCCTGTTTTCGCCACAGTATCACGCTGCGACCATTTTGAAAATGCAACTGCTACTGAAGCGGGCTCCATGCGGGATCCGACGCGCCGTAGGGCGTGCGGATACGCTGAAGGTTCCGACCGGTTATATCAACGGAATACAGCGACGCCTGCCCCGAACTGCCTTGGGTTTCACGCGTGAACATAATCACGCGGCCATTGGGTGACCACGTTGGACCTTCATCAAGGAAGCTGGCAGTCAACAGGCGTTCCTCGCTGCCATCCGTGCGCATGACTCCGATGTGGAAGCGGCCTTTGTTCAGTTTGGTAAAGGCCACCAAATCCCCCCGAGGCGACCACACCGGCGTGCCATAACGCCCTGCCCCAAAGCTGATCCTTTGCGCCTGACCACCAGTGGCCGGCATGATATAGAGTTGCTGGCTGCCCGAGCGGTCGCTTTCAAAAACGATCTGGCTGCCATCCGGCGAAAAGCTCGGGGCAGTGTCAATCGCCGGCGAACTGGTCAGACGCACACGTCCGGTACCAGTGGTATCCATGCGATAAAGATCGGTATTGCCGTTGGTCGCCAGCGAATAGACCACCGTGTTGCCATCCGGCCCGAAACGCGGTGCAAAGCTGATGCTGCCCGGTTGTTCTTCGAGAACGCGGCGGCTGGCGCTGCCAACATCCAACAAATAGATCCGCGGGAAACCAGTTTCGTAGCTTGTATAAAGCACCCGATCGCCCGACGGCGAGAAACGTGGCGCAAGAACCAGATTGCTGTCATCGGTCAACATCTGCACGTTGGCCCCATCATAATCCATGATCGCCAAGGCTTTGCTACGGTCGCCCTTGTTGCCACGTTCAGACACAAAGACGATACGGCTGTCAAAATAACCGCTTTCGCCCGTGATCCGCGTGTAAACCGCATCCGCAACCTTGTGCGCCATGCGGCGCCAGCCTTCGGTCGTTCCGGCGAATTGCAGGCCGTTGCCCAGCTCTTGTCCGGCAAAGACGTCATAGACGCGGAACTGGATGACCAGTTGATTGCCGTTCGTGCTGATCTGGCCGGTTATCAGCGCCTGCGCGTTGATCGCTTTCCAGTCCGCGAATTCCACCGGCGAGGTGAAACTTGTGATCCCACTGATGAACGAGGCCGTCTGGATTTGGCGAAACAGGCCGGTGCTGACCAGATCGGCCGCCACCACGCTTGCAATGTCCTCGCCAATTTCCTTGGCATCCGCGTTGACGGGAACGAAGCTCGGGGCCGCGAAGGGCATCGGTTCGATCACACCTTCGGTAATCTCAATCCGCAATGGGCCTTGCTGTGCGGAAACCGGTAAAGCCAACGCCAGCAGGGCCAGGATTAGTGCAAACAGACGTGTCATCATTTGATCCGCATCTTCTCTGGGTTAAATGTCATTTCAATATCGCGCCACTGGCCAAACTTCTCTTGCGGAAGGTCATACCCTTTTGCGCCGCATCTGAGAATAGCCCTTCTGGCCGCCTCATACGCTTGTGTAATCGCGTCACCCTCGCCACCGGTGCTTGAGACAAGCCGGACCGTGTTTGTGACGGGTCGGCCGCTTTCAGCCATCTGCATGGCAACCACAACGGTGACCCGCAAAGCCGCCGACGACAGCGAGCCTGTGTTCCAGCACGCCGAGACAGCTACCCGCAGCGATTCCTGTTCGGCCAGCGTCATCGGCGGCCCAAGCGGAATCTGTGGTTCCTGAACCGAGGTCGGTGGTTCCTCTACCGCCTCAGCTTCTGCCAAGGCTGCGGCCAGCGCCGACGAGGTGGTGTCGGGCTTTGGCGGCTCGGGCGACGGGTTGGGGGCGGCAAGCGCGGGATTTGGCTGTGGGCGCAGCCGTGGCACGGGCACCGAGGTCGGTGCACCCGCCGGTGTCTCGGCCTCGGTCACGATCTCGGTCGTGGCCTCCTCGGGGGCGGCTGCTTGCGTGTCTTCGACCGTCACCTCTGCTGCTTCAACCTCGGCGGCAGCTTCTGCCACCGTATCGTCAACGGCAACATCCTGATCGGGGCGCAGGAATGGCACCGGCGCAACCCGAGGCGCATCGCGGGGTTTGTCCTCGGGGCTGTCGTCAATCTCGACGTCCGGCCCGACCTCAAAGGACGGTGCCGCCATCGTCGGCACCTCAAGCGAGATCTCGGCGTCCGGCAGTATCTGCAATCCGGTAATATCCGGCATGGATTCTTGTTCCTGCGGCAGGTCGGGGTCGGACACATCGGTCAACTCGGGGGCAACATCTTCGGACAATTGTATCGGCTGATCCAACACGTCCTCGGTCGGGGGCGTCGGCATCTGTGCCAGATTGACGTCGATTTCGGGCGCCGCCGAGGACGCAAACAATGCGTCAAACTCGGTCGCGCTTATCACCGACACATCCGTTATCTCAGGCTCCTGAGGGGCCGAGCGGAACACATCGCCCACCAAAAGCCAGCCGATCAGCCCGATGTGGACTGTGCCCGAGATATACGTGCCCGCATTCACCGCTGTCGCCTAGTTGCCAGACCCGTCAAGCGCGGGGCCTCCGATATCGGTCACCAGACCAATATCCTCAAAACCACCGGCGTTGAGTGCACCCATCACCTGAACAACCTGCTCATAGGCCACCGCGCCGTCAGCGCGCAGATACACCTTGGTGCTGGCACGCTCGGAAGCAACGGCGCGCAATTTGGCGATCAATTCGTTGCGGTCGGTCTCGGTCTTCTGGATCATCACCACGCCCTCGGCGGTGATTGTCACCGTCAGGGGTTCTTCCTGATCCGTCGCCAAAGCGTTCGCCGCCGTCTTGGGCAATTCAACCGGTACGCCGACTGTCATCAGCGGCGCGGCGACCATGAAGATAATCAGCAAAACCAACATGACGTCGACAAAGGGCGTGACGTTGATCTCGGCCATCGGACGCGATCTGCGCCGCCGGCGCCGACGAGACCCCTTGCCACCTCCGCCGCTATCGAGAACACCCGCGCCCATAGCTCAGGCGTCCAACTGGCGGCTGAGCAGGGTCGAAAACTCGTCCGCGAAGGCCTCATACCCCCCCACGATCCGGTCGCTATCCGCGCTCAGCTTGTTGTAGAAAATCACCGCCGGAATCGCCGCAAGCAAGCCCAAAGCGGTCGCCATCAAAGCCTCGGCAATGCCGGGGGCCACAACGGCGAGGTTGGTGTTTTGCTGGGCTGCGATCTCGACAAAGGCGTTCATGATCCCCCAGACCGTGCCGAACAAGCCGACAAACGGTGCGGTCGATCCGATGGTGGCCAGGATCGGCAATCCCTTTTGCAGGCGCTCGGCCTCTTTCGCGATGGCCACATCCATCGAGCGATCGATCCGCGAATGCGCCCCCGCGATCAGCGCGCCGTCGGTCTTGTGACTGCGCTTCCACTCGATCATGCCCGCCGCAAAGATCTTTTCGGACCGGCCCTTGGGCTTTGCACCGATGCTTTCAAACAAGTCTTCCAGCGGCTCACCGGACCAAAACGCGCGATCAAATTTTGAAGCCTCGCGTCGGGCCCCCTGAAAATTCATCGACTTTTGAATGATGATCGACCACGACCAAAAGGACGAAACAATCAGCAGCAATACAACAAGTTTTACCGTGATCGTCGCGCGTGCGAATAGCGCCCACATAGAGAAATCAATCTCCTGCGCCAGGGCTAGGGTTTCCGTTTCCATCAGCCTGCTCTTTCTGCCTGCCGCTTCATGCGGCGCTTTTGGCGGCAAACTAACTGAATTCAGCGGTGAGGCCAACAGATATGGGATAACAACCCGCGAAACGGCGGATCAATGCAACATAAGTCGCAGGTTGGCAGGCAATCGCACCGGTTGCCCTGTGTCCGACAAAGCCACCAGCGTCACCTGCGAGGTGAAAACAACCTCGCCGTCGCGGGTCACGTCCTGCTGCAACACGATCCGCGCCCCTGTCACCTGAACGGTTGAGGTTTCAACGATCAGGTCGTCGTCAAATACCGCCGAGTTGAGATAATCAGCCTCAAGGCGGCGCACCGCAAACACGATGCCGTCGTCCCGCTTAAGCGCGGTCTG
>JBELFK010000177.1:0-4941 GCA_042092935.1 Paracoccaceae bacterium | reverse complement strand
ATCCGCGTCGTTGCCATCAAAGAGAATGCAAACCCGCTCATAGTTCGCGACCTCAGTTGGGTCGATCGATGCCCCGTCGATGCACATAAGACAGGCAGCACCATTTGCATGCGTCGCAGATTGCCCAAGCAGTATGGGTTGATCCGCATCATGCGCGCCGCCCGCAAGCCCGTGGGGAAGAAATCCGTCATCACCACCAAGCCAGAGCTTTTCGTCCAACCATTTCAATCGTTCGTCATCGCTGCCACGGATGTAGACACGCCATCCCGCCTGAAGCGACTTTGCCAATAGGCTTGGCAATGTCACCTCAAGAGGACGGCGTGTTAAATGGTAGAAATAGGCCGCGCTCATCAGCCTTCGAACATGTCGCGGATCATTCGATCAAGCGCCATGACGCCCCAACCTGTTGCCCCGCCCGGTGCCAGCATTGTTGGTGATTTTTGTTCGGCAACGCCCGCTATGTCGATGTGAATCCACGGCATGTCTTCCTGCACGAACTGATGCAAAAATTCGGCGGCGGTGCTTGCCCCCGCAGGCCGCCCACCGGCGTTTTTCCAATCGGCGATCTTCGACTTCATGGCATTCGCATATCCGGTGCCCAACGGCATGCGCCATGCGCCTTCGCCTTCGGCGTCGGCTGCCTTGAGGAAGCAATTGCAAAGCTCGTCGTTGTTTGAGAACACGCCCGCATTTTCGTGACCAAGCCCGATGATGATCGCGCCTGTCAGGGTCGCAAGGTCGATCATGCCAATGGGATTGAAACGGTTCTGCGCGTACCACATGACGTCACAAAGAACCAAGCGCCCCTCGGCGTCCGTCGTAATAACCTCAATCGTGTCTCCCTTCATCGAGGTCACCACATCGCCGGGGCGATATGCCTCGCCCGAGGGCATGTTCTCGACCAAGCCGACAAGGCCGACGACATTCGCCTGAGCCTTGCGCAAAGCCAGCGATTTCATCACACCGGTGACGACGCCCGCGCCGCCCATGTCCATTGTCATGTCTTCCATGCCGCCCGACGGTTTGATGCTGATCCCACCGGTATCAAATACAACGCCTTTGCCGACCAAGGCCAAAGGGGCCTCGCCGTCTTCGCCACCGTTCCACTGCATAATCGCCACTTTTGAGGGGCTGGCGCTGCCCTGCCCGACCGACAGCAATGCGCCCATGCCGAGGTCAGCCAATTGGTCTTCGTCAAGGATCTCAACCTCAACCCCCTGGTTTTGCAACCCTTCGATCCGCGTGGCAAATTCGACCGTTGTCAGAACATTCGCAGGCTCGTTCACGAGATCGCGCGTCATGAACACACCCTCGGCGACCGCCAGGGACGCCTTTGACACAGCCTCAAGCTCTTCAACATCGCCGCTCATGACGGATACGTTTTTATAGGGCGTGTCTGGTTTTGAGGTCTTGTGGTCCCTGAAATCATACCCGCGCAGGGCAACGCCCATGACAACTTCGTGCGCGTGTTTGTTCATTCCGGCAAGGATCAACAGCAGCTCCGACGAGGTGCCGCCGCCAAGTTTTGCCAGAGCCGCACCGGCTTTGCGGGCGTTTTCCACCGACGGACGCTTGTCGAGCTTGATGAGATCCACGGCCTCGGCCGTCATGCCCACGGGCCAAGAGATCGTGATAACCTCGGCCTCCTTCGCCTTTGCAAATTTTTCGCTTTCAACGATGCGCTGAACCGCGCCTTTTGTAAGTTTGTTGATGCGTCGCGCAGCGCGGGACAGTTTCGCGTCGGGTGACATAATAAATGCAACCCGCCCTTCAGCCGCCGCGATTGCATCCAAATCCAGTTCGTTGAAGGAAAAGTTGGTAACTTCGGTCATTCTGGGCACCCTGCTAAATAATTGTTAAGCGAGTCCTAGCCTGCACAGCTTGAATTGGCCAGATAGCAGTTTTCCCGACTATTCGATTGCGATAGTCTCGCACGAAATGAATCCCCAAAATGGAATGGGTCTTGGGCAGAACCGATCGATATATCTTAGGCCAGTTGATGGTGCTTTTCGGGTTCTTCTCGCTTGTGCTGGTGTCGATCTACTGGATCAACCGGGCCGTGGCGCTGTTCGACACGTTGATTGGCAGTGGACAATCCACGCTGATATTTCTTGAGTTTTCGATCCTGTCGCTGCCAAACATCATCCGAATGGCGATGCCCTTGGCCGAATTCGCCGCGGCGGCCTATGTGTGCAACCGGCTTATCACCGAAAGCGAAATGGTCATTCTTCAGACGGCTGGGTATTCGCCCTGGAGACTCGCGCGGCCATTCTTGTGGTTCGGCGGGATCGTCGCTGTGATGATGTCGCTGTTAACGCATTATCTGGTGCCTGCGTCGTCGCAGCAACTCGAAATCCGTACGGCGGAAATCGCGCAAAGTGTGACGGCGAAACTCTTGACCGATGGCACATTTTTGCACCCCTCAAGCGGGGTCACGTTCTACATCCGCGAAATTACACCCGAGGGCAAACTTGTGGACGTGTTCCTTTCGGACAATCGGGGCGATGCCTCGACCACCGTTTTCACGGCGTCCGAGGCGTTCTTGGTACGCGATGGCGACACGTCGAAGCTGGTTATGGTCGACGGAATGGCGCAGGACTTGACACGCGACGGGCGGCTCTCGATCACGAACTTCAAGGATCTGACCTACGATATTAGCGCGCTCATTAACAAGATCGGACCGGTTGAGCAAAGGATGGAATACACGCCGACCTTTGAACTTTTGTTTAACACCGATCAGGTCTCTGTACGCACCGGCGTTTCAAAAGGGCGCATTCTTGAGCACGCGAATGGGCGGATCAGCCAGGCCCTGCTTTGCGTGATCGTCGCGCTTTTGGCGGTCAGCACGCTTATCATGGGAAGTTTCAGCCGCTTCGGCCCGGGGCGTTATATTGTCATTGCCCTGTTCTTGTTGATCTTCGTCAAGATCATTGAAAGCTCCGTTGCCGATCCGGTGCGCGGCGACCCCGCGCTTTGGCCACTGGTCTATCTGCCGTTTGCAAGCGGTCTGGCGATCTACCTTGTGCAACAGGCGAGGACGTCCGGCATGATTAGGCTGCAATGGAAGCGGCGCACCGTCGCAGGGGTTGCGCAATGAGGTTGCATTTTTACTTCGGGCGCAAATTCCTGTACTATTTTTTCGGCCTGACATTTGGTTTTTTCGTGCTGCTTGTGTTGATCGACCTGATCGAAGAAGCGCAACGATTTGAGGCCGGCACGGTATCCTTTGGCGAAGTCCTCGGGCTGACGCTGCTGAAGACCCCGACAAGCATGTATACGATTATGCCGCTGATTGCCGTGCTTTCAGCGTTGGCGCTGTTTCTGGCGCTTTCACGAAGCTCCGAGCTTGTGGTGACCCGTTCGGCGGGGCGCTCGGCGCTAGTGGCGCTATGGGCTCCGTTTATCCTGATGATTGTCATCGGTGTCGGATTGATTACCGTCCTGAACCCCATCGTCGCAGCAACGTCCGAGCGCTACCAAACGCTGAGCGATGAATACATTAAGGGCGAAACTGCGGTGTTCTCGATCTCAAGCGAGGGGCTGTGGCTGCGCCAAGGCTCGCCCGCCGGTCAAACCGTCATCCATGCCACTGCGGCCAACCACGACGGGTCCAGTCTTTTTAACGTGACGCTTATCACGTTTGCGCAAGGGGGTGGTCCGATCCGGCGGATCGAGGCCGAGACCGCGCGTCTTGAGGACGGCTATTGGCGGTTGTTCAACGCAAAATCATGGCCGCTTGTCGCAGGGCTGAACCCCGAGGTGAACGCCAACGAATTTGCCACACTCAGGGTGCCGTCGACTTTGACCCGCGAAAACATGTCCGACAGCTTGGGGGAACCCTCAAGCGTTGCCATCTGGGATATGTCCGAACACATCAATGCGCTGGAAAACGCCGGTTTTTCTGCGCGACGCCACAAGGTTTGGTTCCAGATGGAGCTGGCGCGGCCCTTGTTTTTGGCGTCGATGGTTCTGGTTGGTGCAGGCTTCACCATGCGCCACACCCGATTTGGGCACACCGGCCTGATGGTCTTGATCGCGGTGCTGATCGCCTTTGGGCTATATTTCATCCGTAATTTCGCGCAAATTCTGGGTGAAAACGGCCAAATCCCCGTGCTTTGGGCCGCTTGGACGCCGCCGATTGCAGGAACCCTGTTGGCACTCGGGATCATCCTGAATATGGAGGACGGATGAGCCGCCTTCGCTTCTTTAAAGGTCTGATTTTTCTGATTGCTGGTGTCGGTGCAGCGCCGCTTGCGGCCCAGACGGCTGTTTTGATCGCAGATAGTATGACGGTCGGGACTGACGGTGTTTTGACGGCCCAAGGAAACGTCGAAGCGCTGCAAGGCGATCTCAGCCTGACGGCCGATCAGATCATTTATGACCCACAGACGGACACGTTGAACCTTGTCGGGCCGATCCGGCTTCAGGACGGCAGCGGCGCGGTCATATTCGCAGACGAAGCCGAGTTGGATCCACAGTTGATCGAAGGCATCATGACGGGTGCGCGGCTTGTGCTCGATCAGCAGTTGCAACTGGCCGCGGTCGAACTGACCCGCTCCGAAGGCCGCTTTACCCAGCTTTATAAAACCGTGGCGACGGCCTGCCGGATCAACGGCGACGGCTCGCCGCCTATCTGGCAAATCCGCGCCGAAAAAGTCGTGCATGATGCGCAAACACGGCAGTTGTATTTTGAAAACGCGCAGTTCCGCGTTCTTGACGTTCCAATCGCAGTCATTCCACAATTGCGAATGCCGGACCCGACGCTTGAACGTTCAACCGGCTTTCTGGTGCCCTCGGGCCGCAGCAGCTCCCTTCTTGGGATTGGCTTCAAACTTCCCTACTTCGTGACAATTGGCGATGACAAAGACGCGACATTCACCCCCTATCTGTCAGATAAAACGTCAACGCTGGAATGGCGCTATCGGCAGGCCTTCGCCAACG
>JBELFK010000176.1:0-4967 GCA_042092935.1 Paracoccaceae bacterium | reverse complement strand
AGAATGAAGCGGAAACGTTAATCAGTCATAAAGTTGGGATCAGTGTGAATACTACCTATGCGCGAGTCAAGCGAGCGATGTAAAAGCCATCGCCCCCCTGCTGCGGTAGGAATTGGCGATCCGCGATCACAGACCAATCTGGGTGTTCAAGGATAAATGCGTCAACGCGATCTCGGTTTTCGCAAGCAAAGACAGAACATGTCGCATAAGCCAGTTCGCCTTGCGGTTTCACCAGTTTTGCCGCCTCTGTCAAAATCTGTGTCTGGGTCGCATTCAGGTCTGCAAGAGACTCCCTCGATAGCCCCCACTTACCGTCCGGCGAGCGTCGCCAACTGCCACTGCCGGAACATGGGACGTCGCAGAGCACCAGATCAAATTGCGCGCCATTTGGAATTTCATCCAGTATATTCAAACTGATAGATGCTCTCTCAGCGCGATTTGGCAAGTCCGACATGCGCGATGAATTTGCGTCATGGGCGAAAATATCTGCCTCAGTTCTGGCCGCCATCGCCAATGATTTTCCACCGCCTCCGGCGCAGTAATCCAGGATACGCCCAGCATTTGGAAGCTCGAGAAAGTCACAAACGGCCTGCGATGCAGCATCCTGCAATTCGACGAAACCGGATGTATAAGCCTTGGACAAAGCGACGCGCCGTGGGTTTGTGGTCACCTCAAGCGCCGTGTCAGAAAGGCTGTGGCATCGCACTTCAATCCCTTCAGCTTTAAGAAGATCAACGGCCTGAGATTGAGTGCATTTCTTTAAATTAACGCGCAAAAATACTGACGCGCGATTGCGCAGCACTTTGGCAGTCTCAGCGGCGTTATCCCCAAGATCTTCCTGAAATTTCTCCCAAATCCAATCTGGCAGGTCAACCGCGATGTCATCTGGCACATCTTCGGGCGATTTTAGTGTTGAACGCTCATCATCCGTCAAAGGTTCGGGCGCGTAACCAAGACCGCAGAACATCTCGTCAATGTTCGCGTTTTCGGCAATTAAGGAACCGATCATCAGACCGCGGCCTGTCTCATTTCCCCCTAAAAAGGCGAAACTCGAACGACAGCGAATTGCAGAAAACAAGAGGTCGCGCACGGCGGCGCGATCCTTTGATCCAGCAAAGCGGTTTGCCCGCGCCCAACGTGTCAGAGCCTGTTCGGTTGCCATGCCTGACAAAATGGTGTCGAGGATCTCAATCGACGATTGGACCCGTGCTGCTGGGGTCATTCGGGTCAACCCATCCTGTAGTTCGGCGATTCACGTGTAATCTGAACATCGTGGACATGGCTTTCTTTCAGGCCCGCGCCGGTGATTTTCACGAAGCTGCAATTGTTGCGCATCTCTTCGACGGTCGCGCAGCCAGTATAGCCCATCGCTGCGCGCAAGCCGCCGACCAACTGATGAATAACCGCGTTGGCGGACCCTTTGTAAGGCACCTGCCCTTCGATTCCCTCGGGGACCAGTTTGTCGCTTGCTGCGTCCTTCTGGAAATACCGGTCCGCAGACCCGCGCGCCATCGCGCCGAGACTGCCCATTCCGCGATAGGATTTAAACGAGCGCCCTTGATAGAGAATAACTTCGCCCGGGCTTTCGTCGGTGCCTGCGATCATGCTGCCAACCATTGCACAGGATGCCCCCGCGGCAATCGCCTTGGCAAAGTCGCCCGAGAATTTGATCCCACCGTCTGCAATCACAGGCGTGTTTGTTTCGCGCGCGGCATTCGCACAATCCAAAATCGCCGTCAGCTGAGGCACACCAACCCCCGCAACCATTCGCGTCGTACAGATTGACCCCGGGCCAATACCGGTTTTGATCGCGTCCGCACCGGCGTCGATCAGCGCCATGGTCGCCTCGCCGGTTGCGACGTTGCCTGCGATAATCTGAACGCTGTTGGACAGGTTCTTGGCACGCCGAACGGCCTCAATCACGCCTTCCGAGTGCCCGTGCGCCGTATCGATAACGACAATATCGACGCCCGCATCGATCAAGGCTTCGGTCCGTGCAAAGCCTGAATCGCCGACAGAACTGGCGGCGGCAACACGCAAACGTCCAAGCTCATCCTTGCAGGCGGTCGGGTTGAGAACGGCTTTTTCGGTGTCTTTCAACGTCAAAAGGCCGGTTAGCTTGCCCTGCCCGTCATGGACCAACAGCTTTTCGATGCGCCGTGCGCGCATCAGACTCTTGGCTTCTTCCAGATCCGCAGGTTCCGCCAGCATCGCCAAATCATTGCTGGTCATCATCACGTGAACGGGCGTATCATCGGTCGGCGCAAAGCGCATGTCGCGGTTGGTCAGAATGCCAACAACCCGGCCCTCGTCGTCGGTCACCGGAAAACCGGTAAAGTTGTAGCGTTCGACCAAGGCCTTTGCATCGGCCAGCGTGTCATTGATCTTTAGCGTGACGGGGTTGTAGACGATCCCGCTTTCAAAACGCTTCACGCGACGCACTTCACGGGCTTGCAAGTCTGCGCTGAGGTTCTTGTGGATAACCCCCATGCCTCCGGCCTGTGCAATCGCGATCGCCATGCGGCTTTCGGTGACCGTGTCCATGGCCGAACTTAAAAGCGGGATATTGAGCGATATGGATTTCGTCACTTGCGTGCGTGTGTCCGCCGTTGAAGGCAACACCGCCGACGCAGCGGGAACAAGTAAAACATCATCGAAAGTCAGCGCCTCGCGAATCTCCATCGCATCTCTCCTTGCGGGTGTTCGTTTGGCGCTTCCCTATTTCACGGAAATGACCAAGGGGAAAGTCAAATGTGCGGGAACGGATACTTTCGAAATCCGAAAATGAGGACGAAAGTCCACAATTTCGCGTCATGAGGGCTTTCAGTTTTCCGAGTTCCCAAACATGCCGCCAAAATGCAAATTTGTGACGGTTGCGGCCTTCCACTTGGGTTGGTTCGCCCTATGATCGCAGCGAACAGTCAGGCAGAGAATCCTCATGAGCACCGATCATCTTGTCGTATTCACACCATCTGGAAAACGCGGACGTTTTGCAGCGGGGACGCCAATCCTAACTGCGGCCCGTCAATTGGGGGTCGATTTGGATTCGGTCTGTGGGGGACGGGGCATTTGTTCAAAATGCCAAATCACACCAAGCTACGGCGAATTTTCCAAACACGGGGTCAGCGTGGCCGCCGATGCATTGTCCGAATGGAACAAGGTTGAACAACGCTACAAAGATAAGCGCGGTTTGAAAGAGGGCCGACGTTTGGGTTGTCAGGCGACGGTTCAGGGCGACGTTGTAATTGACGTGCCTCCGGAAAGCCAAGTGCACAAACAGGTTGTCCGCAAAGCGGCGACTGCCCGCACCATCATTATGGACCCTGCGACGCATTTGTATTTCGTTCAGGTCGAAGAACCCGACATGCACTCGCCAACTGGTGACCTTGAACGACTTGAGCGCGCGCTAAAAACGCAGTGGGACATTGACGGCGTGCGGGCAAGCGCGGGCATTCTTCGCAAGTTGCAGCCGGTTTTGCGCAAAGGCAAATGGCAGATCACCGTTGCGCTTCACCGAGGCCACAACGACGCGCATGCGCGCATCATCGACGTCTGGCCGGGGCTGCACGAAGGCGGCATCTACGGCTTGGCTATCGATCTTGGCTCAACGACCATCGCGGCGCACCTCTGCGACTTGGCGGACGGAAGCATCAAGGCGTCCTCGGGTATCATGAACCCGCAAATCCGCTTTGGCGAAGACTTGATGAGCCGCGTCAGCTATTCCATGATGAACCCCGGTGGCGACCAGGAAATGACATCCGCCGTGCGCGACGCAATGAATGATCTTACCTCGGTCATCGCTAAGGACGCCGGTATCGATCCCAGTTTGATCGTCGAGTCGGTTTTCGTCTGCAATCCGGTAATGCACCACCTTCTTTTGGGCATCGATCCGGTTGAACTGGGGCAAGCGCCTTTTGCGCTGACGACGTCAGAATCGCTCTCGCTCGATGCGACCGACTTGGATCTGACGAAAATGAACGCCAACGGGCGTGTCTATATCCTGCCCTGCATCGCGGGCCATGTGGGCGCAGACGCCGCCGCTGTCGCGCTGTCGGAAGAGCCAAACAAGTCTGAAGACCTTGTTCTTATCGTGGACGTTGGCACCAACGCTGAAATCCTGTTGGGCAACAAGGAACGGGTGCTTGCGTGTTCTTCGCCCACAGGCCCTGCGTTCGAGGGGGCCCAGATCAGCTCCGGTCAGCGGGCAGCACCCGGCGCGATTGAGCGGATCGAGATCAACCCTGAAACCAAGGAACCGCGCTTTCGCGTGATTGGCAGTGATCTTTGGTCCGATGAAGACGGGTTTCATGAAGCCACAGCGGTTTCGGGCATCACCGGCATTTGTGGCTCGGGAATTATCGAAGCCGTGGCAGAAATGCGCATCGCGGGGTTGCTTGATGCCTCAGGCCTTATCGGGTCTGCCCAGCAGACAGGGACGGATCGTTGCATCACCGAAGGGCGCACACACGCCTATCTGATATACGATGCGACCGCTGACGGCGGCCCGCGCATCACCGTTACACAAGGTGACATTCGGGCCATCCAGCTCGCCAAATCGGCACTTTATGCCGGTGCGCGTCTGTTGATGGATGAAATGAAGGTCGAAACCGTGGACCGCGTTGTCTTGGCAGGGGCGTTTGGTGCGCATATTTCCACGCTTCATGCGATGGTTTTGGGCATGATCCCTGACGCACCACTCGACAAGGTTTCAAGTGCGGGCAACGCGGCTGGAACCGGCGCGCGGATTGCGCTGTGCAACAAAGGGTCACGGGCTGAAATCGAACAGACGGTGCGCGAAATCACAAAGGTCGAAACCGCGATTGAACCGAGGTTTCAGGAACATTTTGTCGCCGCAAGCGCAATCCCGCACGCAACGGCGACCTTCCCCGAGCTTTCGATGGTTGTCACCCTGCCCGACGTGTCGTTCAACACCGGTGGTGGCGATGGCAAAGACACCCGCCGACGTC
>JBELFK010000175.1:0-4977 GCA_042092935.1 Paracoccaceae bacterium | reverse complement strand
TAAAGCGATTTTTCAGAGAAAAAGACGTCCATCTTGATGCCGAGCGACGCGAGGTCGGCGCGGATCAAATCCATCATTTTTTCGGTGGCGTATTCGCGTATTTCGCTCAGCCAAACGCTTTCGGGCTGTCCGACATAGGCGTCGCCTTTGTCAGCCATAAGATCACGACCCACGTCGATCAGGTATTCGCCTGGGTAAGTGCCATCTTCAAAAGCGACGTCCTGACCGTGGGCTTCGAGATAGCGCAGGTACACCGACCGCGCGAGGACATCGACCTGAGCGCCGCCGTCGTTGATGTAGTATTCGCGGGTGACGTCATAGCCTGCATAGTCGAGCAGACTTGCCAGAGCGTCGCCGAACACGGCCCCGCGGGTGTGGCCAACGTGAAGCGGGCCGGTCGGATTGGCGGATACAAATTCCACGTTGACGGTTTTGCCGTCGCCAGAGTTGCTTTTACCGTAAGCCGTCCCCTGCCCTACAACCGTTTTCACCAGCGACTGCCAGAGCGAGGCTTCAAGACGCATGTTGAGAAAGCCCGGTCCTGCGACTTCTGCGTTTGTAACGCGGGGATCAGCCGCGAGCTTAACGGCCAACGCCTCGGCAATATCGCGCGGTTTGGATTTGGCGGGCTTTGCCAGCACCATCGCCGCGTTCGTCGCCATGTCGCCGTGCAGCGCGTCGCGAGGCGGTTCAACGGCGACGTTGCCATAGTCAAGGCCACTTGGCAGAACGCCGTCAGCAACAAGATCATCCAGCTTGTCTACGACCAGAGCACGGATATCGGTAAACAGGTTCATCACGGTCTTCCTTTGTCTTGCGCGGGGTTTACCACGAAGCGGTTCGACGTCAATGCGGAGTATTCCCGAGTGCCGAAATCGGTCCAATCAAGCGGTCATGGGTTTGCAGCGCAAACCTGTCGGTCATACCGGAAACATAGTCTGCGACTTTGCGGGCAAGTTCGGTTTCGGTCCCGCAATGCGCCAGATCGTTTTGCCATTCTTTCGGCAGATGTTGGGGTTGTTCAAGGAAAAGTGAAAACAGACGCTTCACGACGTCGGTGACCTCGGCGCGCATCGCCATGACCGAAGGGGCACGGTACATTTGCGCGAATAAGAAAGCGCGGATGACTTTCAGATCAGCCCAAAATTCCGGTGAGAAGCGGATAACTTGTTCACCCAGCAAGCGCAGTTCCTCGACCGACTTTGGATTACGCGCCGCGATGACGCCGCGCGAGGTGTCGATGACGTCCGCGACCATAACCCCAAACACGCGCCGAAGGGCCTCGTGCTTGCGCCGGTTCGGGTCAAGATCTGGATAGGTCCGGTCTACCTCGGCGTAGGCAGGTCCGATGATCGGCAGTTGCATAATGTCACTCTCGTTGAACAGCCCTGCGCGCAGACCGTCCTGAAGATCGTGGTTATTGTAGGCCACATCATCGGCCAACGCGGCCACCTGCGCCTCGGCGCTGGCGTGGGTGTGAAGCTCCATGTCGTGCAGGTCGTTGTATTCGCTAAGCGCATACGGAAGATCGCCAGTGACCGGACCGTTGTGCTTGGCAATCCCCTCGAGCGTTTCCCACGTCAGGTTGAGCCCATCGAATTCGGCGTAGTGGTTTTCAAGCGACGTCACGATGCGAAGTGCCTGCGCATTGTGATCGAAGCCGCCGTAAGGGGCCATCATGAGGTCAAGCGCATCTTCGCCCGTGTGACCAAAGGGGGTGTGCCCAAGATCGTGTGCAAGCGCGACGGCCTCGGTCAATTCCGAGTTCAGGCCAAGCGCGCCGGAGATTGTGCGGGCGACTTGTGCCACCTCGATTGAATGCGTCAGGCGCGTGCGAAAGTAATCGCCTTCGTGTTCAACGAAAACCTGAGTCTTGTGTTTCAAGCGTCTGAACGCGCCAGAATGGATGATCCTGTCGCGATCCCGCTGAAAACACGATCTGAAATTACTTTCCTTTTCAGGAAAGAGCCGCCCCCGACTTTTTGTCGGTCGGCAAGCAAAAGGCGCCTGCATTGTGCCAGTCCTTGTCGCCATTGTCCCGCGCCCTTATATTCACATCGACGACGGAAACAAAACAGGCGCGGTGACCCAGATGAATCTTCCCCCCAAAGTGACCGAGCGAGCGTTTACGCGTTTGTCCGAGATAGGCGCGGCTGAACAGGGTCAAGCCCTGCGCGTGGCCGTGGAAGGCGGCGGATGCTCGGGGTTTCAGTATGAAATCAAGCTCGACACCCCTGCTGATGACGACATTCAATTGACCGGAAGCGGAGAAACCGTGGTCGTCGATCAGGTCTCGATGCCATTTTTGGCGGGCGCTACGATTGATTTCACTGAAGAGCTGATCGGCGCGCGGTTTGTGATTGAGAATCCGAACGCCACGAGTTCCTGCGGCTGCGGGACAAGTTTCTCGATCTAGACCAGGATTTCACAGGTCTACCAAAACGTGAGGGTTTGGCTTTTTTTTGCTCGGAAACCGCCTGGCGAACAAGAAACAAACACGACCCGATCACGATGAACGCACCGATCAAAATATTCGGTGTTGGGATCTCGGCAAAAAATACTGTGCCCAGACCAACCATCCAGACAAATTGAACATTCATAATTGGCATTACGATATGAGTCGGGGCCAGCGCCAATGCCCACACAAGGATGAAGCGGCCGACAAACAGCAAGGCCGAATAAAGTGCCGCGATGCCAAATTCATAACCGGTCATCGGTTTGAACACGAAAGGCAACGCAATGCCCATGACGACAAACATCAGAAGATGCGGGTAAAACAGCAACGCCAAAGGCTTATTCTCGGTCTTTCCGACAAGGCGCGCCATCACCATTGAAACGACACCGGTCAAACAGGCCGCAAAGGCAATCGCATGGCCATTTGACAGGCCGACAATGCCGCTGGGGAACAAAAATAAAACGCCAACAAATCCGACAACCAGCGCGACCCACGCTTTGGAGTCGACGCTTTCGTTCAGCACCAACGGGGTCAAAAGAGCGGCAATGATTGGCATCAAGCCAACGAAAACGAAAATTTCCGCCAGCGTGATTTCCCGCATAGCATAGAAAAACAGGCTCGCCGAAGCGAGGGTCATCACCGAGCGGATGGCGATCGGGATAGGATGTGCGGTCTTGAGGTCTTTCAGATTGCCTTTGCGTGCAGCACCAAGGACCGAGAACAATGCAACAAGCCCCCCCGAAAGCGCGAAAAGCTGGGGGGCTGCAAAATCACCGGATATAAACTTGGCCGCTGCATCGGAGGACGCGCTTATCAGTGTGTAAACAACAACCAATATCGCGCCACCGAAAACGGCATTACTGGGTAACCTAAATGTCATGCACTCTCCCTGACACGTTCAGTTCTCGCGAAGCTCTCAAAGAAGGCTTCAAATCTGGACGTGGATTCTTGAACTGTATTGAGGACCGCCAGAGAGTTTTTTGCAAGTGTTTTCTCTACCAAGGGTTGTAGTTTTTCCCAATCGCTTGTGCGTCCGTCTTCGAGACCCAGCAAAACCTTGGAAAGGTCACGTAGGGGAACGCAGTCAGGTTTTTGACGATAAAACGACATCGGACCTTCGCAGTATTTGTCGTTAAAGATCGGGTTACCAGCAGTCGCTTCAAGCCAGAAGGCCATGAAATAGCTGTGATAATCGTCACCGGCGAAATAATCGTCATGCTCGACCACATAGCCGCGGCGATCACGGCGCAGCCAATTTTCCCAATAGGCTGGCGGCGTTTGTCCGGCATAGCGCAGTGAGATGCATACTTCGGCCACAAGGTCGTTATTCTGCTCAAGCATCGCCAGAATGCCAACGTTTAGCAGGCTATCGATGGTCTGTTGATCGAGATTCGGATCCTTGCGACCATATTCACTGAGGTAAAATACAGCGTGCGTCAGCTCGTAAGCCGCCTTTTTGTTCGGGATGGCGAAAAACTCGGTCGAGCGGCAAAAAGCGCGGACGCGATCCTCGAGACCCGGGTCATTTGGAAACGGATCGACATTGCGTCGTGACATCAGACGGCGGGCTTCAAGGCGTTGAAGATCGGACAACTCGCCGTGAGGCAACATCCGCGCATCGGCCCATTGTGCCAGGCGCTCGGCCTTATTGCCATCAAAGCCCAGATCCTCCATGTCGCAAGCCATCGAGATGAAGAAGCGGTAGTATTGGGGGAAGAACTCCATGCGTTCTTCCAGGTTTTCATAAAATCCTGCGAGGGGCGCGAGCGCCGCCTCGCTAGGTTGAGCGCCTGTTGTTTCAAGAACATTCAGAAGCTCTGCGTTTTCTTTCATCCAGTAAACATCGTCCCCTTTGCGGCGGTGGAAGGCAAAGCACTCCACCAAATTTGAAATGCGCTGGTTCAGAGGCGTCATGCGGGACGGGGCGTTGAGGGCGATAACATTAGACATGTGTGTTCTCCTGCTATGGCGGCATCAAATCCCCGCCTGCGTGACTGCGAAGTGGTGTTTACTTTTTGACCTGAGGCAGGCCTTGGTCGCCGTTGTATGGCAGGCTAATCATCGTTGGCGCTGAGCCGGAGATGAAACCGCCAGTGACTTCGCCCATTGTCGCGTCGCTCGACATCGTTGGGGCTGAACCCGAGATGAAACCACCCGTGATTTCGCCGGTGGTTGCGTCGCTGGACATTGTTGGGGCTGAGCCGGAGATAAAGCCACCGGTGATCTCGCCCATCGTCGCGTCGCTGGTCATAGTTGGGGCAGAACCCGAGATGAAGCCGCCGGTGATCTCGCCCATGGTGGCGTCGCTGGTCATCGTTGGCGCTGAGCCGGAGATGAAGCCGCCAGTGATCTCGCCCATTGTGGCGTCGCTGGACATTGTTGGGGAAGAACCCGAGATGAAGCCGCCGGTGATCTCGCCCATTGTCGCGTCGCTGGACATTGTTGGGGCAGAACCCGAGATGAAGCCGCCAGTGATCTCACCCAGGGTGGCGTCGCTGGACAGCGTTGGGGCTGAGCCGGAG
>JBELFK010000174.1:0-4978 GCA_042092935.1 Paracoccaceae bacterium | reverse complement strand
CCGATCTCTATGTTGCAAGCAGTTTCGCACCCGAGGCTTGGGTGGGCACGGCCAAATGGGTCGCGACGGCGGCCATGGACGGGGTGTTTGGCATCGCGCTCGGGGTGCTGGTTATCCCGCTGGCCACTTGGGTGATCGGGCCGATTTGGGGTAAAGTGTTTCAGGGGAAGGCGTGAAGCAAGCAGACAGGGCTGACCGACAATATTTGCGGTCCTAAACATTTGGCGCAAAACAAGCCAAAACTAGAACGCGGAGGGTCCAAATGAAATATCACAAACTCTTTGCAACTGCCGATGGTGAAAGCCATTGGCGGGACGTCGAGGTGGCATTGTCAGAAAAAAACTTTGCGCCGCCGGCCAAGGCAATCGAGATTTCCGAACCCGTTCCAGCCGCGCAGGTGTTGTTTCTGCGCTTGGCTGCGGGATGGGATGAACCGGTGCATCCAACTCCGGTGGCGCAGCGCCTGATCTGTTTACGCGGTCAGGTCAGGGTTACGGCAAGTGATGGAGATTATCGCGATATCGGCGTCGGCGACGTTTGGGATATGGAAGACACCCATGGAAAAGGGCATCACACTGTTGTCACAAGCGATGAAGAATTCGAGTGTGTGATTGTTCAATACCCCTAAGGTGTATCGAGGCGCATCTGACGCACGGGTATTGTTTGGCAAAATGTTGAAAGGAAAGGAGCGACCAGATGATTAGTTCTTCACATCAAGAAGAGGCCCTGACACGGGACTTGAAGCATCCCAGCCATTCTGACCCTTTCAGAGTGTGGGCCTATCTTGGTGGGGCTACATTTTTTGGCACATTGGTTGGCGTATTCGTACTGTTTCCGGAAATCAATCTCGGGGTTGCTGCGTTTGCTGCGTGCTTATCGTCGGCGACAATTAGCTTTGCTGCCGCAAAGATTGAGCGTGCATACAAACGAAATCGAGATGCAGCTTATTTTGAGGCGAAGCGCGAAGAAGACCGCATTCGGACTGAAAAGGCGATTGCCGAAATGAAGCGGGCGGAAGGCGAGTAAAACAGGCGGACGCCGGAGTCTCAGGTTATTCAAAACCGAGATTTTTGGTTTCGTCTACAAAGATATTTTTCGACGCCTTAGGGTCCGAAAATCTCGCTGAGAGCAATGGTTCGAATAGGGTTGTATCAGTTTAATACCATGCAAGGGTTCTATAAATGCGGGTCCGCTTATTTATCTCTCTCCTCATTGCAGGCATCGTTCCTGTTACGGGCTTGGCTGAACCGGCCAACGTTCGAACGCCGTCTCCGGTGATCTATTTAGCTGACAATTTGGACGAGGCCGACGGGCTTGGGTGGTGCATTGACACTGTCGGTCGGGGCTTCTCGGACCGGCTGCATGCGCATTCGTGCAAACCTCAAGGGGGGGATGTGCAATTTCGGTTCCTCGCTGAAACCGGGCAGATTCAATCCGTCGCCTTTGATGAAAAATGCGCCGAGGTCGAAGGCACCGACGTCATGCGCCTTTTTGATTGTGCGGACAAGGACACTCAGCGTTTTCAATATGATCCTGTCGACATGCGATTTCGCCGCCTAAGCGACCCTTCGCAATGCTTGACGGCGGGGGCTGATAGCAGGTCGGCTGGCCCGTTTATGTCGCGTGACCTGACGATTGCCCAATGTGACGATGAGGAATCACTTTATCAGGCTTGGGTCGTTAAACCCTAGCGTTGATCGACAAGCGCCAAAGAAAAAGGCCACCGGGCATCCCAGCGCGGCGACCTTTTCAAGGGATTTTTGAGTAAGCCCTACAGCAGCGCTTTGACCTTCTCGACGACGTTTTCAGCGGTGATGCCAAATTTCTCGTATAGCGTGCCCGCTGGCGCGGATGCTCCGAAACCGGTCATGCCGACGAAATCTGCCTTGCTCTCTCGACCGCGTTCGCCCAGTAGCCAGCGATCCCAGCCGCCATCACGGACAGCCGCTTCGACGCCAACCCGCACAGGGCCGCCGGGAAGGACGCGTTTGCGATAGGCTTCGTCTTGCTCGGCAAACAATTCCATGCAGGGTATCGAGACGACCCGGGTGCCGATGCCTTCGGCCTCGAGCAGATCGCGGGCTTTGAGGGCAATCTCGACCTCGGAACCGGTGGCGATCAGGATCGCGTGACGTTTTCCGGTCGCTTCGGCCAATACATAGGCACCTTTGGCCACAAGGTTTGAGTTCTTGTGCTCGGTCCGTACGGTTGGCAGGTTTTGACGGGTCAGCGCCAGCACCGAAGGGGTTTCCTTTGAGGTAACGGCAAGTTCCCAGGCCTCGGCGGTTTCCACAGTATCGGCAGGACGGAACACATGGGTGTTCGGGGTCGCGCGGCAGATCGCAAGGTGCTCGACCGGCTGGTGTGTCGGGCCGTCTTCGCCGACGCCGATGGAATCGTGGGTCATCACAAAGACCGTTGGGATCTTCATCAGGGCCGCCAAGCGCATCGCGGGGCGCGCATAGTCGGTGAAGGCAAAGAAGGTGCCGCCGTAGGGGCGCACGCCACCATGAAGCGCCATGCCGTTCATCGCAGCGGCCATACCGTGTTCGCGGATACCCCAGTAAACGTAGCGCCCACCGCGGTTGTCGGTGTCAAAGACGCCCATGTCGCTTGTAAGTGTGTTGTTGGAACCGGTCAAATCCGCCGAGCCGCCAACGGTTTCGGTCATGATTGGGTTAATCACATCCAGCGCCAGTTGCGAAGATTTGCGGGTCGCGACCTTTGGCTGCTCTTCGCTGATTTGCTTCTTCATCTTTTTGATCGCCGCAGACAGGCGCTTGTGCGGCTCACCCGCGTAGGCGCGCTGGAACTGGTCCTGTTTGCGCTGCGAGATACCAGCAAGGCGCGCTTCCCACGCAACGCGTGCCTCAGCACCGCGGGTGCCCATGGCCTCCCACTGGGCTTTGATGTCAGCGGGGACTTCAAACGCGCCACCGGTCCAACCATAGAGCGCCTTTGCCGCGGCAAGTTGGTCAGCGTCCGTCAAAGCGCCGTGGCCCTTTGAGGTGTCCTGCGCGGCGTGACCCAAAGCGATGTGGGTTTTGCAAGCGATCATGGACGGTTTATTCGTTGATTTCGCCTTTGTGATGGCCGCATCAATCTCGGCTGGGTTATGCCCGTCGATTTCCTGAACGTGCCAGCCAGCGGACTTAAAACGCATCACTTGGTTGGTGCGATCCGAAAGCTCAACCGTTCCGTCGATTGTGATGTTGTTGTCGTCCCAGAACACGACGAGTTTGCTGAGGTTATGACGACCCGCAAGGCCAATCGCCTCGTGGCTGATGCCCTCCATCAAGCAACCGTCGCCAGCGATGACATAGGTGTGGTGGTCAACGATCTTCTTGCCGTACTGGGCGCGCTGGATTTCTTCGGCCATCGCAAAACCAACGGCGTTGGCAATGCCCTGTCCTAAGGGGCCGGTGGTGACTTCAACGCCCGAGACATGGCCGTATTCGGGGTGTCCGGCGGTGATCGCGCCCCACTGGCGGAAATCTTTCAACTGTTCAATCGTGACGTCTTCGTAACCCGTCAGGTGCAAAAGCGAGTAAATCAACATCGAGCCATGGCCCGCCGACAGGATAAACCGGTCGCGGTCTGCCCAACGTGGGGCTTTTGGATCAAATTTCAGGTGGTTTTCAAAAAGGACAGTGGCAACGTCGGCCATCCCCATTGGCATGCCTGAATGGCCCGAATTTGCGGCTGCAACGGCATCCAGGGTGAGTGCACGAATGGCAGCGGCTTTCATCCAATGTTCGGGATTAGCGGCTTTCAGCGCTTCAATGTCCATCGATCATGTCCTTGTGGCAGGTTTTTGCGTTACGTTGCTCAATATCAGCACATATTCAGGAATCAAGCGCCCCGGCGTCGCGATGGATGCGAAAGGGAAGTATTTTTGCTTCTCATTGGGTAAACTCGCAAGGGAAGTGGTAATTTCTGATTCGAATGACGGAAATGCCAAAGCAGGACGAGGCTTGGATGAGCGAATTATTGGAACTTGAAGCGCGCCTGAACGCGGCGCTTGAGCGGTTGGAATACCGTGTCGCCAACTTGGGCGACGAAGGTGGATCGGTTGCAGAGCTCACAGCTGCCTTGGATGCAGCCAGGGCCGCAAATGACGGGTTTGAGGGGCGTCTTGCGGCTCAGCAAGCGCAACTGTCGTCGCTTGACGCCGAGTTGCAGCGCCTGCGGGACGTAAACGCGCAGCTTCAAGACAACAACCGCGCCCTGCGCGAGGCCTGTGAAACGGGTCAAGTGGATGCCGCTCTGATTAACAAAGCCATGTTGGCCGAGCTTGAAAGCCTGCGCGCACAGCGCTCGGTTGAACAGGCCGAGGCCGCCGCCGCGATGGCATCGCTTGATGCTTTGGTCCAGTCAGCAAAAGAGGACGCGTGATGCCTGAAGTCTCAATTTCCATCGGCGGTCGCAGTTTTGAAGTGGCGTGCCAGTCCGGTGAAGAACAATATTTGCAATCCGCCGCCAAGATGCTTGATGGCGAGGCCAGCTTGCTGTCCAACCAAATCGGACGGATGCCCGAGGCGCGTATGCTGCTGATGGCGGGCCTGATGCTAGCGGACAAAACTGCCGGTCTGGAAGAACGCCTCGAACGCGCCGAGCAAGAGCTTGTGGCCCTGCGCAAAGGCGCTGCCCCCGCTGAGGTGCGCGAGGTGCGCATCGAGGTCGTGCCCCCGTCGGTG
Source organism: Paracoccaceae bacterium (assembly GCA_042092935.1). Taxonomy (GTDB): domain Bacteria; phylum Pseudomonadota; class Alphaproteobacteria; order Rhodobacterales; family Rhodobacteraceae; genus JASMHC01. The sequence goes on along the minus strand of JBELFK010000174.1, from coordinate 281 downwards.
CAAGCGGCGATGACAAAGGCTGCCGAACGCGCCGAGTCCTTGGCGGACCAGCTAGAAGCACAGAGCGCTTAGACCAAAAACAGGTTAGAATGTCGGCGAGATCGGACCGCGGAAAAATCAGCCGCGGCTCGATCTGTCATGCGTTAAGCGTTCGCTTCGCGGATCTTGTTCGCGGCTTCTTTGTCGAAGGCGACGCCGTTGTCTTCGAGCATCGTGTCTAACTCGCCCGACAGGGTCATCTCGGTGATGATGTCACACCCGCCGACAAATTCGCCTTTGAC
>JBELFK010000173.1:0-4980 GCA_042092935.1 Paracoccaceae bacterium | reverse complement strand
CAGCCTGGTAGCGCGTCCGTCTGGGGGACGGAAGGTCGCAGGTTCAAGTCCTGCTAGCCCGACCATTTCTAGAACCGCCCGCCCTGTAACTGGGCGGGTGTTTTCGTTTTCGGAAGGATCGTCATGAAAACCGGAGTTCTTGCCGACAGCCAAATCAGGCGGATGATTACTGAAGGCTCTATCGCGGCCACTTCACCGATTCTTAACGACCAAATCCAACCCGCCAGTCTCGATTTGCGTCTCGGCGACGTTGCATATCGGGTTCGCGCGTCGTTTTTGCCCGGTCGCCAAAACAGCGTTGCGAAGCGTCTGGACGAATTGACAATGCACGAAATCGCCCTGACCGGCGGTGCCGTTCTGGAAAAAGGCTGCGTTTACGTTGTGCCTTTGATGGAAAACCTGGCCCTTCCGACCGGTATGACAGGCGCTGCCTCGGCCAAAAGTTCGACGGGGCGACTGGATTTGATGACCCGTGTCATCACCGATCAGGGCGTTGAATTTGACAGGATTCCAGAGGGTTACACCGGTCCGCTTTACGCCGAGATTTGCCCGCAGAGCTTTTCTGTTGTGGCACAGCCCGGCCAATTGTTGACGCAGATCATTTTTCGACAAGGCCGGACGTTCCTGACCGACGATGAACTGCGCGACGTTCATGCGCGGACACCTATCGTTTCCGGGGAACCCGTGATTTCCGACGGTCTTGGATTTTCGGTCGATTTGCAGCCCGAAACCGGCGATCTGGTCGGCTACCGCGCCAAACGGCACACGGGCGTGGTCGATTTGTCAAAGCCGGGACACCATGAACCCAGCGACTATTGGGAGGAAGTGCGCACAACAGACGGGCGCATCATTCTTGATCCGGGCGCGTTTTATATTCTCGTGTCGAGAGAAGCCATCGCCATTCCGCCAGATTGTGCGGCTGAAATGGCGCCCTATCTGGCGATGGTCGGCGAATTTCGTGTGCACTATGCGGGATTCTTTGATCCGGGCTTTGGCTTTGACGCCGCAGGCGGGTCCGGATCACGCGGCGTTCTTGAGGTGAGATGCCACGAAGCCCCCTTCGTACTTGAGCACGGCCAGATCGTTGGGCGCTTGGTATACGAGCGGATGTCAGAAGTGCCAGCAACGCTATACGGCGCTGACCTCAAATCAAACTATCAGGGGCAAGGTTTGAAATTATCGAAACATTTCAAAAGCTAACAGATCGGCCTTAGAGTCGACCCGCACGGCGCATCATACGCATCGCTTGTTTGGTCTGCTTTTGTCCGTCTTGGCCCTGGGGATTTCCACCGCCTCGGTTTTTGCCCTTTGTGGCAGCGTTCATCGCGCCCTTAACACCCTTGTTCACCAAAGTGCGGACAATGGTATTCAGGATCATTTTAATCAATCTATCTGCGTTCATGACTGCTCTCCTCGTCAATTGGGGGTGGTCTAGCAAACAAACATGGCCAAATTTTGTCGTTTCCAATTTCGGGACATTTGTAGCTTTTGTAGCGAAAAACGCGACAATCCGGCGTTGGGTTATTCTTCGAACATTTCCGACTGATCTTCGTCTTCTCCCTCTTCAACCTCGGCTAAAATATCCGATCCCGGCGGCGGTCGGTTGTCGAGCAAGCCAGCGGACCGCAATTCTTTCAGCCCCGGAAGATCGCGGGCGTTTTCAAGGCCGAAGTGATCGAGGAACCCCTCAGTCACGATAAAGGTGATGGGCCGTCCGGGCGACATGCGGCGGCGGCCAAAGCGTATCCACTCCATTTCGAGCAATTGGTCAAGCGTGCCGCGAGACACGCTAACACCCCGAATTTCTTCAATTTCCGCGCGGGAAACGGGTTGGTGATAGGCAATAATGGCCAAGGTTTCGATCGCGGCGCGGCTGAGCTTGCGGGTCTCGACCGTTTCCTTTTTCATCAGGAAAGCAAGATCGGATGCCGTGCGAAACGCCCAAGCGTCGCCGACCTTGACGACGTGGACGCCCCTGCCCTCGTAGCGTTTGCGAAGATGCACAAGCGCCTCGGCGGCGTCGCACCCGTGCGGCATACGGCTGTTCAACTCGCGCACGGTCACAGGCTCGGCGGTGGCAAAAAGGATTGCCTCGACCATGCGTTCCTGCTCGGCGATTGGGGGGGCCTCAAACAGGCTTTCCTCATGTGGAAAATCGGGTTCGGTCACGTCGCATCCCTTTTTCTTACGTGGATTGGGGCGAAAGTTTCGGATTGACGAATTTCAACTTTGCCTTCTTTTGCCAATTCAAGAGACGCCGCGAATGTAGCCGCAGTGGCGGACCTTCGGCGCACAGGATCAACGCTCCACCCCTCGGGCAGATAGCTGGCGATGTCGGTCCAATCCAATGCATAGCCGATAAGACCCCGCATCCGACCCAAGGCCTCTTCCATCGTGAAAACGGCGTCGCGATCCATCGTAAAGGGCCGAAATTCGTCCCGCGTGCGCAGACGGGCATAGGCCTGCATCAGGTCCAAAAGCGAGGCCGTGTAGGTCACGTTTTTCACCCGCGACACCTTTTCTGGGATGCCCCGCGCAAAGATGTCTCGGCCCAATCGGTTTCGCGCCATGAGCTTGGCCGCGGATTCCCGCATGGCCTGAAGTCGTTCCAATTGAAACGCCAAATGCGCGGCAAGCTCGGCCCCCGAAGGCCCGTCTTCTTCGGGATCAGGCGGCAATAAAAGCCGTGATTTCAGAAAGGTAAGCCATGCCGCCATAACGAGGTAATCGGCTGCCAATTCAATTCGTAGGGTCTTGGCCCGTTCGATGAACAGAAGATATTGTTTGGCCAGATCAAGGATCGAAATCTTTCGAAGATCCACCTTTTGAGTTCGCGACAAGGTCAGCAAAACATCAAGCGGCCCTTCGTAGCCATCGACGTCAACGATCAGCGCCTCGGCCGCCATGCGGTCGGCCACTGAAACCTCATGCGTCAGCGAGGTGCTATCGTCGAAATTCTCATCCATGAGGGCGCAGTTTAGCGCACTAAGACTGGTACGCAATCCACGTTTCTGGATTTAAACGCGGCGCAGAAACGGCGCGCGTCGTCGATGTTTTCAAAGCCCAGAGCACGCAGGCGGTAAAAGGTTTTGCCGCCGCTTTCGGCCTGTTGGATGACGCGCGACTTGTCGTCAAGATACCCGGGGAACAGCTTGGACATCCGGTCCCACTCTGAACGCGCCACGGCGTCGCTTTGGAAAGCGCCGAGTTGGACCAACCGTGATCCGTCCGGCACGGCCGAGGGCGCGACATCGCGCACGCTCGGGGCCGAGGCAACTTGCGTTTGCGATGTTTGATCGCTGGCACCATTCGATGGGCGCAGCGGTGGGAAGCGGCTGCTGGACGGGGCTGTAACCGGTTCCTCGACGCTTACAGCTTCAAGAACCGCGGCCAGAATGGCGGGATTTCCAGCGTCAACGATGGCCTCGGTTTCCTGCTTTTGCTGAAGGATCATTTGATCGGCGAGACTAAGCGCCACTTCGCGCTGTTCTTCGGGCGTTCGGGCCTCGGCAATGTCCAGCACCGGCGGCAGCGCGTCTTCGGCCTGTCCGATCGGCAATTCGCCAAATGGTGCGTCGTCCTCTGCGAGTTCTTGCGGAGTGGGTGCCAAAATCAACGTTTGTGCGGATGGGCTGGCCGCGCCGTCTGACACGACGCTATTGACTGCAAAACCTTGGTGATCGGCAGGTAGCCCGCCAGGATCTTCGGGCTGAACGCGAAGAGGATCTGCGGACGCCCGGACCACGGGAATACCGGTCACGTCGCGCACGACGATGCGATAGGCCCAGAACGCCATGCCCAAAATCAGTACGACCGAAATCAGCGCCCCACCCCATTGGGTGACACGGGTCATCGTGATCTGATCCGGGCCGTCGCCTAAATCGGAACCTGGCTGGTGCTCTGCCATGCCGCCTCATAGTTCAGGGGTAATTGACCCCGTCGGAATATTAATCAGTCTACGCCGGCGTGCCCGCTTTTAGCGCATTTCGTTCGCCGGAGTGACACCAAGAATACCAAGACCTGCGGAAATAACAACGGCCACCGCTCGGGCAAGAGCGATTTTCGACCGACTGGCGTCTGCGTCGCCCTCTTGGAGGAAGCGAAGTTGCGGCACTTCGTTGCCTTTGTTCCACAATCCGTGCAGCTCACCGGCCAGTTCATAGAGGTAGAAGGCAACACGATGCGGCTCGTGTGTGCGGGCGGCAATTTCAACCAATCGCGGCCATTCAGCCAACTTTTTGGCGACGGCCAGTTCGGCTTCATGGTTAAGGTTGCTCAGATCAGCGCCTTGCAAGGCAGCGTCGTCCACGGTGATGTCCAACTCGGCGGCTTTGCGCAGAACGGAGCAAATCCGGGCGTGGGCGTATTGCACGTAAAACACCGGGTTTTCGCGCGATTGCTCAAGCACCTTGTCGAAATCGAAATCCAGCGTCGCGTCGTTTTTGCGCGTCAGCATAACAAAACGCGCCACGTCGGGACCGACCTGTTCGACCACATCACCGAGGGTCACAAACGTCCCTGCCCGCTTGGACATTTTGAATGGCTCGCCGTTCTTATAGAGCTTCACAAGCTGCGTCAGTTTGATGTCGAGCGGCGTTTTACCATCTGACAGCGCTGAAACCGCCGCTTTCATGCGTTTGACGTAACCACCGTGATCTGCACCGAAAATGTCGATCAGCGCATCATAGCCACGGTTCACCTTGTCAAAATGATAGGCAATGTCGGGGGCGAAGTAGGTCCATGCGCCGTCAGATTTCTTGACGGGGCGGTCAACATCGTCGCCATGTTCCGTGGACTTAAACAGCGTTTGCTCGCGCGGCTCCCAATCCTCGGGTTTCTTGCCTTTTGGTGGCTCAAGCACGCCCTCATAAATCAGACCCTTGTCTTCAAGAGATTGAAGCGCAGCTTCGATCAGGCCGGTGCCGTAAAGCGATTTTTCAGAGAAAAAGACGTCCATCTTGATGCCGAGCGACGCGAGGT
>JBELFK010000172.1:0-5000 GCA_042092935.1 Paracoccaceae bacterium | reverse complement strand
GCTGTTGCCTGCGTCGATCCATGACGTGCCGATGGATTTTGACACGCTGCAACCGCTGGACACCTTTATCGGGTCTGCCGCCATCGTGGTCCTGTCGGATCAGGACAGCGCCAAAGAGGCCGCCTTGAACATGCTGCGGTTCTTCGAGGACGAAAGCTGCGGGCAATGCACCCCCTGTCGCGTGGGCTGCGAAAAGGCGGTCAAGCTGATGCAGGCCGACAAATGGGACGGAGACCTGCTTGAGGAACTTTGCCAAACAATGACCGATGCCTCGATCTGCGGGTTGGGGCAGGCGGCACCGAACCCGATCCGGTTGGTGATGAAACATTTTGCGGATGAGGTTTGAGGGATGGCACGGAATTCACATCGCGCCCCGGACTTGATCCGGGGCCACGCGCCGCAACCAGAGGTCCCGGGTCAAGCCCGGGACGGGATATCTAAATTGAACGCCGTTAAAGCGGGGAAATAGGCCATGACTGAGAAAGTGAAATTCACCCTCGACGGGCAAGAAGTCACCGCCGAAAAAGGCCTGACCATTTGGGAAGTCGCCAATGGACGCGGCCTCAAGATCCCGCATCTCTGCCACAAACCGGCGCCCGGCTATCGCCCTGACGGCAACTGCCGCGCCTGTATGGTCGAGATTGAGGGCGAGCGGACCCTGGCCGCGTCCTGTATCCGTGAACCCAGCGAGGGCATGGTGGTGACCACCAACAACGCGCGGGCCGAGAATGCGCGGAAAATGGTGATGGAACTGCTGCTGGCGGACCAACCCGAGAAAACAGCTGCCCATGACAAATCCAGCCACCTATGGGATATGGCCGAGGCAAATGGCGTCAGCGAAAGCCGCTTTCCAACGATGGACGCAGGGCACATTCCCCTGCTTGATGACAGCCATGTAGCAATGCGAGTCAATCTTGATGCCTGCATCCAGTGCGGTCTTTGCGTACGTGCCTGCCGTGAAGTGCAGGTGAACGACGTGATCGGCATGGCAGGACGCGGGCATGATTCCTATCCAACGTTTGATTTCGCCGACCCAATGGGCGCATCGACTTGCGTTGCCTGCGGTGAATGCGTCCAAGCCTGCCCAACGGGCGCGCTTTTGCCTGCGTCGGTCGTCAACGAAGACCAGCAGGGGGACAGCAAGGATTTTGACAAAGAGGTCACCTCGGTTTGCCCGTTCTGCGGCGTTGGCTGTCAGGTCAGCCTGAAGGTCAAAGACAACAAGGTGAAATTCGTCGAAGGCATCAACGGGCCCGCCAACGAGGGTCGCCTATGCGTTAAGGGCCGTTTCGGGTTCGACTACATCCACCATCCGCATCGCCTGCAAAAGCCATTGATCCGGCGCGCAGATGCGCCAGCCAAGGGGTTGAACGTTGATCCGGCGAACCTTCTCACCCATTTCCGTGAAGCCACGTGGGACGAGGCCTTGGATGCCGCGGCCAAGGGGCTTGGCGGGCTGCGGGCCGAACATGGCGGAAAATCTGTCGCGGGCTTTGGCTCGGCAAAATGTTCAAACGAAGAGGCCTATCTGTTTCAAAGGCTGATCCGAGAGGGCTTTGGCCACAACAACGTCGATCACTGTACGCGGCTTTGCCATGCGTCCTCGGTTTCGGCATTGATCGAAAACGTCGGCTCAGCGGCGGTCACGGCAACCTTTAACGAGATTGAAAACGCCGACGTGGCGATTGTCATTGGCGCCAACCCGATTGAGAACCACCCCGTCGCCGCGACCTATTTCAAGCAATTCACCAAACGCGGTGGCAAGCTGATCGTGATGGACCCACGAGGCGTCGGCTTACGCCGCTTCGCGACCCATATGCTTCAATTCAAGCCCGGCGGTGACGTATCGATGCTCAACGCCATCATGTCGGTGATTGTCGAAGAGGGTCTCTATGACCAAGCCTACATCAACAAATACACAGACAATTGGGAGGCCGAGAAAGAGCACCTCAAGCAGTTCACGCCCGAGAAAATGGAGGCCGTTTGCGGAATTCCGGCGCAACAGTTACGCGAAACTGCGCGAACCTTTGCCAATGGCAAGGCGGGGATGATCTTTTGGGGCATGGGCGTGTCGCAGCACATCCACGGCACCGACAACGCGCGTTGCCTGATCGCACTGGCGTTGATGACGGGCAATGTCGGTCGCTCGGGTGCGGGCTTGCACCCGCTGCGCGGTCAAAACAACGTTCAGGGCGCCTCGGACGCTGGTTTGATCCCGATGTTCCTGCCAGACTACCAGTGCGTTCTGGACGACGGCATTCGGGGCAAGTTCAACGGTATTTGGGGGTCGGATCGTTTTGTCGACGACCAGAAGGGCCTGACCGTGACCGAGATTTTGGACGCCGTCCATCAGGGCGACATTAAGGGTATGTATATTCTTGGCGAAAATCCTGCCATGTCCGACCCTGACGTGAGCCACGCGCGTGAAGCCCTGGCCTCGCTTGAGCACCTCGTCGTGCAGGACATCTTTCTGACCGAAACGGCAAACTATGCCGATGTAATCCTGCCCGCTGCCGCCTTTTATGAGAAAAACGGTACGGTGACGAACACAAACCGCCAAGTGCAGATGGGACGCGTTGCAGTCTCACCCCCCGGAGACGCGCGTGAGGATTGGCTGATTACGACCCAATTGGCCGCCAAGCTCGGGCTTGATTGGGGATATACGCACCCCAAACAGGTGTTTGCGGAAATGAAGCAGGGGATGAAGTCACTCGACAATATCTCGTGGGATCGGCTTGAGACTGAGGGCGCAGTGACCTATCCGTCGCTGTCGCCCGAAGACCCAGGCCAACCCGTCGTTTTTGGCGATGGCTTCCCGCGCGAAGGTGGCCGGGCCCGCTTTGCACCGGCGTCGATCATTTCACCGGATGAATTGCCGGACGAGGAATATCCCTTTGTCATGACCACCGGACGTCAACTGGAACACTGGCATACCGGGTCCATGACTCGGCGGGCGACAGTGTTGGATGCCGTTGAACCCGAAGCCAATTGCTCGTTGCATCCGCGCACGTTAGAGCGCCTTGGCGTTCAGGCTGGTGACTATGTAACCGTAAAGTCGCGGCGTGGAGAAATCACCATTATGGCCCGGGCGGACCGCGCGGTTGCCGAGGATATGGTCTTTGTCCCCTTCGCCTATGTTGAGGCCGCAGCGAATACCCTGACCAATCCGGCCCTGGATCCATATGGGAAAATTCCCGAGTTTAAGTTCGCGGCCGTACGTGTTGAAAAGGCTGCAAAATCTGTTGCGGCTGAGTGATTGATGACCGGCTTTGGCGATAGTTTACAACTGGCCTTTGGCCTCATCCTTTCAGGGGATGCGGTTCTCTGGGCGATTGTCTTTCTGTCGCTCAAGGTTTCGCTGACGGCAGTCGCCCTTGCCGGACTCATTGGCATGCCGCTCGGCGCACTTTTGGCTGTTACTCGGTTTCGTGGACGCGGCGCGTTGATCGTGACGGTCAACGCCCTGATGGGTTTGCCGCCGGTGGTGGTCGGCCTGTCGGTCTATCTGATGCTTTCCACATCTGGGCCGTTGGGTGTTTTACAACTGCTTTACACGCCTTCCGCGATGATTATTGCGCAGGTGCTTTTGGTGTTGCCGATTGTGGCCGCGCTGTCGCGCCAGGTGGTCGCAGACCTTCACCAAGAATACCGCGAGCAGTTCATGTCCCTTGGCGTCGCAGGGGTGCGCACGATCCCGACATTGCTTTGGGAAGGCCGCTTTGGTTTGATGACGGCTTTGCTTGCAGGGGTTGGCCGCGCAATTGCAGAGGTTGGGGCCGTGATGATCGTGGGTGGCAATATTAACCACGTGACACGCGTAATGACGACGACGATCGCGCTTGAAACTTCCAAAGGGGATCTTGGCATGGCATTGGCGTTGGGCGTTGTATTGATCGTTCTTTCAATCTCGATAAACGCTGCCATGTCTTTGGCGGCCAAATCCTCGGCGAGGCTAGCTTATGCGTGACGTTGGACACGATATTCTTGCCCAAAGCCTTGCAAAGCTGATCCCGTTGCGGCCAAACCTTCCGGCTTTGACGTTGTCGGGCGTGCAATACAGGGCCTCACATCAGGTGCAAATCGACATTCCCGACCTCGACATTTCAGGACGCGGGATTTCTGTACTGCTTGGACCAAACGGGGCGGGCAAAAGCCTTTTTGTCCGGCTTATGCATGGCCTTATTGCGCCACACGCGGGGCGGATCGACTATGATGGGCAGTCCGTTTCGGGCAGGGGACGCAAGGCACAGGCGATGGTATTTCAAAAGCCGGTTCTTTTACGCCGATCTGTTATCGCCAATCTCAAGTTTGCGCTGAAATTCAGCGACACGTCAAAAACCGAGGTGGATGCCAAGATCAGCGCACTGCTTGAGTTATCAGGATTGTCCGGCAAACGACATCAAGCCGCGCGGTCACTTTCCGGCGGCGAAGAACAATGCCTCGCGTTGGCCTGCGCATTGGCGAGATCGCCCAAAATGCTGTTCCTCGACGAGCCGACGTCAAGCCTTGACCCTAACGCGACGCACCGGATCGAGGCGATATTGCACCAAGCCGCGTTGCTCGGCGTTCGCATCGTCATGGTCAGTCATTCGCTGGCTCAGGCGAAACGCTTGGCGGACGAGGTTTTGTTTATGGCCGATGGAAAACTGCACGACAGGATGCCTGCCTCTGACTTCTTTGAGGGGCCAACCTCGGTCGCGGCTCATATGTTTCTGGCCGGTCAACTGGTGCCGTAATTCGGGACATGTCCATGCGTGCACTGGCATTATTGATCGCCCTTTGCGGCTTGGTTTCATCGGCAGCGGCTGATGAGAACTTCATTGTGCTGCAATCTACGACTTCGACGCAAAACTCGGGTCTGTTTGCTGAGGTTCTTCCGAAGTTTGAGGCCTACTCGGGCATTGAGGTACGGGTTGTTGCCGTGGGCACTGGACAGGCGCTGCGCAATGCCGCCAATGGCGACGGTGACGCGTTGTTGGTTCATGCAAAATCAGACGAAG
>JBELFK010000171.1:0-5037 GCA_042092935.1 Paracoccaceae bacterium | reverse complement strand
TCGGACGTTGTGAAGCGCGGCATCAGGAAATCAGGTCCGGTATGGTGCTGAGGTCCGTCAGGATCGTTTGCGGCTGAGCGGGCAGACGATCAACCGGATCGCCCGCGCGGTTGACCCAGACCGTATTGAACCCGTAGCCTGCTGCGCCCGCTGCGTCCCAGCCGTTGCTGCTGACAAACAAAACCTCGTCCGGCGTACAGCCAAAGCGCGCACCGACCATGTCATAGACGGATTTTGCGGGCTTGAAGATGCCGACGTCCTCGACCGACAAAACCGCATCTAGGTTGGCCCCGACGCCGGAACTGTCGACCGCGCCTTCAAGCATATCCGGTGATCCGTTGGACAGGATCGCTGTCTTCATCCCCATCGCCTTGAGCCGGGCAAGCATGAAGTGGACCTCTTTATAGGCCGAAAGCTCCCAGTAAAGCGCGAGAAGACGCTCGCGAAGCTCGGGGTCGCCGTCGAGACCGGTTTTTTCAAGCGCCCAGTCGAGGCCGTCCATCGTGACATTCCAAAATTCGGTATAGTCGCCGGTGATTGCCCGCAGCCATGAATATTGCAGCTGTTTGAGCCGCCAGTGCTCGGCCAGGTCGTTTGCCTTTTTGGCCAAAGCCTCGCGCCCTGGTTCGGCGGCGGCCTCGCGGGCGGCGGCAGAGACGTCAAAAAGCGTGCCGTAGGCGTCAAAAACACAGGTCGTGATGGGCATGGTGGGATCCTTTCGCCGGAGAGAATGGCATGATGTCAAGGAATGCGAAAGGGCCGAAATCGGGGCGATGGTCGAGAGCATGGAGTGGATATTTGAAGTCAAAAGATGTTGGTTTTGCATTCCTTGGGCCGCTGGCATAGTGTGCGGCCTCAATCAATTGACCGCGTGCGCGAGGGCACGCCTGACCCCAACAAAACGAGAGACTTATGACGCAAGCAAAAAGCGGTGACACCGTGCGCATTCACTACACCGGAACCCTTGACGACGGGTCGACCTTTGACAGCTCGGCAGGGCGCGATCCTTTGGAGTTCACGCTTGGATCGGGTCAGGTCATCCCCGGCTTTGATGTTGGTGTGACGGGTATGAGCATCGGTGAGAAGAAGACAATCAACATCCCATGTGGCGAGGCTTATGGCGAGCTTGATCCAAACGCGCGTCAGGACATTCCCCGCGACACGGTGCCCGCCGACCTGCCGTTGGACATCGGCACCCAGTTGCAGATGGAAGCGCCGAACGGTCAGGTGATGATGGTCACAGTGGCTGCGGTGACCGACGAGACGGTGACGCTTGATGCGAACCACCCGTTGGCAGGCAAGGATCTGACCTTTGCGCTGGAGCTTGTTGAGATCGCATAGATAATGGCGATGCCTCAAACGACAATTCCCGCATGACGATCAGTCGTGCGGGAAATTTTTTTGCCGAATATGCGGGACGTTTCGTGCCGACCGATCGCTACCCGATCAACACCTGTGCCACGGTATCATGATCCAGCCACAGCACCGGACCGTCGGGATTGCTGGCTGCGCCGAAGATCAGCTTGCCGGTGGCGTCCACCACATGTGAACTCAGCACATCGCTGACCAGCGCTTTGCGATCCTTGTGGAGCGCGACAATGTCTTGCGAGATGCCGACGGTCATGTCCACCTGCTCGGCACCGTTCGCCATCGGCCAAGCGGCGAAGTTGTAGAAGGACTGCATGACGGAACTCTGCTGATAGTCACCGACGGTTTGCAGGACGCTGTCCAGCGACACGTCGTCCTTTAGCAAGTCCTGACATTGCTGCCAGAGATCGTCGACAAACGCGCCGCCGCCCTCTTTGCGCAGCGCCTCGAGCAACGGCAGCAGGGAAAGCTCGATCCCAGCGAACACATCCGATGAATTGGTGCGGATTTCGGGGCAGTTGAACACAGTGGCCTTCACGCCCTTGTCCCACGCCGCTTGCGCAAAACGTTCAAGGTTCATTTTGGCGTAGCCTTGGGTGTAGCTGGTGTAGGTCTGCCACTGGTAGTCGCCATCAATCAACACGCGGGTGCCGTGATACCCATAGGCGGAATAGCGCACTTGATTGCCACCGGCTTCGATCCGGTCACGCAAGCCACTGCTGAGGTCCAAGAGATGACCAAAGCTGTTCGCCGTCACCTCATCAAAGTTTTGCAGGATCAGCTTGCCAAGATCGCTTTCGAGCAAAGCGTCCGAAGAGATATGTCGCGCACCGCGGCCCTTGTAGATGCGGTTGGCAATCGCCAGAAACGCCTTGGCGCGTGGGATACCCCCCGCCATTGTGTGGGCGAAGAACACGTTGCGGCCCTCGGGGATCATGCCGTCAAGTTGCGCCATGACTTGCGCAAGCGCCTCGGTGAAACGCGCCGTTCCAACCGCGCGGCAGCGATCGACCTGATCCCAGTCGAGCGTGAACTCTTGCCAATTGTCCAGCGTCATCGCCGTGAGCATATCAGTCGGAGTCTGACCGCCCTCGGGGGCATCCATGTCAAAGCCAGCCATCAGGGGCACGTTGACGATCCGGCCGCCAAGGTTTTCCTCGGCGGCTGCATGTTCCTCGTCCGTCAGAGGGCGCAACGACCCGTCTTCATTGCGGCGACCGACGGTGATGCCGATCACCTCCATGCCAGCGGATTTGGCTTCGTCAATCAGACCAGTGGCATAGCCACGTCCGAACAGCTCGCCGAACAGCACAAAGATGTCGCCTTTGCCGAACAGGGTGTTTTCTGGAATATGGGTCAGGGGGATGGAGTGCTGCATTTTCTTATCCCTTGAATTTGCTCATAATCATCGAGCCATTGGTGCCGCCAAAGCCAAAGCTGTTGGTCATCACACTATCAAGGCCTGCGTTTTCAACAAGGCTTGTGGCGATTTCGCCCTCGTTGATCGCGGGGTCCAGATTTTCCACGTTGATCGAGGGGGCGATGAAATCATTGTCCAGCATCAGCAGGCAATAGATCGCCTCTTGTGCGCCAGTCGCCCCTTGGCTGTGGCCGGTCATCGACTTGGTCGAGCTGATGGGTGGCGTTGTGCCTGTGCCAAACACGCGGCGCACGGCCTCAACCTCGCCCACATCGCCAACGGGGGTCGAGGTGCCGTGGGCGTTGATATAGCCGACTTTGCGATCCTCGGGCAGGGTGCTGAGGGCGATCCCCATCGCACGCTCGCCGCCTTCGCCAGAGGGGGCGACCATATCGTGCCCATCGGACGTGGCGCCGTAGCCCGTAACCTCGGCGTAAATCTTGGCACCACGCGCCTGCGCATGCTCAAGGCTTTCCAGAACGAGGATACCGCCGCCGCCGCCGATGACAAAGCCATCACGATCCGCGTCAAACGCGCGCGAGGCTTTCTCGGGCGTGTCGTTGTATTTCGACGACATCGCACCCATCGCGTCGAACAGGCAGGACAGCGTCCAGTCCAGCTCTTCCGCCCCACCTGCGAACATGATGTCTTGCTTGCCCATCATGATCTGCTCTGCCGCATTGCCGATGCAATGCAGCGAGGTCGAACAGGCCGAGGTGATTGAATAGTTGATCCCCTTGATCTGGAACGCCGTCGCCAGGTTGGCCGAGATTGTCGAAGACATACATTTCGGCACCGCAAACGGCCCGATCCGCTTGGTCGCGCCGGTTTTCAGCACCGTCTGATGCGCGGCCAGCATGGCGCTGGTCGAAGGTCCACCAGAGCCTGCGATCAGACCAGTGCGGATGTTCACAACGTCGTCTTCGGTCAGACCGGCATCGGCAATCGCCTGCGTCATCGCGATATGCGCATAAGCGGCACCCGGCCCCATAAAGCGCAACGTCCGCTTGTCGACATGTTCCTTGATGTCGATGTTGGGCATGCCCGCAATCTGGCTGCGAAAGCCGTGCTCGACCATATCCGCATTGGCGGTGATCCCCGATTTCCCGGCCTTGAGCGAGGCCAAAACCTCGTCCGCATTATTCCCGATGGCCGAGACAATCCCCAAGCCGGTGACGACGACACGGTTCATGTGTGTCTCCCTATTTTGACGTTGGGTCTATGTAAGGTGACGGGGGAGGGGAGGGCAAGGGGGGAGGATTATGCATGCAATGGAAACCCATTGTTCTTAGCATAGTTCAATTCCGTAGGTTGCGTTGAGCACAGCTTAAATGATATCGCTACTGCGCGGCTTACCCCAGAGTTCTTACCGACTCAAAGTGTGATTAGAAATCTTGACATTTCTTTTTCGTGTGCGTGGTTCAGTAATCGGTAAGAGGACATTTGCGCACTTGAAAGGTGAATGTCATGGATATTCAGAATATTAGCCAACAATGGTTGGACGATGCAAAGAGCCGGATAAATTACGTACTTTTGCAAAGCGGAGCAAAAGTTAAATCCAGTCACGTTTATGAAGCACTTGCTTGTGCCTTAAACTATAGGACGTACGCCGCGCTGCGAGCAGACCTAAAGCTTAGGGGTGCAAATCTCGAAATCATTCCAGATATTAAGTTATTTGAACTGAAACTCAATTCATTGACCGCAAGTGCGTCAATACTTGAAGTCGGACAAGCTTCAAGCATATTTGGAGATTTTTTGCAGGCTCAGCCGATTGTCGGCTTTGAAATTTCAATATCCGTGGATTTGAAGCAAAGAATCCAGAAGCTTTTTGAGGCCATGCATCGAGATCAAGTCCAACGATTCCAAATGGATCACCACTTGGAGGCCGTTGGGAGCTCTTTGCCGTTTGGTGCGTTCGGACTTCGGCGAGGAATAATGAGTTCAGATTATTTAAAAAGCTTGAAAGGGCCTGGGTTCTGGGAGCCCTATTACGGAGGGCCGGACGCAGATGATCTTGCGATTGAGTATGAAAAACGAGGTTTCGGACCAACTCAGATATTGGTTGAATCCTCAAAATTACTGCCAAGAGAATTTGATCAAACGGGTGCTGAATTTTGTATAGAAGATGGATTCTGGATTGGTATCGCTGTTGGTGGTTCCGTTCAGAAAAAAACTCTATTCCGAATGGCAAACTGAACTAAGGCTTCCTTCGCATATATGCATCTCGGGATAGCCAGGCAGCCCCCACC
>JBELFK010000170.1:0-5188 GCA_042092935.1 Paracoccaceae bacterium | reverse complement strand
CGTCCAGATCGAAGGCGAGCCGTCCAATGAAACCCTAGCGGTGCTGGCAAAGGGCATCGAGTTGAAAGACGGCATGACGCGTCCTGCTGAGGTTTCGCGCATCGAAACGCCGCCGTTCTTGTGGGAAAGGGATCCGCCAATTCGGGTTCGCAAATCCATTCCTGACAGTTGGGTCAGCGTGACAATAACCGAAGGGCGCAATAGACAGGTGCGCCGCATGACAGCCGCGATCGGTCATCCGACGCTCAGGCTAATTCGATATAGCGTCGGCGCGTGGTCTCTGGACGGTTTGCAACCCGGCGAAATGCGGTTGATCGAGACCAAGGCGAAACCAATGGACAAAAGCCTGCGGCAAAAACCTAAATACCCGCGATCCCGTTCAAGGTAAGGCGCGTGACAAGGCGCGCATAGTCTTTGCGCTTCTTTGGACCAGCCTTGGCGCTCCACATGTAGTACCAGTTCAGCATCCCGAAAATCGACATCGTTGTGTCCAAAAGCATCTCAGCGCGGCCCGCAAAGCACGAGGGGTTCACGGCCTTCAAAAGCTCGGACACCCGCGCGACCATTTCCTTTTGATACCCTTTGAGGATCGCTTGCTGTTGCTCTGGCAAATGCATCATCGCCGAGCTTTGGACCTGATGTTCGTAGTCCTTGCCTTCATAGGCCAGCAGGATTTCGCAAAGCGTGACTTCAAGCGCCTGCTCAGCAGACATGCCGCCAATCTCGACGCTTTCGATCCGCGCCAATAGCTCGGACAGGTTGGTATCAAGCAGGTCAAACAACAGCGCGTCCTTGCTGTCGTAATAGTGGTAGATATTGGCTTTCGAGATCCCACATTCACGGGCAAGCTGACTGACCGACGCGCGGTCAAACCCTTGCTCGGCAAAGACCCGCGCCGCCGCCCTCAGGATGTGCGATTTCTTTTGGTCGTGATCTTTTGCGATTGTACGGGCCACGGGTCAGTCCTTTGGCCGGTTGTCTATTACACGCACCGCCTTGCCTTGCGATCTTGCGACCGATCCGGGGTCGCCCACCAAAACTTCGCAGGACACGCCGACGATGTCCTTTATCCGCTTGACCAACATCCGTTCCGCGGCCGCCTGACTTGCCCCGTTTGAGGCCGCAGGCGTTGTTTCCACGAACACCCGCATCGCGTCCATCCGTCCCGCGCGGTAGAGTTCGATCTGGAAATACGGCGCCAATCCGCCTGTGGCCATGACCTGTTCTTCGATCTGCGTCGGAAACACGTTCACCCCACGCAGGATCATCATATCATCGCTGCGGCCAGTGATCTTTTCCATCCGCCGCATCGATCGCGCAGTGCCCGGCAACAACCGCGTCAGATCGCGCGTGCGATAGCGTATCATCGGCAGACCCTCTTTGGTCAATGTCGTAAAGACCAATTCACCTTGTTCACCGTCAGCGACAACCTCGCCCGTTTCGGGATTGATGACTTCGGGATAAAAATGGTCTTCCCAAATGACCGGCCCGTCTTTCGTTTCGACACATTCGTTTGCAACACCAGGCCCCATGATTTCCGAGAGACCATAAATATCGACCGCGTGCATATCAAATGCCTGCTCAACCTCATGACGCATCGAGTCTGTCCATGGCTCAGCCCCGAAGACCCCCACGGACAACGAACTTTCACGAGGGTCCATTCCGATACGGTTATATTGCTCAAGGATATTGAGCATATAGGACGGCGTCACCATGATCCCGTCAGGCTTGAAATCCGTGATGAGGCTGACCTGTTTTTCCGTTTGCCCACCGCCCATGGGCACCACCGTCGCCCCGAGTCTCTCGATCCCGTAATGCGCCCCTAGCCCGCCAGTAAACAGACCATAGCCATAAGCATTGTGAACGATGTCCCCCTTGCGAAGGCCCGAGGCCCGCAAGCTGCGGGCCACAAGGTCGGCCCAGTTTTCGATGTCGTTTTTCGTGTAGCCCACAACCGTCGATTTTCCCGTCGTCCCCGATGATGCGTGTATGCGAATAATCTGCTCGCGCGGGACAGCAAACAGGCCAAAGGGGTAGTTGTCGCGCAGGTCGTTTTTATAGGTGAAGGGAAACTTCGAAAGATCGGACAGTTGCCTTAGGTCATCAGGGTGCACACCCTTTTCATCGAACCGTTCACGATACATCGGCACGTTGTCATAGGCATGTTTCAACGACCATTTCAGCCGCTCAAGCTGAAGCGCCGAGATTTCGTCGCGGGATGCGACTTCAATCGGTTCGAGATCAGATTTCTTGGGGCTTAGGTCTTTCATCTGATGGTTCCTTCATGTGTCTTCATCGAACAATTGGCCCCTGATCGCACGGGACATGCCGCGAAACTGGCCAATGATCTTGTTATCCTGATTGGTCACCGAGACATCGTAAATGCCGCTGCGACCAGAAAGCGACACTTCGGCCGCCGTGGCGGTCAATTCATCGCCCACCTGCGCGGGTGCGATAAAGTTGATGAGGTTCGCCTGAGCGACCGTCGATTGGTTGCGGCTGTTGCAGGCAAAGGCAAAAGCTGTGTCCGCCAGCGCGAAGGTGACGCCTCCATGGCAAATTCCGTGGCCGTTGCAATGGTGCTGCTCGACCCGCAGCTTGAACTCTGCACGTCCCTCGCTCACATCGACAAGCACGAAACCGAACCATTTTGAGGCGCTGTCGTTTGACCACATAGCCTCGGCGCTGCGTCTTGCGCGTTCATCGGCGTCCATTGTCATCGCCCCTTGAATTCGGCTTTGCGCTTTTGCAAAAAGGCCGACACGCCTTCGGCATAATCCGCGCTTTCGCCGCAAATCTTCATCGCATCAGCCTCAGTTTCAAGCTGATCGGAGAGGGACTGTGTGGCCGACGCCTGAATGCACTGTTTCGTCAGTCCAAGCCCCAAGGTCGGGCCAGCGGCAAGCGAAGCGGTCAACTCTCTGGCCTCGTCCATCAGGGTTTCGTCAGGGTGGCAATTCCAGATCAACCCCCAATCCTCGGCCTGAGGTGCAGACAAGGGTTGCGCGGTCAGCGCCAGACCTTTGGCCCGCGCTTCGCCAATCAATTTGGGAAGGTGCCAACTGCCACCGGTGTCGGGGATCAACCCGACCTTGGAAAAAGACTGAATGAACCTGGCTGACTCGGCCGCCAGCACAATGTCACACGCCAAAGCAAGGCTTGCACCTGCCCCTGCTGCAACTCCGTTGACGGCGCAGACCACCGGAAACTCCAGCGCGCGGATCAGCCGCACAAGCGGTGCGTAATACAGTCGAACCGTCTGGCTAAGGTCTGGCGGACCATCCATCTTCGCCGGATCGCGGTCCCCGAGGTCCTGGCCTGCACAAAAGCCGCGCCCTGCACCGGTCAACAAAATCGCGCGTTTGCCCTGATCGCGGGCGCCCTCGATCGCGGCCCTCAGCGCGATGTGCATTTCCGCGTTGAAGCTGTTCAACCGGTCGGGGCGGTTCAGTGTCACCTCAACCCATGTCCCGTGATCTCTCGTGTGGATCGTTTCGCTCATCGCATTTCCCTCAGGCTCATTTACTGAGCTTGCATAAACCGAACGGTTGGTCAATAAAAAGGTGCGGATCAATCAGGAGGCTGCCTTGTCCTACGTTGTTTCAGTTGAATTAGACGGCGACATCGCCTGGGTGACGATCAACAACCCACCGGTCAACGCGACCTCACAAGCCGTGCGGGCGGGCCTGTTGGCGGCTGTCCAAAAGGTATCAACCGCTAAATACGCGGTGATCGATTGCGCTGGACGAACCTTCGTCGCGGGTGGTGACATGGCCGAGTTCGACGCCCCACCGACCCTGCCCCACTTGCCCGACGTCTACCAAATGATCGAAGACTCCGAGGTGCCTTTTCTAGCATTGATGCACGGCACCGTGTTGGGCGGAGGGTTTGAACTGGCACTGGCCTGCGCATGGCGCATCGCTGACAGCGCTACCCGTTTTGGCCTTCCCGAGGCCAACGTCGGCCTTGTGCCTGGTGCAGGCGGATCACAACGGCTTCCGCGTCTTATCGGATTGGAAAGCGCGGTCGAAATTGCTTGTCAGGGCAAATTGGTTTCAGCGGATAAACTTGCTGCATTGGGCGGATTGGATCAGGTCACCAATGGCGACTTGCGTCAAGCTGCGCGGAGTTTTCTAGGCGATGACCCTATACGTCCTACACCCGTTTCGCGGCGCGACACTCCGATTGTGGCCGATGACTTCTTTGACCTCAAAGCGAATGAGCTGAAGAAACGCGCCAAAGGCCAGCAATCACCGCTTCACAATTTGAAAGCGCTTGAATGGTCTCTTGAGCCGTTCGAAGTGGGCCAACCCAAAGAACGCGCCCTGCATTTGAAACTGCGAGACTCAGCCGAAAGCCGTGCGCTGAGACACGCCTTTTTTGCCGAACGTCGTGTCGCAAAACCCGCCTCAATTAAGGGTGTCATTGAACGCGACATCAGCAAGATTGCCATCGTCGGCGGAGGCCTGATGGGCGCTGGAATCGCGGCGGCTTGTCTGGGCGGCGGCTTTGCTGTCACGATCATTGAACAAACCGATGAGGCCGCCGACCAAGCCAGCGCCCGCGTCGCGGACTTGATCGACGGCGGCGTGAAGCGGGGCAAAATCAGCGTGACGTCGCGCGATGCTCAGATGGCGCGGCTTTGCTGCCTGTCGGACTACGCCGCAGCCGCCAATTGCGATTTGGCGATCGAAGCAGTGTTCGAGGATTTGGCCGTCAAAAAGGCCGTTTTCGCCAACCTGTCCAAACACATGCCAGACGACGCGATCCTTGCCACGAACACGTCCTATCTTGATCCCTTGGAGATTTTCGACGGCATCAGATTCCCGTCGCGCTGCATCGGGCTCCATTTCTTTTCGCCAGCGCATGTCATGAAGCTGTTGGAGATCGTTAGAACGCCGTCAACGTCGCCCGAGGTCATAGCAACAGGGTTTGCACTTGGCAGGAAGCTGCGGAAAACCTCGGTGCTTTCAGGGATTTGCGACGGATTTATCGGCAATCGGATGTTGGCAGCTTACCGGCGCGAGGCTGATTATCTGCTCGCCGACGGGGCTTTGCCCTATCAGATCGATGCGGCCATGCGGACCCTTGGGATGCCGATGGGCCCCTATGAATTGCAAGACCTCACCGGATTGCAAATCGCGTGGGCGAACAGAAAACGACAAGCCAGCACGCGGCCCGAAAGCGA
>JBELFK010000169.1:0-5362 GCA_042092935.1 Paracoccaceae bacterium | reverse complement strand
CTACTTCACCGGACGGATGTTTAGCCAAGGGCTTGCCAATACCCATTTCTGGGCCTGGCAGATCGGGATCTTCAGCAAGGTATCGCTGATGTACTACCTCGGCTTCAACTATTTCCCACGCTGGGTGGTCGACTACCTCGATCTGCCTCAGTGGTCGAATGGCCAATTCTGGCTAACCGGCGCGGCCTATTTGATTGGTCTGGGATTCATCGTGTTCGTCATCAACGCCATGTATAGCGCGACGCGCGGGTCCACCGTTTCAGGCGATCCATGGGCAATCGATGGTGACAATGCATCCGAAGCCACACCGGTTCCGGCCGAATAAGAAGGAAAAATCCAAATGATTATGAGAGTATATCTAATATTCGGGCTCATCCTTCTCGGAGCCACAGGATGGTTCATCGTTGGAAGCCCTCCCCCCACCGTTCAATTGCCTCCGACCGCTGGCGATTTCGCACGTCTGCGCGAAGAAGGCATCCTGCCTGAGGAGGAAATGGAGGAAAACGAAAACATCGAGCACGATATTTTCGGCGTTCCGCCTGAGGATGAAGCCATGATCGAGGCTGCCTCTGAAGGCATGGATATGGACATGGGCTCCATGGACATGGGCGACGGAACCACGATGGACATGGGCGATGGCACAACCGCCATGAACATGGACATGGACGGTGACGGCGTCATGGACATGGCCGCCGAGGACATGCCCGCCACAACCGCAATGGACATGGGTGATGGCACAACCGCCATGAACATGGACATGGATGGTGACGGCGTCATGGACATGGCCGCCGAGGACATGCCCGCCACAACCGCAATGGACATGGGCGATGGCGCAACCGCCATGAACATGGACATGGATGGTGACGGCGTCATGGACATGGCTGCTGAGGACATGGCCGATCAGGTTATGGATATGGCCGAGGATGCAGCCGACATGGCGGATCAGGTCATGGACATGGCTGAGGGCGTTTCCGATATGGCCGATCAGGTCATGGACATGGCCGAAGGCGCAACGTCGATGGGCATGGACATGGACATGGATGGCGACGGTGTCATGGACATGGCCTCGGGCGACATGGACGACGGTGACGTCGAGCATGCCGAAGACAGCGAAGCTGCCGAAGAAGAAGCCGAACGGCTGATGGCAGGCCAGATGGCTGGGCTCATCATAAGGGACGATGGCGCGTTTGATCGCGAAATCGAGCTTACGATGACCGAGTGGGGTTTCTCTGATCTCGACATCAATGCCAAGGCGGGTGAACGCATCAAGTTCACACTGCGCAATGAAGGTCAGATTTTGCACGAGTTCATGTTCATGGGCATGGCGCAAATGCAGGGGGTAAACTATCGCGCCCGACGTGCGGATTGGAACCTTCTTGAGCATGAAGCGCTTTATGAAAAGTCGCTGATGCTGCCAGGCGATGAAGTCACATTCGTCGCCGAGGTTGTCCGGCCCGGCGCGTGGATGTTCATGTGCATGCTGCCCTATCACATGCAGATGGGCATGATGGGCCAGTTGTCCACGGACGGCATGGCAATGGCGATGTAGCCCAAAGGGCATTATCCCAAGCAAACTTTCTGGCCCGTCGCAATTCGGCGGGCCAGAGCAACCATTCTTCCTGCCAAGAGGGCCATTATGGCTGAAACGACAAGTAATTCCCCTGCACTGCGCAAGCCGCTTGCGTCCAGTTATCTGGCGCTCTTGAAGCCTCGCGTCATGTCGCTGGTTATCTTCACCGCGATGGTCGGCCTTTTCGCAGCCCCCGGCAGTGCTGATCCTGTCAGCGCAATCTTAGCCATTCTGTTTATCGCAACCGGCGCCGGGGCCTCGGGCGCGTTGAATATGTGGTGGGACGCCGACATCGACGTACAAATGCGTCGCACCCGCAATCGCCCGATCCCAAACGGAGATGTCTCTCCTCGGGCGGCGCTGATCTTTGGTCTTGTCCTGTCGGTACTATCGGTTCTGGCGCTTTGGGCGGTCTCGAACCTGTTGGCCGCAGGGTTGCTGGCCTTTACGATTTTCTTTTACGTGGTGATCTACAGCATGATCCTGAAGCGCCGCACTCCGCAAAACATCGTCATTGGCGGGGCTGCCGGTGCGTTCCCGCCGATGATCGGGTGGGCCGTCGCGATGGGGTCCATCGACATTGAAAGCGTCATGCTGTTCGGCCTGATCTTCTTTTGGACCCCACCGCATTTCTGGGCCTTGTCGCTTTACATGCACGACGACTATTCGCGCGCAGGCGTGCCGATGCTGACAGTTACCCATGGCCGTCAGGCGACCCGTCGCCAGATCCTGATCTACAGTGTCATCCTAAGCGTCATCTCGATCGCAATGGCCTTCACTGCTGTTGGCGGCCTTGTATTTCTGGCGTCCGCCGTGGTCCTGAATGCGCTTCTTTTGCGAGGCGCATGGGCCATTGCAGGACGGGACGAGAATTTGGCCGACGATGATCGCTACGCAACTGAACGAAAGTTTTTCCGCCTGACGTTGGTCTATCTGTTCGTGATGTTCTTGGCCGTTTGGCTTGAATCCGGCCTGCGGGCATTCGGGTTCTAAAACGGACCAAAGTGACCAAACAGGGACGTCGCCGGTTTAGCCCTGCGGCGTCGTTTGTTTTCTAGTCACCTGCGGGCACAAACCACGCATCAAAGCGCGACAGAGATTCAAACACCGGACGGTATCCGTTCTGCTTCATCAGCGTCTTTAACAGCCGACGGTTTTTGGTGTAGTTGTGCTCAATCGTTATGAAATTGAACTTATACGCCGAAAAATCAAAGGCGTTCAGGATTTCATACTCGCTGCCTTCGGTATCCACCGACATATAGTCAATCTGTTTTGGCGCATTTGCACTGGCAAGCAGGTCCATCAGCGAAATCGTTTCAACCGGATAGGTCGCCGCGTCAGCACGATGTTTCGCCAAATGGTCGCTGTCGACAAAATCGGTCAGCGTTGAGACCTCGCCGACTTTCGCCGATGAAAACGGAAGCTCCTCGCCTGACGCTTTCCACACGCAACGCGTTTCAATTGCAAACGTGCGATTTTTCATCAGGTCGTCGTGCCAATTGCGATCGGGTTCGGCAAGAATGCCGGACCAATTGAACTCGGTCTCGAGCAGGAACGAGTTGCTGAGCGTGACCCCGTTCGTTGCACCAAATTCAACAAAGAAGCCGTCGGATTTGAACCCGTTGAACGCCAGCGCAAACACGTCCTGGTACAGCTGAGCGTGGCTTTGGGTCACCGTGTGCGCCGACACTCCGGCGCGAAGCATTGCAAGCGTATCATTGGGCAGCCTGCCCGCCAGCCCCCGCTCAATCGAGCAAAATAGATCATTCACTGGCGCAATCCTTCAATCAGGCCAAAACGGCAGGTCGTTGCCAACCTCACCCCAAAGGGGACAATCCAGCGCAAGGGACAACTTCTGACCTAGTCCTCGTCTTCTTCCGGGAACATCCGCGCGGCAAGTTTAAGCGCGATGTCACGATAGGCTTTGGCATGAGGACCATCAGCGTCGGACACAACAACCGGAGTGCCTGCATCTGACATCTCGCGGATTTGCATGTGAAGTGGAATGGCCCCTAGGAAGGGCACGCCCAAACGCTGCGCATCGTCTTGTGCGCCTCCGTGCCCGAAAATGTCGCTGGACTCACCGCAATGCGGGCAGATGAAAGTCGACATATTCTCGATGATCCCAAAGATCGGCACATCGACGTTCTTGAACATCTTCAGACCCTTGCGCGCATCAATCAACGCCAAGTCCTGAGGAGTCGAGACGATCACAGCCCCCTGAAGCGGGATCTGTTGCGCCATGGTCAACTGCGCATCACCAGTGCCCGGCGGCATATCCAGAACCAAAACGTCCAACGCGCCCCAATCAACTTCGCGACTCATTTGCATCAGGGCGGTCACGACCATGGGACCACGCCAAATAACCGGGCTTTCTTCGTCCATCAAAAAGCCCATCGACATGACCTTGATGCCAAACTTTTCGGGTGGTTTGATGACGTCTTCGGTGATCTCGGGGCGTTCGTCTATGCCAAGAAGCCGTGGCATCGACGGGCCGTAAATGTCAGCGTCCAGCAACCCGACGCTGAGACCAAGCGAGCGCAACCCAAGTGCCAGATTGGCCGCCGTTGTAGATTTGCCAACACCACCCTTGCCCGAGGCCACGGCGATGACGTTCTTGATCCCGGGAATGGCGGCGGAATGCGGACGCATATCGCGCCCCGGTGCATCTTTCGGTCGCTGCTTTAGTTTCGGCGGTTGGCGCACGGGTGCATCCGGTGCCTGAGAACGTTCGGCCGTTAAAACCACCAACAGGTTCTCAAGCCCGTCAAGACTATCCAACTGGCCCTCAATCTGCGATTTCAAGGCCTCAAGTTCGCCCGTAAAACTGTCTGGCACATGAACGGTCACGATGGCTTTGCCGCCCTCGAACAGCACCTCGGGTTCCTTGACCATGCCGGATGTCAAAAGGTCGCTGCCGACCCCTTGGGCGGAAATCAAAGCGAGGCGTGTTAGTATAACCTGTTTCAAAATCGACTCTCCTTTGTGCGGCGTCTTTATTTACCGTAGTAGTTTGCGACAACGTGACGGGCTTCGGCAAAGAACAGCCAGCGTCCGCCGACAACCCCAAGGATGTGGAAAATGATCGCCAGCATACGACCGATTTCCGGCTGGTCACGAAATGCCAAAAGCGCCAGCACCGGGATCAGAAATGCCGCCACAAAGGAAATCCTGCGGACCTTTTGCGCGTGCTTGCGCCCGACAACATAAACCATCTCATTGAGCAGATAGTTCTTGCCACTGTGCGGTGGTTCGTACTGCCGCACGACCCCCACATTGCCAAGGCCTGTTGCCGTGCCAAGATTGGTTTGCGAATTAAGCAGTCGCTGGTCGCCGACACGCCAGTTGAGTAGCTGCGCGATTGCCGCAACAATGAGCAGATAAAGCGCCAATGTGACCTGCCCGGCCAGAAGCGCCCCGCCTGCCAGCGAATACGACAAGAACATGAACGGTGTTGTCGGAGAGTTCCAGCGCGGGACAGTCTTGAGCTGTGTGTAGATCATCGACGTGCTGTAGACGGTCGCCACACTAAGTACCGATCCGATTGAGCCGACAAGCCCCAGATCGGTATCAAAGAATATACGCCCGATCGCATAGACCGCAGTTGTCAGCAATGCGGCGACGGCCAAAATGCCTTCGCGGCTCAGCCAACTGCTGCGCCATTGTGAAAAGGATTTGATCGCGTTCTTGGGATTGGCAAGGTGCATGACCGAGGCCAAGAGACCTCCGACGGCGAATGCATAGGCGATGAAATAGAACGCGAAGGCATTCCATCCGTTGAGGCCCGGCATG
>JBELFK010000168.1:0-5422 GCA_042092935.1 Paracoccaceae bacterium | reverse complement strand
TTGTTGAAAAACGGCACGGACGCGGGCGGGGCGTCGTGGGTGATGGTGGATGCGACTTCGGCTAGAACAACCTCGGTTATGAAGGGCAGATCAAAGGCTCGGGCTTCGGATAGCGGAATCCATTGAAGGTGCGAAAGCTCATCGCAGGCCCCCGAAAAATCGTCCATGTCGTTTTGAATATGCGAGGCATCCGCCAGAAAGAACCGCGCGTCAAAACGGCGGGGCCGCCCGGGGGGGGTGATTGCGCGAAAGACGAATTGCAGATTGCGGCCCGAGGGCAGGTAACCCTGTGCGGCGAAGGACTGCCAGTCGGTCGGCGCAGGGGTAGGCCACGCGCCCTTTTCACCGAGGATCAGGCCGGTTTCTTCCCAAAGCTCGCGAATGGCGGCAGCGACGAGGCCGGTTCTCAGGTTGCCGGTCGTTTCTTCGATCAGGCGGGCGTTGCAGGGCGAGGGGATGTCCGCAGCCAGCGGGATATTCAGATCCTCGGCGTCCATCGCACCGCCCGGAAAGACGAATTTGTTGGGCATGAACGCGGCTTTTGAACCGCGTTGCCCCATTAGAACGCTTGGGTTTTCGTGACGATCCCGAACGACGATGATCGTCGCGGCATCTCTGATGGCTGTTTTGTCCAAGGCGGACCCTTTTCGTCAGATTGGTCTAGAACCCATGCATGCGGCGCGACCATTGGATCGCGACCACAACGCCTTTCAATCTTGGAAGAAGGTAAAGTGACAGAGCCACGCTGCCAACCGCTAATACGGTGAACATGACCAGCGGTTCGGGCCGGAAGGTGACGAAGACAAAATGCATCAGCGGCGCGATGATGTGGCCGACCACGAGGATCGTCAGGTAGGCGGGGCCGTCGTCCGCGCGGTGGTGGTGCAGCTCTTGTTGGCAGACAGGGCATTCGTCGTGCACCTTGAGATAGCCATCAAACATCGGGCCAGAGCCGCAGTTCGGGCATTTGCGACGCCAACCACGCAGAAGCGCAGGGCGCACCGGGCGATCATCGACAAAGGATGCGCCAGAGGAATCGACGGCTTCGATTGAGAGGTCGCCTTGAGAATGGTCGATGGGCATGAACAGGCTCGCACGTTTTTACTGATCCCAAGCTGGGGCCAAAACCCTTGATTTGTAAGGGCACGGATTGTCCTTGCGTCGCGATGTCGCAAAAAAGTTGAAAAAACTGCGACGGAAATCTTTGGCTGCTGCGTTTGTCTTTATGAACACGGCAGGAAATGCTGGTTCAAAACGAAAATGAGTTATTTAGGCAGAAGGAAACCTGACAATGAACAAGCACCTGAAAATCGGCGTACTCGCACTTCTTATGACCTCGGTTGGGGTTGTTGGCACCGCCAACGCATTCGGCAATCAACGCGGCGGCGATATGGCCCCGACGTTTGAGGAACTGGATACAAACGGCGACGGTGTTCTCAGCGCTGAAGAGTTGGAAGCGCAAAGCGAAGCACGCTTTGCAGAGCTTGATACGAACGGCGACGGTGTCGTCTCGGCGGACGAGATCACTGCCATGATCGAAGCCAACATGAGCGAGCGTGCCGCAAAGGGCGTCGAGCGCATGATCGAGCGGTTTGACGAAAACGACGACGGCGTTCTGAGCGCAGATGAGCTGCCTCAGCCGGACCATTCGCGCATGCTCGATCGTATCGATGCGGACGAAGACGGCTCGATTTCGGCGGAAGAGTTTGAGGCAGCCAAAGAGAAACGCGGCGACCACGACGGCAAGCGCGGTGGCAAAGGCGGCAAAGGCGGCATGGGCGGTAAAGGCCACGGTGGTCGCGGCTAAGCAGGCCGAGCGTCGGTCGGCAGGGTCTTCCCCGATCCTGCCGATTGCGACCCAGATGTTGGACTGATACTTCTCGGATATGGCAATGCCCTTTGATGCTTACGCAGACGCACCGGACGAGGCTCTGTTGGCGCTTTATGCCAATGGGGATCGCGACGCGGCGCGTTTGTTGATGCATCGGCTGACGCCTCGGATTTATCGGCAGGCCTACCGCATGTTGCGCGATCAGGCCGAGGCCGAGGATGTCACGCAAGAGGCGATGCTGAGGCTTTGGAAGATTGCGCCGGAGTGGCGGCAGGACGAAGCAAAGGTCACGACCTGGCTTTACCGGATCGTCGCCAATCTATGCACGGACCGGCTGCGCAAACGTCGGCCAAACGACAGTTTGGATCAGGTGGCTGAAGCCGAAGACGGGGCCGACAGCGTCGATGAGTCGATGCAGAAGAAATCACGATCCGATGCGTTGAGCGACGCTTTGGATCAATTGCCAGAGCGGCAGAAACAAGCGGTTGTTTTGCGCCATCTGGACGAGCTTTCGAACCCCGAGATCGCCAAGATCATGGATGTGGGTGTCGGAGCGGTGGAAAACCTGATTGCACGTGGCAAGCGCGCCCTTGCCAATGTTCTGGCAAAGCGGAAAGATGAACTGGGGTACAGCGATGACTGACGACAGTGAAAAAGTGACCGACCTCGAGACCTTCTTTGAAGCGGGTCGCAAGGATGCGCCGGACCCATCGGCGGCTTTGATGAGCCGGATAATGGGCGATATTGATGCCGTGGCCGACGCGCGTGAGGCTTTGGCCCCGCAAAAAACGCAGCCGGGTTTGTTGGCCCGCATTCTGGACGGGCTGGGCGGTTGGCCCACGGTTTCGGGCATGGCGACCGCTGGCATCATCGGTATCGTTGTTGGCATTAGCCCGCCGGAAGCGATTTCAGATTTCACCTCAGCCTATGTCTACGGGACGTCAGACCTCTATTTGGTTGACCCGTATGACGGTTTCGGGTTCGAGTCATTTGAAGGGTAGAAAAATGAGCGACGTCGAAAAAACACCACGCAAAGGGCTGCGTTGGAGCAAGATCGCCCTGGCTGTTTCCCTGTCGGTGAACCTGTTGATTGCGGGACTGGCGGTGGGCACCTTCGCGAATGTCAGGAAGGGCAACAATTTTGTCCGCACGGGCGAGGCCTCGGGCGCGTATACATTTGCGCTAAGTGCCAAGCATCGGCGCGAGATCGGCAAGGGCATGGCATCCTATTTTCAGGCAAACGGGCGGGATCGCGACGCGTTGCATCAAGAATACGCGCGGATGATCGACGTGTTGACGGCAGATCCCTTCGATCGCGAGGCCGCGCAGCAGATCCTGAGCGCGCAGGCCGAATTCGCCAGTGAGCGTCGCGAAACAGCCGAAGGATTGTTGCTGGATCAGTTAGAGGGCATGAGTTTGGAAGAACGGCAGGCCTTTGCCAAACGTCTGGAAGAGGGCGTCAAACGCCGCCCGCGTGCTCCGCGCCCATCGGGTTAAGCACCCGTCCTGCAAACGCTTCAAAAGTTTCATCAACGCGGCGCCCTTTGGCGCCGTTTTTTCGGTGCACTTTGCGCCGATTTTGTGCTTTCTAAGCCGTGAAACGGTTTGAAGACGGCTTTTGGGGGAACGCATGACGATGACGCAAGACAGGGCTGAAGCGATTGCTCTCAAGGCGCTTGAGTTTCTCGTGTCAGACGAGGATCTATTGCCAACGTTTATGGGCAGTTCCGGTCTGTCAGCGCAAGATTTGCGCAGCGGCGCGGGTGAGCCTGCCTTTCTCGGGTCGGTGCTGGATTTCATCTTGATGGACGACCAATGGGTGGTCCGGTTTTGTGATCTGCACAAGCTCGACTACGCCGAGGTTTACCCCGCGCGCTTGTCTTTGCCGGGCGGAGAGCAGGTGAATTGGACGTGAGGGGCGTGGATATGCGCCGGATTGACGGGATCGTTTTTGATAAAGACGGCACCTTGTTTGATTTTGAGGCGACGTGGACCCCCTGGGCGCGGCATGTTTTGCTGCAACTGTGCGACGCTGATCGGTCGCGCGCAGTGGCGTTGGGCAGGGCGGTCGGATTTGATCTAGAGGCGGCGGTTTTTGACCCGTCCAGCGTTGTTATTGCCGGAACGCCGGAAGACATCGTGGCTGAATTTTCGCATTTGTTGCCCGCAATGTCTGAGGCCGAGATTGTTCGGGTGCTGAACGACGCGGCCGAAAACGCCCCCATGGCCGAGGCCATTCCGTTGGTGCCGTTCCTGGACCGGTTGGGATCAAGCGGTTTGAAACTGGGGGTTGCGACGAACGATGCCGAAGCCCCTGCAAGGGCGCATTTGTCAGCCGTTGGTGTGGTCGATCGGTTCGATTTCATTGCTGGAAGCGACTCGGGCTTTGGCGGCAAACCTGCCGCGGGTCAATTGCTGGGGTTTTGCGATGCCACGGGCGTGGCACCGGCCCGTGCGGCAATGGTCGGTGATAGCCTTCACGACTTGAAAGCTGGACAGGCGGCGGGGTTCCTGCGGATCGGTGTTCTGACCGGATTGGCTACGCGCGCCGACCTTGAGCCGCACGCTGACGTTGTCTTGGACGATATCAGCCAGATTCCCGACTGGTTGGGGCTGGAAATCGGCTAAAGCGGCATTTGGTCAAGAAATGCGACAAGATAGGTCGCATTCCGCAAACCTATGGCGTGTGTTCTCCGGTCTGTTGGACGCCAACACCAACGGAGAACCATCATGGCTGAACGATCCCAAAAGCGCCGACGCGGGGGCGGGCGCGCTGGCAATGCAGATCGCCGAGGAAGCGCTGCGATCGAGCAAATGCCGTGGCAAATCCCGATCAACAACGACCGCCCGACAGAACCGCTGAGCGACGAGGGCGTGGAAGCGATCCACAATGGCGCGATGCAGATCCTCGAAGAGATTGGCATGGAAATCCTCAACGACGAGGCGCTTGAGATTTTCCGTGAGACCGGTGCGACGATCAACGGCCAGAACGTGCGCGTGGGCCGCGAGTTCATTATGGAAATGCTTGAACGGGCCCCCTCGGAATGGACGATGACGCCCCGCAATCCCGAGCGGGCTTTGCCCGTGGGTGGCAAGGCCATGTTGTTTGGCAACGTGAGTTCTCCGCCAAGTTACTGGGCGATGGATTCGAACGGCAAACAGACCGGTACGCGCGAGATGTGCGCGAATTTTATCAAGCTCAGTCAGTATTTTAACTGCATTCACTTCATCGGCGGCTATCCGGTTGAGCCTCAGGATATTCACGCCTCGATCCGCCATTTGGACGTGCTTTATGACAAGCTGACACTGTCGGACAAGGTCGTCCATACCTATAGTCTCGGGAAAGAACGGGTCGATGATGTCATGGAGATGGTGCGTATTGCTGGCGGCCATACCCATGAGGAATTTGAAGCCGGACCGAAGATGTATACCAACATCAACTCGACGTCTCCGCTAAAGCACGACGAACCGATGCTGGACGGTTGGATGCGTCTGGCGCGGCGCAATCAGGGGCTGATCGTGACGCCCTTCACGCTGGCCGGAGCGATGGCGCCAGTGACGATGGCGGGCGCGGTGGCGCAGTCCTTGGCC
>JBELFK010000167.1:0-5655 GCA_042092935.1 Paracoccaceae bacterium | reverse complement strand
GCAAGCGTTGTAGTATCCAGATCGGCCAGCATTGCCTCATGCCCTTTGTCGGCCCTAAGCGCGTTCGCAATTTCGCGGATATGCGTGGGGATAGGCGGAATTTGCGCCAAACCTTGCGTTAAGGCCGAGAAATACAACCCCGTTCCCCCGACGATGATCGGCCTCGGCCCTTGTGTCAGCAAAGGTTCCACGTCGCGCAACCAATGCCCGACGGAATAGTCGCCCGCCAAGGGGACGTGACCATAGAGACGATGCACAAACGCCGCTTCATCCTCGACGGACGGACGCGCCGTCAGCACGCGCCATTCATCAAACACCTGAATCGCATCTGCGTTGACGATCTGCCCGCCAAAACGTGCCGCAATCTCCATCGCAAGCGAGGATTTCCCGCTGGCCGTCGGTCCGGCGATTAAAACAGGTCCGTCAGCAATTTCTGGAAGTTTGATGTGCACGCGGTTTCCAATAATCCAAGGTTTTCCCTATCAACCGTTCGATTATCTTGGTGTCAATGGCTCAAGGGTGTGTAACACGCATTGAAACCCAACGCGTTTTCCGACATTTTGCGCGCGAAAACCTAGCGATCACATTTTACTTCCGGAGCCCTTGCCCATGACATCCGAAACGCCTCAGGATCAGCCGACGTTCAAACGCGTAATGCTCAAAATTTCCGGCGAGGCGCTGATGGGCGACCAGGGATACGGGCTTCATCCGCCAACCGTCGAAAGAATCGCGCAGGAAGTTAAGTCGGTTCACGACCTCGGCGTCGAGATTTGCATGGTCATCGGAGGCGGCAACGTCTTTCGCGGTCTCCAAGGCTCGGCTCAGGGGATGGAGCGTACGACGGCTGACTACATGGGCATGCTGGCGACGGTCATGAACGCCCTGGCGATGCAGTCGGCCCTTGAAGGTCACGGGGTTTATACACGCGTTATCAGCGCGATCCCGATGGATCAGGTCTGCGAACCTTACATCCGCCGCCGCGCCGTGCGTCACCTTGAAAAGAAACGCGTATGTATCTTTGCGGCAGGGACAGGAAACCCTTACTTCACCACCGATACCGCCGCGACGCTGCGGGCCAACGAAATGTCCTGCGAGGCGATCTTTAAAGGCACGAAAGTCGACGGTGTCTATGACAAGGATCCCGAGAAGTTCGCTGACGCAAAGCGTTACGAAACAGTGACTTATGACGAGGTTCTGGCCAAACATCTTGGCGTCATGGATGCCAGTGCCATTGCCCTTGCCCGTGACAACAATCTGCCGATCATCGTGTTTTCGCTGGATGAACCGGGCGGCTTCAAAGGCATTCTTGCTGGCGAAGGCACCTATACAAAAGTCGTTGGCTGATTGTAGACTGATCCCATTCGGCCCAACGCCGATACAAAAATGAGAGCTGAAAATGTCCGAAGAAGACTTTGAAATCGATACAGATAAACTGCGCAGCCGTATGGAAGGCGCAATGTCCTCACTGAAAACCGAATTTGCATCCTTGCGCACGGGGCGCGCCTCTGCCTCGATGCTTGAGCCTGTGATGGTTGAAGCCTACGGCCAGCGGACGCCGATTAACCAAGTAGGAACGGTTAATGTGCCAGAACCACGCATGGTAACGATCAATGTGTGGGACAAATCCATGGTAAACGCAGTTGAAAAAGCCATTCGTGACAGTGGCTTGGGCATCAATCCTCAACTAAACGGCACGATCATTATGCTGCCGATTCCTGAGTTGAACGAAGAACGCCGCCGCGAATTGACTCGTGTTGCCGCGCAATACGCAGAAAACGCCCGTATCGCTGTGCGCAATGTGCGGCGTGACGGTATGGATCAGGTCAAAAAGGCCAAGTCTGATGGCATGTCGGAAGACGATCAAAAATTCTGGGAAGTCGAAGTTCAGGATTTGACCAATGAATTCATCGGCATCGTCGACAAAACGCTTGAAACCAAGCAAGCCGAGATCATGCAGGTCTGATCGCGCAACGAGGGGACCGGAATGGCCAAGGCAAGAACTGAGCAGTCCGGCCCAAGGCACGTTGCGATCATTATGGATGGCAACGGGCGATGGGCGCAGATGCGTGGTCGCCCTCGGCTTTTCGGGCATCATGCGGGGGCAAAGCGTGTTCGGGAAATCGTTGAGGCTTGCCCGGACGCCGGCGTAAAATTCCTGACTATTTTTGCCTTTTCGACGGAAAACTGGAAACGCACCCAAAGTGAAGTTTCAGGTTTGATGAGCTTGTTCCAACGCTATATCACGGGCGAGGCGAAGGCCCTGAAGGACAACGGTATTCGGGTGCGTTTCATTGGCGACAGGTTGCGGCTTGCACCCAAACTCGTCGATCTGATGGATGATCTGGAATTGATGACCTCGGACAATGATCGGGTACACCTAACCGTCGCGATCAACTACGGCGGCCGAGACGAGGTTGCGCGCGCAACACGCCGATTGGCCCAGGATGTGGCGGACGGCAATCTTCAACCAGCACAAATTGATGAAGAAACGCTGCCTAAGTATCTGGACACACATGTTCTTCCAGACCCTGACCTTGTGATCCGCACAAGTGGTGAGGCGCGGATTTCGAATTTCCTGCTCTGGCAATCTGCCTATTCTGAATACGAATTCCTCGACACGCTCTGGCCGGATTTTTCCGCCGAGGAGTTCCACAAGGTCGTCAATGGCTACGGCAAACGCGAACGCCGTTTCGGGGGCGTTAAGGTATGAGCACGACAAACTGGTCAGATCTCGGACCGCGCATAATCTCGGGGCTGATTCTTGCAGCTGTCGGCCTCGTTTCGGTTTTATTTGGCGGGCTTGTGTTCTCGCTTTTTGTCGCCGTTTGCTGCGGCTTGATGATCTGGGAACTCGGTCAACTCAGCAGCCGTCATGGGATTTTGGCCTATCCTTTATCCGCGCTGGCAATGTTTGGTATTTTCTTCGGATACGGCAAAGGCTGGTTATTCGTCATTCTTCTTGTCGGAGTATTGCCCGCAATCACCGCTTTGGTCGCCACCAAGGAACACTGGCGGGTTTTCGGCTTTGCGGCGATGATCGGCACAACCGGTTTGGTGCTTCAAACCTTGCGCATTGATCTGGGGCTTGCGTGGCTTTTGTGGCTGGTCCTTGTTGTCATTGCCACGGACATTGCCGGGTATTTCGCGGGTCGCTTGATTGGCGGGCCAAGGTTCTGGCCCTCGCTCAGCCCCAAAAAAACATGGTCCGGCACGGTCGCGGGTTGGGTCGCCTCGGGCTTTGTCGGCTTTCTGTTTGGTGCGGCGTTTGCGGGGCCTTTTGTGCTGTTCAGCATTGCGGTCTCGGTCGCTTCGCAGATGGGGGACATTGCCGAAAGCGCACTTAAGCGTCGGTTCGGGGTTAAAGACAGCTCAAACCTGATCCCCGGCCATGGCGGGTTCCTGGACCGTTTTGACGGTATGATCGCGGCCGCTTTGGTGATCGGCGTGGTTAGTCTTTTCCTGCCCGATGGCTTGCTCATATTCAGACTTGGCGACGAATGACCCGCAGCATCTCGATTTTTGGCGCGACCGGTTCCATCGGCCAAAGTACAATTGACCTGATTAAACGCGATGCCGACGGGTATAATGTTGTGGCTCTCACTGGCGGGCGCAAAATCGATCCGCTTGCCAAAGATGCCATTGCCCTTAACGCCGATGTGGCTGTCACCTCCGAGGAAAGCCTGTTGGGCGCCCTTCACGCCGCCCTTGCAGGTTCGGGAGTCGAGGTTGCCGCAGGCCGTGCCGCCCTACTGGACGCGGCAGACCGGCCCGTTGACTGGACGATGTCGGCAATTGTCGGCGCTGCGGGTCTTGAGCCGGGTTTAAGGGCGCTTCGACATGGCAGCACACTTGCGCTTGCCAATAAGGAATCCCTCGTGACGGCAGGTGCATTGTTGCTTGGCGAGGCTGAAAAACACGGGGCAAAAATTTTGCCAGTTGACAGTGAACACTCGGCGATTTTTCAGGCCCTGATTGGCGAGGATATCGACACGGTCGAGCGGATCGTCATCACAGCCTCGGGCGGCGCATTTCGCGATTGGCCGCTTGAGCGGATCGCGAAAGCCACACCGGAACAGGCTGCGACACATCCCAATTGGGACATGGGTCAACGCATCACGATTGACAGCGCGTCTATGTTTAACAAAGCACTTGAAGTCATAGAAACCAAAGAGTTTTTTGGTGTTGACCCGTCGCAGATTGAGGTATTGGTGCATCCTCAGTCTCTGGTTCACGCGCTGGTTGGTTTTAACGACGGGGCCATGATGGCGCATGTCGGTCCGCCGGATATGCGCCATGCCATCGGCTTCGCGCTGCACTGGCCGCACAGGCGCGACCTTCCTGTTGCTCGTTTGGACCTTGCAGCGATCGGCCAATTGGATTTTCGCGCCCCGCAAGAGGCCCGCTACCCTGCGCTTAAACTCGCTCAGTTCGTCATGCAGCATGGTGGTCTGGCCGGTTCTGTGTTTAACGCGGCCAAGGAAAAAGCGCTCGATGCGTTCATTGCGCGCGAGATCGGATTTCTGGGGATGGCGTCGATGGTCGAGGACGTGCTGACCCAACTCGTGTCAAAAGACGGCCTTAATAAAGACGCGATGACCCTTGATACCGTCGCGAACGCCGACCAAATGGCACGGAAATACGGACAGGAACTGATCGCTCAGGGGCGATATAGATAGAGTATATTTGAGGTAAGCATGGACCTTTTGGCGCTGATCCCGCAATTCGGCAATTTTGCCTTTACGATTGCGGCATTCGTCGTGGCACTTTTGACTGTCATCTTTGTGCATGAGTTTGGTCATTACATCATCGGCCGTATCTCGGGCATCAAGGCCGAGGTCTTTAGCCTGGGCTTCGGCCCGGTCTTATGGTCGAAACACGATCAACATGGCACAAAGTGGCAGATCGCGGCGGTGCCTTTTGGCGGTTACGTGCGCTTCAAAGGGGATTCCAGCGCTGCCAGCGGCAAGGATGAGGATGCCTTTGTTGGCCTTTCCGAAACCGACCTGCGCGAAACGATGCATGGTGCGCCGCTGTGGGCGCGGGCTGCAACCGTAGCGGCTGGCCCTGTGTTCAACTTCATCCTCGCAGTGGCGGTATTCATCGGTCTGACGATCTATGCCGGCGACGTGAAAGAACCCTTAACCGTAGACGCCTTTATCCCGCTGCCCGATGGCACCTATGAATTGCAAGTGAACGACCAAATCCTTGAGATCGCAGGAAATGAGATTTCCGATCTTTCGGCGATGCGCGATCTTGATGACCGGCTGCCGGTTCAGTCGATCCTGCCCTATGTCGTTGTCCGCGACGGTCAAACGATTGAGGTCGACGGACCATACACCTATCCCCCAATGGTCAATTTCCTGATCCCGCGCGGGGCCGCCTATGAGGCCGGTCTAGAAGTGGGGGATGTGATTACCGCGATTGATGGTGCAAAGATTATCGCGTTCAACGAATTGAAAACCGCCGTCGAAACCTCTGAGGGTCGCCCCCTTGCGCTTACCGTGTGGCGCGCTGGCGAAATTGTTGACATCACGCTGACGCCTCAGCGTTCGGATGAACCGCAGGAAGATGGCAGTTTCAAAACCTTCTGGCGGATTGGCGTGGCGTTGGACTTTATGTTTGAGCCGCAGCGGGAATTCGTCGGCCTTTGGCAAG
>JBELFK010000166.1:0-5690 GCA_042092935.1 Paracoccaceae bacterium | reverse complement strand
GGCGCGAAAGCTGCGACCGAGAGGTCGGCTATGTGCGCAACGCCGTTGGTATCGCCGATGTGTCCACGCTCGGGAAGATTGACATTCAGGGCAAGGACGTCGGCGAATTCCTTGATTTTGTTTACACAAACATGTTTTCGACCTTGAAGATCGGCAAGGTCCGCTACGGTCTGATGCTGCGCGAAGACGGTCACGTCATGGATGATGGCACGACCGCGCGGCTTGCTGAAAACCATTATGTGATGACCACCACTACGGCTGCGGCCGGTCAGGTGATGAAACATCTCGAGTTTGTCCGCCAATGCCTGCGTCCCGATCTGGATGTGAATTTGATTTCCGCCACCGAACAATGGGCGCAATTTGCCGTCGCGGGGCCAAAGTCGCGCGATCTGTTGAATGCGCTTTTGGACACGCCCATTGACGACACAACCTTCCCCTTCATGGGCTGCGGCGCGGTCAGCGTCGGCGGCATTCAGGGACGGTTGTTCAGGATTTCCTTCTCAGGCGAGCACGCCTACGAAATCGCCGTGCCCTCGCGTTATGGTGACGCGATGTTCCGCGCGCTGGTCAAACGCGCCGAGGCGCTGGGCGGCGGGGCTTACGGGATGGAGGCGCTCAACGTCCTGCGGATCGAGAAGGGCTTTATCACCCATGCGGAAATTCACGGACGTATCACCGCCGATGACATTGGCATGGGCAAAATGGTGTCGGCGAAAAAGGATTGCATCGGCAAGACATCCAGCCAACGCCCCGGTCTGAGCGGTGAACATCGTGAACAACTGGTCGGGCTGAAACCTCTGGATAAATCGCATGAGCTTTCCGCAGGTGCCCACCTGTTTGAACGCACGGCGGACGCTATCAGGATCAACGATCAGGGCTACACCAC
Source organism: Paracoccaceae bacterium (assembly GCA_042092935.1). Taxonomy (GTDB): domain Bacteria; phylum Pseudomonadota; class Alphaproteobacteria; order Rhodobacterales; family Rhodobacteraceae; genus JASMHC01. Next base: position 4,804 of record JBELFK010000166.1, on the reverse strand, counting down.
CTCGGTCGCTTATTCGCCCGCGTTCGGGTGCATGTTGGCCTTGGGCTTCCTTAAAAACGGGCTGGCGCGTCACGGTGAAGTTATCCGGCTGGTCGATCATCTAAGAGACATCGAAGTCCTGTGCGAGGTCTGTCACCCAGTTTTCCTAGACCCTGAAGGAGGGCGTGCACGTGCTTGATCTCATTGAAAAATCCGCCTGCGAGGGGCTGCTGCCGGTCACCAAAGGCACCGTCACGCTTAGCGAAATAGCGCCGGTCACAGTCACGTCAGTCGCCGCGTTTCAGGGTCAGGCCGACGCCGTATCTGCCGCGCTAAAGGCCGCCGACGGTGTCGCGATGCCAGCGCCGAACCGCAGCACCGGCTCGGCCAAACTGCGCGCGATCTGGATCGGGCCAAACCAGGCTTTTCTGATTGGAAAGCCGTTGCGCGCCGATCTTGCGGGCCTTGCCAGCACGACCGATCAAAGCGACGCTTGGGCGATTGTGAAACTGGAAGGGGACCACGCCAGCGACGTCCTCGCGCGGTTGACCCCGCTTGATCTGCGCGCCTCGCAGTTCAAGCGCGGACACACGGCGAAAACCGATCTGATGCACATGATGGCCTCTATTACCAAAACCGGTGGGGATGTGTTTGAAATCATGGTGTTTCGTTCCATGGCAAAAACACTGGTGCATGATTTGACAACCGCAATGGCCACATTGGCCGCGCGTGATATTGCTTAACAACGCCTAAAAGGTGACAGACACACACCGATGCCGTATGGCTGAGGCCGATACTTTTAGGGGTGAACCATGAAGAAAATTCTTGTCGTTGTTGCTGTTTTGCTTGCGTCTCCTGCTGTTGCTCAGGACAAAACGACAGTGTGCGAAATGTCTCAGGGCTTTGTCGCTCAGGCGGTTGATGGCCGCGTTGGGGGCATGACGGAAAAGCAAACCAAGGCGATGATTAAGGATGGCATCAGCGAAAATGTCCTGATGTGGTCACTGGTACTCGGCCCGCTTGTGTCGCAGGTCTACGATCTGCCCGAAGAAGACATGACGCCCGAATTTGCTGACAAGTTTCTTGAGGCCTGCCTCAATCAATAGGCGCCCCCCCTTGTCACGGGGGGCTAAAACTCTCAAAACTGTCTCATGAGTCTGCCACCCGGTTTCCTTGATGAGCTTCGCACCCGCACCAGCCTTGCGCAGGTGATTGGGCGCAAGGTCATGTGGGACCAGCGCAAATCAAACCAGGGCAAGGGCGATCTCTGGGCACCTTGCCCGTTTCATCAGGAAAAAACCGCGTCTTTTCATGTAGATGACCGTCAAGGTTACTATTATTGCTTTGGCTGTCACGCCAAGGGCGACGCCATCAGTTTCGTGCGCGAAACCGAGAACGTCGAGTTCATGGAGGCGATTGAAATCCTAGCGCGCGAAGCGGGCATGCCAATGCCTGCCCGCGATCCGAAAGCGCAGGAAAAGGCCGACCGTCGCACGCAGCTGACCGATGTTATGGCGCAAGCCTTGCAGTATTTCCGGCTGCAACTGCAAACCGGTGCCGGCCATGACGCGCGAAAGTATCTTGCGAAACGCGGCTTGTCGGACGCGACGCGTGAGAAATTCGGCATCGGGTTCGCGCCCGACGGATGGCAAAATCTTTGGGACCATTTGACCGGAAAATCGATCCCCGAGGATCACATCCTTGCGACCGGTCTCGGCAAACCGTCGACCAAGGGCGGTAAGCCTTATGATACGTTTCGCAATCGCATCATGTTTCCGATCAAGGATAGTCGGGGCAGGGTGATCGCCTTTGGCGGGCGGGCCATGGACCCGAACGACAACGCAAAATACCTCAACAGCCCGCAGACCGAGATTTTCGATAAAGGCCGCAGTCTCTACAATTTCGCCCCGGCGCGCGAGGCCTCGGGCAAGGGGCAAAGCCTGTTGGTGGCCGAAGGCTATATGGACGTCATAGCCCTTAGTGAGGCCGGATTTGGCGCGACCGTTGCGCCGCTGGGCACCGCGATCACCGAAGACCAACTGCGCCTTATGTGGCGCATGTCGCCCGAGCCGATCATCGCCCTTGACGGGGATACCGCAGGTCTGCGGGCGGCGTATCGGCTGATCGACCTTGCGCTGCCGCTTGTTCAGGCGGGGCAATCCTTGCGGTTTGCGCTGATGCCCGAAGGCAAAGACCCAGACGATCTGGTCCGGTCCGGCGGTGCCAGCGCTGTGCAGGCCATCGTCGATCAAAGCCTGCCCATGGTGCAATTGCTGTGGCGTCGCGAAACCGAAGGACAGGTGTTTGACAGCCCTGAACGCAAAGCATTGTTGGACAAGGTTCTGCGCGATAAAACCGGCCTGATTACCGACCAATCGCTGCGCAAACACTATGACGACGCTCTCTTTCAGCTTAAGCGCGACATGTTTTTCCAGCCACGGGTCAACCGGCAATCGGGCCGTGGGTTCACCCAACCCAAGGCTTTTAATCCTGAAACCAAGGGGTCGTTCCTTGCCGGAGGACCGGACAGCGATCAGGACATATTGCACGAGGCAGTGCTGCTGTCGGTTTTGATAAAAGTGCCGTCGATCATCGTTGATTTCGACGATATGTTGGAAAATCTTGATTTCCATTCTGATCTGCACAATCGCCTGCGGACCATTCTCTTGCAGTATGGCCACAACGGGGCCGAGGTTCTCGAGCAGGAGATTTCACGCCAATTGGGCGGGGATGCCCTTGCGAAACTGATGTCGGGGCCCCATGTGGCTGTTGTACCGGCCTTGCGGCGCAGCGGCGACACCGACCTTGCCCGCCTGACCGTCGAAGCCGAATTCGAGAAATTGAAAACCACCCGGGGTCACCGACAAGAAATGGCCGAGGCGATGGAGGATATGACCGACCGCCCAACCGAGGCCGTCACGCATAGGGTCAAGGAAGCCACCGAAGCCCGCAATCGTGCCGTGCGCAATCATCAGGAAGACAAGGCAGAGTACGACCGTGGGCCAAATGGGGCTGCAATAAACCGCGAAGAGCGCGACGCCTTTGACGCTCTGCTTGGTAAGATTCCATTTACCAAAAGCGGTCACTGACAATTTCGCAATAAACGTCTGAAAATCGCCCGAAATACGGCGCGAATCACTTCACTCTCTGAGTGATTCGTTTTACTTCTGTAGAACCGAATCACTGCCCCCCTCTAGGAGCACCGAATGGCCGCTAAAGACACCGACGACAATAAGTCCAACGATCAGGAAGCGGACATCTCGCTTGATATGAGCCAAACCGCGGTCAAAAAGATGATCGCCGAAGCACGTGAGCGCGGGTATATCACCTACGATCAACTCAACACCGTGCTGCCGCCCGATCAGGTGTCGTCTGAACAAATCGAAGACGTGATGTCGATGCTCTCGGAAATGGGCATCAACATTATCGAAGACGATGAAGTTGAAGAGGAAGAGCAGAAATCGACCGCAGTTGTTGAGCTGAAAGCCAACAAAGAGGTCGCGCTGGCCTCGGGCAAGGACGAGAAACTGGATCGCACCGATGATCCGGTGCGCATGTATTTGCGTGAAATGGGCAGTGTCGAACTGCTCAGCCGCGAAGGTGAAATCGCGATTGCCAAACGCATCGAGGCGGGGCGCAACACGATGATCCTCGGGCTTTGCGAAAGCCCTCTGACGTTTCAGGCGATCACGATCTGGCGCGACGAACTTCTGACCGAAGACATTCTGCTGCGCGATGTGATCGACCTCGAAGCGACCTTTGGCAACACGATGGGCGAAGAAGAAACCACGCCTGTTGTCAATCCGAACGCTGTCGCTGCGGCCCCCACGGCGGAAAAATCGACCGAGCAAGAGCTTGACGCAGACGGCAACCCGATCGCGCAGGACGATGACGACGACGAAGACGAAGCCGCCAACATGTCCTTGGCCGCGATGGAAGCTGCGCTGAAACCGCAGGTTCTCGAGATGCTCGACCGCATCGCCGACGACTATTCCAAGCTCTCTGCCATGCAGGACAGCCGCATCGAAGCGACGCTGGTGGAAGACGCCAAATTCTCGTCCAAGCAGGAAGCGACCTATCAGGAGCTGCGCTCGGAGATCGTTGAGTTGGTGAACGAGCTTCACCTGCACAACAACCGCATCGAGGCGCTGATCGACCAGCTTTACGGCATCAACCGCCGGATCATGAGCATCGACAGCTCGATGGTGAAACTGGCCGACCAAGCCCGCATCAACCGCCGCGAGTTTGTTGATGCCTACCGCGACCATGAGCTTGATCCGCAGTGGATGGACCGCATGGCCGAGAAATCGGGCCGTGGGTGGCAGATGTTCATTGAACGCTCGACCGATAAGGTCGAAGAGCTTCGCGCCGAAATGGCGCAGGTAGGTCAGTATATCGGTCTCGACATCTCGGAATTCCGCCGCATTGTCGGGCAGGTGCAGAAGGGTGAAAAAGAAGCCCGTCAGGCCAAGAAAGAAATGGTTGAAGCCAACCTGCGTCTGGTGATTTCGATTGCCAAGAAATACACGAACCGCGGCCTGCAATTCCTTGATCTTATTCAGGAAGGCAATATCGGCCTGATGAAGGCCGTGGACAAATTCGAATACCGTCGCGGCTATAAATTCTCGACCTACGCCACATGGTGGATCCGTCAGGCGATCACCCGCTCGATTGCCGATCAGGCCCGCACCATCCGTATTCCGGTCCATATGATCGAAACGATCAACAAACTGGTCCGTACCGGCCGTCAGATGCTGCACGAAATTGGCCGTGAGCCGACGCCGGAAGAATTGGCCGCCAAGCTGCAAATGCCGCTTGAGAAGGT
>JBELFK010000165.1:0-5831 GCA_042092935.1 Paracoccaceae bacterium | reverse complement strand
CCCGCGCGAGGAATCCTCGGGCAGGGGGAGAGCTATTGTCGTTCGTGGGTGGTTGGCGGGCCCGCCTAGGGGTTGGTTCGCGCCAGAATACCGGATGTCGCCGGTCACCTATCGAATTCTGCGGTGGTCTGGTTGACCTTCAGCATCCTCGCTTTCGCTAGCCTGTCAGTCGGTGGAACCACGTTTGTGCATGCGGGGAGTGTTTTCGCGTGCAAGGGTTAAGAAGACGTCGACGGTGCGTGCGCTTGAGGCTCGATCACGTGGCAGCCAAGGCGTTGCATATGGCTTTCCAGCAGGGTGGATTCGGCGTGGCGCAGCGTTTGCGCGCGCGGGTAGATCGGCTGGTGCCGGTCATCGAGGATCGGGGCTTCCCAGCCGCTTGTTGTGTCAAAGAAGGCTTTGACGCCGTCTTCGCCGAATTCGTTGAGGTAGCCCTGAACGACGGTGCCAAGGTAGCTGAGCAGGATCGGGTGGTCCATCGTCGGGGCATGGTGGTCGCCCGCTGCGATGGCATAGATCGAGACGTTATGGGGCAGGTTGAGCGCGTGATCGACGTGGCTGGTGGCGGCGATCCGGTCATAAGCGTATTCGCGTTCATCAAGCGCGATCCAGTCGCCGTTCGGGACTTCGGCCATCAGCCCGTCGATGCGTCCGTCGGGGCAGGGGACGGCCGTGAGGAAGGCGACCTGACGGTGGCGGGTGTATCGCCATGCGCGCCGCCAGCCTGTCGCCGATGCGCGGTGCGCGTTCGCATATGTGTGGGTCGCGCGGTTGACGAGGCTGCCGTAGCCAAAGAAGAACGGGGTCACTGGCGGCTCCTGAGGGTGCGGGACGGGCTGACGTTCAGGCTGCGCGAGGCGAAGAGCAGTCCGGCAACAAGGGTTGAGCCGACGCCTCCGAGGACGATGGCAAGGGCTGAGGGCCAGATGATCGAAAAATTGATTTCGAACACAAAGGTGCTGACGGCCCAGCCCGCAGCGATGCCAAAGCCAAGCGCAACGAGGCCAGCGGACAAGCCCGTGATGGCAGACCTTTGGGCAAAGCTCGACAGGATCTGGCGACGGCTTGCGCCGAGGGTTTTCAGGATGGCGGCTTCGTAGCTGCGGGCGCGCTCGCCGGCTGCGACAGCGCCGATCAGCACGAGCAAACCGGTCAGCAGGGTGACCCCTGCGCCGTAACTGGTCGCGGTGGCGATGTTCCTAAGGATGCCTCCGACCAGGGTGATTGCGTCGCGTACCCTGATGGCGGTGATATTGGGGAAGCCGTTGGCAAGGTCGCGCAGGATGCGGGCCTCTTGGTCTTCGGCGGCGTAGACCGTGGCGATAAAGCTATGCGGTGCGCCCTGAAGCGCTGTCGGGTTCATGCTGAGGATGAATCCCATGCCTGCCGAGCGGAAATCAACGTTGCGAAAGCTGGTTATGGTTGCGGTGATGTCGCGGCCAAGCACGTTGACGGTCAGCGTGTCGCCGAGGGTAAGCCCCATTTCGGCGGCCTCTTCGGATGCAAAGCTGACCAGAGGCGGGCCGGTGTAATCTTCGGGCCACCATTCACCGTCGGTCAAGGTGGCGTTTGCCGGTTTGGAGGCCGAGTAGGTGAGGCCACGGTCGCCCTGGATCACCCAATGCTCGCCTGCGGTTTCGCTGGCGGGCCTGCCGTTGATCTGCGTGACGATGCCGCGCAGCATCGGAGCGGATTCAATTTTGGTGATGGCGGTGTCGTTTTCCACGCGTTCAAGGAACTCGGGCATTTGCGAGGATTGGATGTCGACAAAGAAATAGCTGGGGGCAACATCTGGCAATTGGTCGGCAATGGCGCGGCGCATGTTGCCGTCGACCTGACCGATGGCGGCAAGAACCGACAGCCCAAGCCCGACAGAAACCATGACCGACGTGGTTTCAGAGCCGCCGCGATGGGTGGCGCTAAGGGCCGAGCGCAGGGCAAGGCGGCCCCGTGCGAGATGTGTGAGGCGTTTGGCGATCCGGCGGATCAACCACGCGGCCAGCGACAGAACGACGAGCGCGGCAAGAACCCCGACGGCGGTCCAGAGTGTTAGGAAGACGTTTCCGGCGTAAAAGGCCGCGACGGCGATCAGCGCCACGATTAGCGCCAGGATCGTGACCGAGTAACGCCAGGGTGGCAGAAGTTTGCCACCTTCCAGAGCGTCGCGAAACAGGGTTGCGGCGCGGATTTCACCCGTTCTGGCCAAGGGCCAAAGGGTGAATATGAGCGCGGTCAAAATGCCGTAGATCGCAGCCTCGACCATTGGCGACGGGTAGAGGCCAAACGCTGCAGGGATCGGCAGGACGGTTTCAAGCAGAGGGGCGATCACCAAGGGCAGACCGGTGCCGATCAGCAGGCCAAGGGCAATGCCAATCAGGCTGAGGGCGGCAATTTGCAGGAAATAGGTTTGGAAGATTGTTTTCTGATCCGCGCCAAGAGTGCGCAGCGTTGCAACAACATCGGTCTTCCCCGCCAGATAGGTGCGCACCGCCGCCGAGACCCCGACGCCGCCTACGGCGAGGCCGGACAGGCCGACGAGAATCAGGAAGGCCCCGAGGTGTTCCACAAAGTCTGAAACGCCGGGCGCGCCTGCGCGGGCGTCCTGCCAGCGCAAACCGCTTTTGGCAAAGGCACTCAGCGCCTCGGTTTTCGCGGCCTCAAGATCGGTGCCTTCGGGAAAGGTCAGGCGGTACTTGGACGAAAACAGGGTTCCGGGCAACAGCAGGCCGGAACCTTCAAGCGCGTCTTTATAGACAATGGTGCGCGGACCAAGGCCGAAGCTGCCGCCTCCGTTGTCGGGCTCACGCAGCAGAAAGGCCGAGAAACGGAAGGTCTTGTCGCCCAGCCGAATGTCGTCGCCCGGGGTCAGGCCCAAGCGGTCGGCAAGAACGCGTTCCATCACGGCACCGGGTTTGCCGTCGGTCGTGGCCAGCGCTTGATCCAGCGGGATTTGCGGTGACAGTTCGACCGAACCGACAAGCGGATAGGCCGTGTCGATGGCCTTGATTTGCGTCAGGCTGCGTTCGAGATCGCCGTCGCGGTCAACCACGACCATTGAACGAAAATCGGCAATCTCGGAAATGCTGGTCGCAATCGACTGCATCCACGCAAGCTCTGGCTCGGTGGCGAAACGGTAGGTGAATTCAACCTCGGCGTCCCCGCCCAGCAGGGCAGAGCCTTCGCGTTGGAGACCGGTCTCAATCGCGCTGCGAACCGTTCCGATGGCGGCAATGGCGGCGACGCCAAAGGTCAGACAGGCAAGGAAGACGCGAAAGCCCTTGATGCCTCCGCGCAATTCGCGACGGGCGAACTTGCTGGCGGTGCGCAGGCTCATTGGGCGGTGTCCTCGGCGACATGACCGTCCTCAAGGCGGATCAACCGGCCGCAGCGGGATGCGAGTTCTTCGGCGTGAGTCACGAGGATCAATGTGCTGCCGTGGCGTTCTTGCAGGCCGAATAGCAGGTCCATGATGGCGGTGCCGTTGACGCCATCCAGATTGCCGGTCGGTTCGTCAGCAAGCACGATGTTTGGCTGCGGGGCGGCGGCGCGTGCGAGGGCGACGCGCTGTTGTTCTCCGCCTGACATCTGGTTTGGGTAGTGATCCAACCGATGCCCAAGGCCCACGGCCTCAAGTTCGGCTGCGGCGCGTTCAAAGGCGTCTTTGCGACCCGCCAATTCCAGCGGGGTTGCGACGTTCTCAAGCGCGGTCATGGTCGGGATGAGGTGAAACGACTGAAACACAACGCCCATGTTTTCGCGTCGAAACCGCGCGAGGGCGTCTTCGGACATATCGGACAGGTTCTGACCCATAGCCTCGACCGTGCCACCGCTTGCGCGTTCAAGACCTCCGAGCAGCATCAACAGCGACGATTTCCCCGATCCTGACGGCCCGATCAGGCCGACACTGCTGCCGGTTTCGACGGTGATCGAAATATTGTGAAGTATTTCTATGCGCCCGGCATTGCCATCAAGCGAAAGCGAGGCATTATCGAGACGAAAGGCAGGAGGTGTCATGCGTTTTTCCAATTTTATTCACTCCATGACATATGGTCTGAGGCAATGGTGCGGCAAGGCCGCTCTGGCGGTTATTTTAACTGCTTCGTCTGTGCAGGCCGCGCAGATCACTATTGTTGCACTTGGCGACAGCCTGACCCAAGGCTACGGGCTGCCTCAGGGGGCGGGATTTGTCCCTGTGCTTGAAGAATGGCTGCGCGATCAGAACGTCGACGTGCGGATCATCAATGCGGGTGTCTCGGGCGACACGACGTCAGGCGGGCTGGAACGCGCCGAATGGGCGCTCTCGGGCGAGGTTCACGGCGTGATACTGGCGATGGGGGGCAACGACATGTTGCGGGGATTCCCGCCAGAACTGGTGCGCGGCAACCTTGCCAGGATCATTGAGATCGCCATGGCGCGCGATGTAGATGTCTTGTTGGTGGGCATGAAGGCCACCAACAACTTCGGTCAGGGCTATAAAGAGGCCTTCGATGCGCTTTATCCATCGCTTGCCAAAGAATACGGGGTGGATTTTTACCCCGACTTCATCGGAGCGATTTCGCGGGATCGGTCGATGGCCGAGGTGCAGGACTTCATGCAGGGCGACGGCCTGCATCCAAGTGCTGAGGGGGTGCAGATGATTGTCGAGGAAATGGGCGTCGCTGTCATGGGGCTGATCGATCGGATGGATCACTGAAAGGGGTTTTCTATTCGAAAACGCTCCCTATATATTCCATCAACGATATATGAATAGGAGGCCGCGATGGCGGACTTGAGGAAAGTGACCTGCTTTGAGTGTGGACAGGTCAATCGCGCACCGGCGGATCGGATCGCAGGGGCCAAATGCGGATCCTGTGGCAGCAAGCTGGCGTCGCCAAAGGCGATCGATGTGGATTTTGCCACGCTTCAAAAGGCCGCGCGCAATGATGAGGTGCCATTGGTCGTTGATTTCTGGGCACCGTGGTGTGGCCCGTGCCGTCAGATGGCACCGGAATATTCAAAGGCGGCTCAGGCGGTCAACGGAGATGTCCGTTTGGTCAAGCTGAACACCGAGGATTATCCCGCGGCCAGCCAGAAATACGGCATACGCGGAATCCCGACGATGATCGGCTTTAAAAAGGGCAAAGAGGTGAAACGCCAAGCCGGCGCGATGCCGGGCAGCCAGATCGTGTCTTGGGTCAAGGGCGTCTGAGGTCTTTTCTTCGGGCATGGCGTCTTTGAAGCGCAGACGATGGGCGCAAGTTTTCGCTGGAAAACCCACGCCTGTCGCCATATCACGTCGTGAAACCAGCGAGAGTGGATGGCGCGATGTCGGATGATCTTTTCAACAGCTTCATGAACGGCCCCGATGAAAAGGGTCGATTTGGCAAATTTGGCGGTCGGTTTGTCTCCGAAACGCTGATGCCCTTGATCCTTGATCTGGAAGCTGAATACGAAAAAGCCAAAACCGACGATGATTTCTGGGCCGAGATGAATGATCTCTGGACGCATTACGTTGGCCGCCCGTCTCCTCTCTATTTCGCCGAGCGGATGACTGAAACGCTGGGGGGGGCGAAAATCTACCTCAAGCGGGACGAGTTGAACCACACCGGTGCGCATAAGATCAACAATGTGCTCGGGCAGATCATTCTGGCCCGTCGCATGGGCAAAACACGGATCATCGCGGAAACCGGTGCTGGCCAGCACGGTGTTGCCACGGCAACTGTTTGTGCGAAATTCGGTCTCAAGTGCGTCGTCTACATGGGTGCGCATGATGTGCAGCGTCAGGCGCCCAACGTGTTCCGCATGCGTCTTTTGGGGGCCGAGGTTGTTCCGGTGACCTCGGGGCGTGGCAC
>JBELFK010000164.1:0-5834 GCA_042092935.1 Paracoccaceae bacterium | reverse complement strand
TTTAAATCATTATCTGTCCAATCTATACTGCCATCGGTTAATTCGAATGCGGCGGCGGCATTTAATCTGAGAGGTGAGCTGTAGTCGATTGTTTTTATTTCGTTTTTTGGTCGACATGTTCCTGGATACACAAGCCCATCCGGACCGAAGGTGAGGTTCTCACCCTCTTGAGGGGCATTGGCGGCCTGTAAAATGTCGCGCCTATTGCATGTGCAGTTGTATAATAAATACATCTTATCAAGAGTTTGCAGGGCATAGCTATAGTGTTTAAGTCGGTCGGATTGACGCATAACTGGTAGTTCCCATTCTAAACCCAGCCACTCCAAATCGTCGAAGATTTGTTGTTCCCACTTTGGACGTGCGCGCGATTGATCTATATCCTCAATGCGCAACAAGAATGAGCCGTTGTTTTTTCGTGCTAAATCAGAAGCGTAAAGGGCAGCGTAAGCGTGTCCAAGGTGCAATGGACCTGTCGGCGACGGCGCGAAACGCGTTATCATGTTTTGCTAATGATAAGGACGTCCGATCCCATGTCGAGATCCCCAAGGTGGGGGCCATGTTCGCGAAACAGAATGGTTGCACGTCCGCTGTTAAGTTCGTTATCTAACACTTTGTCATAACGTCCATTTTTCAACGTTGGGTCGTTAAAGGATAGCGCCAACAGACCGCCCGTTGCCAATGCATCCAGAACCTGGCTAAGTGTTTCCGCCGGTGCGGCCCCAAGGCTGATGACGCCCGCAGCTACAATCAGTTGATAGGTGCCCGGCGTTGCAGGCATGTCTCCGGCGCTTGAAAGCCAAAGTTTTTCATAAACGCGTTTTTCTTCAGCTTTTTTTAACATTTCTTCGGTTATGTCGGTGCCGTGGATTTGGTTGAAGCCGCCAGCAGCCAGGGCCACGCCGGAAATGCCTGTCCCGCAGCCGAAATCTAGGATCGGGCCGGTAATCGTGTCTTTATAGGGTGCCAATGCATCCGCAATGCGCAAAGGAGTGTAATACCCACGTTTGGCCAGATCGGAATCGTAGTTTTCAGCCCATTCGCGATAGACCCGAATAGTTTCCTCGGGGGGCCGTTCGGTCCAAAGTTGCGGTTTGAGTGGCGTATTATCTGTCATGGCGACAGAGAACCAAATTTAGGTTGATGCGTCCAGTGTGATCTCGGCAAGCCAATTCTGCCAGGCCTCTTTGGCGCGATCCGTATAGGCCTTGTAGCGATCCTTGCGACCTCGGCGTCCACCTTTCAGACCATCGACTGGTTGGAAAAGACCAAAGTTGACGTTCATGGGTTGAAAGGTTTTAGCCTCGGCGCCACCCGTTATGTGGTGGATCAAAGCGCCCATTGCCGTGTCCTGCGGGGGCGTTTCAATCGGAGAGTTCATGATCTCGGCCGCCGCGAAGCGCCCCGCCAAAAGGCCCATGGCAGCGCTTTCAACGTAGCCTTCAACGCCGGTGATCTGACCGGCAAACCGAATGTTGGGCTTGGATTTCAGACGCATTTGATCGTCAAGAAGTGTAGGAGAGTTCAAAAACGTATTGCGATGAATGCCACCTAAACGCGCGAAACTTGCGCTTTCAAGGCCGGGGATCATCCGAAACACATCCGTTTGCGCGCCGTATTTCATTTTGGTTTGAAAGCCAACGATGTTGAACAGGGTTCCCAATGCATTATCACGTCGAAGCTGTACGACGGCATGTGGGCGATCATCGGGTTGATGGGGATTTGTCAGGCCAACGGGTTTCATCGGTCCAAACCGCAAGGTCTCGCGTCCGCGCTCGGCCATAACCTCGATCGGCAGGCACCCGTCAAAATATCCGGCGGTTTCGCCTTCGTGGAACTCGGTCTTGTCGGCAGCAAGAAGCGCATCGATAAAGGCTTCATATTGCCCTTCGTCCATGGGGCAGTTCAGATAGGCGGTGCGTTCCTCCTCGGTTTCGCCTTTGTCATAGCGCGATTGCATCCACGCTTTGGACATGTCGATGCTGTCGGCGTAGACAATCGGCGCGATGGCGTCAAAAAACGCAAGGCTGTCGGCCCCGGTTTCAGAGGCGATACTTTTGCCAAGACCCTTTGAGGTGAGCGGACCCGTGGCGAAAATCCAGTGACCGTCAGACGGCAGGTCGTTCACCTGACCGACTTCGATCGAGATGTTTGGATGCGCAATGAGACTGTCCGTCACCGCTTGGGAAAACGCCTCGCGATCTACGGCGAGCGCGCCACCAGCCGGTAAGCGATGTTCATCGGCCTTTTGCATGATAATACCGTTCGCCGCGCGCATTTCCCAATGCAGCAGCCCAACGGCGTTTTGTTCATCATCATCCGAGCGAAATGAATTTGAGCAGACCATTTCTGCGAGTTTGCCGGTTTGATGCGCAAATGTTTCGGTGGTCGGGCGCATTTCGTGAATGACGACTTCGACCCCCATGTTGGCTGCCTGCCATGCCGCTTCCGAGCCTGCCATGCCGCCGCCGACGATATGTAGTTTGTTATCCATGTTGGCCCGTCTAGGCCAAGTCACGCGATAAGGAAAGTGCTACTGAGACCACTCGGGGGTGCGTTTTTCGAGAAACGCGGCGATGCCTTCCTCGGTGTCGCGAAACAGCATGTTTTGCACCATGACGTCTCCGGCATAGTCGTAGGCGTCGGCCACTGGCATTTGAAGCTGTTGGTAGAACGCCTGTTTGCCAATTTTAACGACCGCCCCCAGTTTGCCCGCCACTGTTTCCGCGAGGCTTTGGGTCGCGGCGTCAAGCTGATCGTGGGGGACGGATTTGTTTATCAGGCCAATTGCCTCGGCCTTTTCCGCGTTGATAAACTGGCCCGTTGTGAGCATTTCAAACGCTTGTTTGCGGGGGATATTGCGCGACAAAGCCACCATCGGGGTCGAGCAAAACAGCCCGATGTTGACGCCATTGACACCAAAACGCGTGCCCTCGGCTGCGACGGCCATGTCGCAGGTCGCGACCAGTTGACACCCCGCCGCTGTGGCAATGCCATGGGCCTGGGCGATCACGGGTTGGGGGATGGCTTGGATTGTTTGCATCAGCTTTGCGCAACGCTGAAAGAGGTCGGCGAAATAGGCTTTGCCGGCATCGTCGGATTGGCGACCGGCTGACATTTCTTTAAGGTCGTGGCCCGCGCAAAACACTTTTCCCGACCCTTTAAGAATCACGGCGCGGATTGTTTCAGTGGCGGCAATCGTTTCGAGTTCGCTCTGAAGGGCGGCCAGCATCGCATCGGACAATGCGTTGAGTTTCTCGGGCGTGTTGAGCGTGAGGGTCGCAATCGCGTTTGTGTCGCAACGTTCCAGAATTGCCATCTTGTTCTCCGTCATTGGTCGGTCCAACCATGGGCTGCGCAGATCAGGAGGGCAAGAATGGACATCAAAATGGACGTCACGGAATTGAACGAATTTGTTCAACGCGTGTTTCCGCAGGTTTGCGACCATGTGCATGTCGAGCGCGTGACCGAAGCCGGTGTCGTCGTGCGTTGGCGTGTGAACGATGGGCATGTGCGCCCGGGGGGAACGATCTCGGGGCCGACGATGTTTTCGGCGGCAGACGTCGCGGCTTATCTGGCAACGCTCAGCAGGATTGGTCCCGAGGCATTGGCGGTGACGACGAATTGCGCGATCGATTTCATGCGCAAGCCGACGGCGGGGGTGGATCTGATTGCCGATTGTCGCCTGTTGAAGCTGGGCCGCGTTTTAACCGTGACCGACGTGCTGATCTATTCCGAGGGGCACGACGCGCCGGTTGCGCGGGCCAGCCTGACGTATTCCATTCCGCCGAAATAGGTCCATCTGTAGAAAAGGGCGCCCGAAGGCGCCCCCATTTATCTTTCGGGCAGCAGACCCTTTGGGCTGAACCTGAGCATGAACAGCAGGAATAGCCCCATGGTCAGAAGCCGCATGTGGGCGGCGCTTTCGATCAGGTGAAGACGCAGTGCGTTGTCCTCGGCCATGGGGGATGTGATGACTTGCATCAGCCATAGACCCATCGGCTCGACCTGCACCCAGAGGAACCAGACCAGAAAGCCGCCGAGCACAGCGCCGAAATTGTTGCCCGACCCGCCGACAATCACCATCACCCAAACGAGGAAGGTGAAGCGTAGCGGCTGATAGGCGGTTGGCGTGAACTGGGCATCAAGCGTGGTCATCATAGCCCCGGCGATTCCACAGACGGCGGACCCAAGGATGAACACCTGAAGGTGGCGGGCCTTGACGTTTTTACCCATGGCGCGGGCTGCCGTTTCATTGTCGCGAATTGCCCGCATCATGCGGCCCCAGGGGCTGTTCAAAGCCTTTTGCGAAAGCCACAGCAGCGCGATCAGCACGATGGCAAACAATCCCGCGTAAAGCAGTTTGACGAAAAGTGTCGAGGCCAGCGTTGGATCAAGCCCAATGCTGGCGGCGCGGTCAACGAAACCCGGGTCGTTTTGTAAGTCGATTTCATAGGGCACGGGGCGCGGAATGGCGTTGACGTTTTTGACGCCTCGGGTCAGCCAATCTTCGTTTTTGAGAACCGCAACGACGATCTCGGAAATGCCCAGTGTTGCAATTGCCAGATAGTCCGAGCGCAACCCAAGGGCGGTTTTGCCGATCACCCAAGCGGCACCGGCAGCGAGTATCCCGCCCACGGGCCAGGCCAGCAGGACGGGCAGGCCGAGACCACCGAGATAGCCTTCGAGTGCCGGATTGACCGCTTCGACCGATTTGATCGCGGGCGAGATTATGGCGCGATAGGCAATAAAGCCCCCCACGGCGACTGCGATCAACACAAGTGTGCGAATGCGCCCTTTGGGCAGGCGGTTAAAGCCGATAACCAAAGCTGCGATTGTGGCAACCCCAAACACCAGACCCAGCATGATGCGCGGCCCGCCTGCTTCCCATGCCGCAGGCACAGGGGCTTTTGAGATCAGGACGGTGGCAACACCGCCCAAGGCGACAAAACCCATGACGCCAACGTTCAAAAGCCCAGCGATGCCCCATTGCAGGTTCACACCCAACGACAGGATCGCGCTGACCAGACCCATGTTCAAAATAAACAGGGCCGAGTTCCAGCTTTGATAAAAGCCGGTGCCGATAATCAGCACGGCAACCAGCGCAAAGTAAGAGAGGTTCTTTTGAATATCACTCATAGCGATTTCCCCTTAAAGAGGCCCGTTGGTCTAAAGAGCAGGACGATCACAAGGATGACGAAGCTGATGGCGAATTTGTATTCGGTTGCAATCAACTGAACCAACCCGCTGGGATCAAGCGCATCCGGCATAAGATAGGTCAGCACTTTTTTCCACGCATAGGTTATCATGACCTCGGAAAAGGCGATGACAAACCCACCCGCAATGGCACCAACCGGACTGCCCAAACCGCCAACGATTGCAGCCGCGAAAATTGGCAACAGCAGTTGGAAGTAGGTGAAGGGCTTAAAACTTTTGTCCAGACCGTAAAGCGTGCCAGCGATGGTCGCCAAGGCGGCGACGATCAACCAAGTGTAAAGAACCACGCGCTCGGGGTTGATGCCCGAGAGCAGCGCCAGATCCTCGTTATCCGAAAAAGCGCGCATGGATTTCCCCGTGCGGGTGCGGTTGAGGAACCAGAACAGCGCGATCACAACGATCACAGCGGTAACGACCGTGATGCTCTGCGAGGTTTTGATCGCAAGGCCTTCTTTCAGGCCGGTCATCGCCTTGAAGTCGCGCGCGCTCATCAAAAAGCGCTCACCATCCGCGAACCGCTGATCGCCGGGTCCGATGATAAAGCGAACGAGGCCGTTCAGGATGAACATGACACCCAGCGAGACGATCAGATAGATGACGGGAACGGCAGATCGGAAGAG
>JBELFK010000163.1:0-5850 GCA_042092935.1 Paracoccaceae bacterium | reverse complement strand
CGACGGACGCGACTTTTCGCTTCAGGGGTATGAGGACGGCTATTTCGTTGGCCCAACCCTGTTCGACAATGTGACCGAGGATATGGACATCTACAAAGAGGAAATCTTTGGCCCCGTTTTGTCGATGGTGCGCAAGGACACCTACGAAGACGCGCTGAAACTGACCATGGACAATCCCTATGGCAACGGTACCGCGATCTTCACCGCAGACGGTGATACCGCGCGCGATTTTGCGCATCGTGTGAATGTCGGCATGGTCGGGATCAACTTCCCGATCCCAGTGCCCTTGTCCTATTTCACCTTTGGTGGCTGGAAAAAGTCGTCGTTTGGCGATCTGAACCAATACGGTCCGGACGCGTTCCGTTTTTACACACGCACCAAGACCGTTACCTCGCGTTGGTTCTCGGGCATCAAAGACGGTGGCGAATTCAACTTCAAAGCCATGGACTAATCGAGACCAAGTGGGGGACTGCCGGTCCCCCACACCCCCTCGGGGATATTTTTGGCCAAAAGAAATAAACTTGGTCTGAATGATTGCCTCTGACCCGTCTGAATGTCACCATTCAACGAAAGGGAGAGGATCATGAGCGCTTTTGAACCCAGCTTCACACTCGGGATCGAGGAGGAATATCTTCTCGTTGACCTTGAAACTCTGGAGTTGAGCGAAGCCCCCGATGCGCTGATGGACGATTGCCGCGCCGAACTTGAGGGGCAAGTCAGCCCTGAATTCCTTCAATGCCAAATCGAGATCGGCACCAAGGTCTGCCGCGACATTGGCGAGGCGCGCGATGATCTTCGCCGCTTGCGGACCTGCGTGCGCGACGTGGCGCATAAATACGGCATGGCACCGATTGCCGCTTCGTGTCACCCGTCGGCCGATTACCACCGCCAAACCCACACCGACAATCCGCGCTATCACGACCTGTCCCGCGATCTAGCCGGGGTTGCCAGACGGATGTTGATCTGCGGTCAGCACGTTCATATCGGCATCGAAAACGACGAAGCGCGGATCGATTTTCTGGCGCAATTCCCCTATTTCCTGCCGCATCTCCTCGCGTTGTCGGGATCGTCGCCCTATTGGATCGGCGAGGATACAGGCCTTGCCAGCTACCGGCTGACGGTCTTTGACAATCTTCCACGCACGGGCCTGCCGCCCGCCTTTTCAAGCTGGCCCGAATACGAGAGGTCGGTACAGATGATAATCGATTCAGGTGCGATTCAGGACAGCACCAAGATCTGGTGGGATTTGCGGCCCTCGGCGCGGTTTCAGACGCTTGAGAACCGCATTTGCGACGTCTCCCCACGGATGGAGGACGCCCTGACGCTTGCCGCGCTCACCCAATGCATCATGCGGATGCTCTGGCGGTTGCGAAAGAACAACCAGCGTTGGCGGGTCTATGACCGCTTTCTTGTTGGCGAAAATCGCTGGCGTGCACAGCGCTATGGCATCAACGAAGGCCTGATCGATTTCGGTGCACGCACCGTCACGCCCGCGTCTGACCTGATTGACGAAATGCTGGCCTTGATCGGCGAAGACGCCGAGGCGCTCAACTGCGTCGCCGAAGTCAACCGCGCCAAGGACATCGTCGCTGGTGGAACATCAGCCGATCGCCAGCGCCGCGTCTACAAGCGCACGCTCCAAGCCGGCGGCGACAAACAGGCCGCTTTAAGGGCCGTTGTGGACTCACTCGTCGGGGAATTTTCCGAAGGTTTGTGACGCCACGCTTCGCTTGCAAAACTCTCGCAACATTTGAGAAATAAACGAGCGTTCAATTCAGCCAGAAGACCGGAGATGCCCCATGGATTTCGCCCTGACAGAAGAACAAAATGCCATTTTCGACATGGCCTATGCTTTCGGGCAGGATCGCATCGCCCCCAACGCAAAAAAATGGGAGTCTGAGGGCACAATCCCCAAAGAGCTGTGGCCCGAAATCGGCGAGCTGGGCTTTGGCGGGCTTTATGTGTCCGAAGACTACGGCGGCTCGGGTCTGTCCCGTCTGGACGCGACTTTGGTGTTTGAGGCACTGGCCATGGCCTGCCCCTCGGTCGGATCATTCCTGTCAATCCACAACATGTGCGGCGGCATGATCGACAAATTCGCCAGCGACAGCTTCAAAGCCGAGTGGCTGCCGAAAATGTGCACCATGGAAAAAGTCGTCAGCTATTGCCTGACGGAACCGGGATCAGGCTCGGACGCGGCGGCTTTGAAAACACGGGCCGAAAAAGACAACGAGAATTATGTCCTCAACGGCACCAAAGCGTTCATTTCCGGTGGGGGTTATTCAGACGCCTACGTCGTCATGGTGCGCACAGGCGAAGATGGTCCGAAAGGCATTTCAACCGTGATCGTGGAAGATGGTACATCGGGTCTGTCCTTTGGCGCAAAAGAGCGCAAGATGGGGTGGCACTCGCAGGAAACTGCGCAGGTCCAATTCGACAACTGCGAGGTTCCTTTGGCCAATCGTATCGGTGACGAAGGGCGCGGGTTCACCTATGCCATGGCCGGACTTGATGGCGGCAGGCTGAACATCTCGGCCGGAGCACTGGGCGGAGCGCAACAAGCACTGAACCAGACGCTGACCTATATGGGCGAACGCAAAGCCTTTGGTAAATCCATCGACCAGTTTCAGGCGTTGCAGTTCCGTTTGGCGGATATGGAGATTGAGCTTCAGGCGGCCCGCACCTTCCTGCGCCAAGCGGCATGGAAGCTGGACAACAAAGCCCCGGACGCCACCAAATTCTGCGCCATGGCCAAACGCTTTGTGACGGATACGGCATTCAAGGTGGCCAACGACTGCCTGCAATTGCACGGCGGCTACGGATATTTGGCTGACTACGGGATTGAAAAAATCGTCCGCGACCTGCGGGTGCATCAGATCCTTGAAGGTACGAATGAGATCATGCGATTGATCGTGGCACGGCAATTGCTGGCGGAGCGGGGATAATGACAGACATTTCCATCCGCAAAACCGGCCACGCGGGTCGCATCACCCTGCAACGTCCAAAGGCTCTTAACGCCCTGACTTATCAGATGTGCCTCCAGATCGACGAGGCGCTGAAAGTATGGGCCAAAGACGACAGTGTTGCGCTGGTGATAATCGATGCTGAGGGCGAGAAAGCCTTTTGCGCGGGCGGTGACATAGCCGAGATGTATGACACCGGAACCAAGGGCGACTACGACTACGGACGCAAATTCTGGTTTGACGAATACCGGATGAACAATCGCATTGCGGAATACCCCAAACCTGTTGTCAGTTTTCTGCAAGGCTTCACCATGGGTGGCGGCGTTGGGGTCGGCTGTCATGGATCACACCGCATCGTGGGTGAAAGCAGCCAGATCGCCATGCCAGAATGCGGGATCGGTTTGATCCCTGATGTCGGCGGCAGCTATGTGCTGGCCAACGCACCGGGACGCTTGGGCGAATACCTCGGGACGACGGCGGCGCGGATGACGGCGGGCGATGCGATGGCTGTGGGCTTTGCGGATGGGTTCATTCCTGAAACCCAATGGCCTACCCTGATCGAGGCGCTCGAAACCTCGGGCGACATCACGGTTCTTGAACAGGCGTATCAGGATGCGCCCGAGGCACCCCTGCTGGCCCTGCAAGCGGAAATTGATGTGCATTTTGCCGGTGAATCGCTCAGCGACATCGTCAACAATCTCGAACATGACGAAGGCGCATTTGCCACAGATGCGCTAAAGAAGCTGTCGCGGAATGCCCCTCTGTCGATGGCTTGCACGGTCGAGATGATCCACAGGTTGCGGGGACGAAACCTGACCATGCGCAAGGCGCTTGAGATGGAGTATCGTTTTACCTATCGCGCAATGGAGCACGGGGACTTTATCGAGGGCATTCGCGCCCAGATCATCGATAAGGATCGCACGCCGAACTGGCAGCATGAGCTAAAGAAAGTGCCCCCTGTCGCCGTCAGCAAAATGCTGATCCCGCTCGGCAAAAACGCTCTGAGTTTTGAGGAAGAGGAAGACACCATGAAAATCGGGTTTATCGGTTTGGGAAATATGGGTGGGCCTATGGCGGCCAATCTGGCCAAGGCAGGCTTCTCAGTCGCGGGCTTTGACACGGCGGATGTGTCGATTGAAGGCGTGACCAAGGCCCCGACCGCCGCCGAGGCTGCGACGGACGCGGATGTTGTCATTACCATGCTGCCCAACGGAGCGATTTTGCGTGCAGTTGCGGATCAGATCATCCCCGTGATGAAATCCGGTGCGGTCTTTCTCGATTGCTCAACGGTGGATGTGGAAAGTGCGCGTGCAGTTGCAGAACAGGCGACAGCGGCGGGGCTGTCCACTCTCGATGCGCCGGTCTCGGGCGGCGTCGGCGGGGCAATGGCTGGAACACTGACGTTCATGGTCGGTGGCGATCAAAGCGGCTTTGACACCGCCCTTCCTCTGTTCGAAGTGATGGGCCAAAAGGCCGTCCACTGCGGCCCCTCAGGCAATGGTCAGGCCGCGAAGATCTGCAACAACATGATCCTCGGCATCACCATGATCGGCACCTGCGAAGCCTTTGCGCTCGCTGACAAACTGGGGCTTGACCGTCAGGCAATGTTCGACGTGGTCAGCACCTCATCAGGCTATAGCTGGACGATGAACGCCTATTGCCCCGCCCCCGGTGTCGGCCCGCAATCGCCTGCGGACAACGATTATAAGCCCGGTTTCGCCGCCGAACTGATGCTGAAAGACCTGCGCCTGTCGCAGCAAGCCGCCGAGGCCGCGGACGCCGATACGCCAATGGGTCTGGCCGCGACCGAGCTTTACACGCAGTTTGTCGAGAATGAAGACGGCTTGGGCGCGGACTTTAGCGCCATGCTGCCCCGCTTCGAAAAACGTGGCAGATCCTAGAAGTTGACGCGACGTCGTGCGTCCTAATCCCTTGGTTAGGCTGGCTTTTCCGTCGAATTGATCAAGGCCTGCCCAATTTTTGCCACATTTCGAACGCATTTTAGTCCGCAACTCGGGACAACCGAGACATGTGGTACGAGTATTGGTATCAGGCAATGCCCAGAGCGGTCGAATTAAATCTGAACACAGGGGCCTCGGCCCTTGATATGGCCAATGAGATCTTCGGTGATGGCGTCACCGTGGATTCTGCTACCTATTATGGTGATTCAAGGTCGTCCGGTATTTACACCGGGGCCGACACCACGAGCGCAGGCGTCGCACCAGCCGACACCGGCGTGATCCTGTCGACGGGCCGCGCCGCGGATTTCACCAATGGCAATAATAGCTTCAACACAAACCGCTCTGGTAGTACGACGACCAACACCAGCGGTGAAAACAACAACGCCGCCTTCAATGCCATCGCTGGGACCAATACCTATGACGCGTCGTATCTCGAGATCGATTTCTACGCCACGGGCGACACGCTGACGATCGACTTTGTTCTGGCGTCCGAGGAATATCCCGAATTCCTAAGCTACAACGACACGATTGGGGTCTGGGTCAACGGTCAGCCCGCCTCAATTTCAATCGGCGACGGTACGGCCACCATCGGCAACATCAATGACGCCAATCAGAACATCTATATCGATAACACCGGCGACCAATACAACACCGAGATGGACGGGTTCACGATCACCCTAACCTTTGTCGCGCCGGTGAACACGACCGGGCTGAATACCCTTGTCGTCGGCGTGGCGGATGCGGGCGACAGCAGCTATGATACCAACCTTCTGATTGCCGGTGGATCGGTGCAAACCGCCATCGTCGCGCAGGACGACACTGCCAATATCACCCAAGGTGGCACCGAAACCATCAACGTTCTGGGCAAAGAAAATACCTCGGCGGCAAGCCCTGTGCTGACGATCACCAAGATCAACGAAGTCGCC
>JBELFK010000162.1:0-5912 GCA_042092935.1 Paracoccaceae bacterium | reverse complement strand
ATTTGTAGAGCGTATCGATCTGAAACTTGGTGCGATGACAGTGACCCTCGACGCAACACGAATAGCATCCTTGATTGGTTGCGATCAAACTGGCTTTGAACCAGACACACTGACGATCACAACGCCATTCCAGCTGCGTAAGCGCGGAGTGGAATCTAAACTGATATTCGCCGATGCGCCAAGTCAGCGTGACGAGACACTCATCAGCAATATCGCCAAAGCACATCACTGGTTCGAGCAGATCAAGTCAGGCAAAACCTTCTCGCAAATTGCAGAGACCGATCAGACATCAAAGCGCCGGATACAGCAGGTGATTGATCTGGCGTTCCTTGCGCCTGACATTGTCCGCGATGTCCTAAACGGAATGCAGCCGTTTGGCTTCACCTCAGATTGGTGCTTGCGCCACGCCATCCCAACGAACTGGGACGAGCAACGCGCATTGATCGCGACTCTTTAAGAGCCCCTTACCAACCTCGTATCGCGAAAATGACCACCTCAGACTGATGGTATGTTCATGGCCAGAATGGACCAAAGTGACAGTCTGCGAGTCAGGCCTCAGCACGTAACCCGCGGATATGTCGACACTATCTAACGCCGCACTCGTATCGCTTATGTCAGAGGAAGTGACTGGCTGGGATGGTAGGATTCGAACCTACGATACACTGTACCAAAAACAGTTGCCTTACCACTTGGCTACATCCCAACAGTGACGTGCTAATTACTCAAGACCTTATGAGTCCGCAAGACCCGAAAGCATAAATTTCTGACCTTTTTGAATGTCCCTGGAAACGCAACTCTCAGCGATAAACTTCGTCCTCGCTGGGGAAGGCGCGTGATTTGACTTCGGTTGCATAATCCTCGACTGCTTTTTCAATCATGCCACCAAGGTTGCCGTAAACCTTGACAAATTTTGGCGTCCAGGGATTGAGGCCAAGCATGTCCTCAAGCACGAGGATTTGGCCGTCGCATTGATTTGACGCACCAATTCCGATGGTTGGAACGTCGATCAGGTTGGTAATCTTTACGGCCAAAGGCTCAACCACACCTTCGACGACGACCGCAAAGGCACCGGCCTCGGCGACGGCTTTGGCGTCTTCGATGTGCATCTTCCAGGTATCTTCATCACGGCCCTGGGTTTTAAACCCGCCCATCGCGTTGGTCGATTGCGGCGTCAGGCCAATGTGGCCCATGACAGGGATGCCGCGTTCGGTCAGAAAACGGATCGTTTCTGCCATGCGTGCGCCGCCCTCGAGCTTCACCGCCTGACACTGCGTGTCCATCATGATTTGTGCAGCGTTGCGGAACGCCTGTTCTGGGCTTTCCTCGTAGCTGCCAAAAGGCATGTCCACCACCACAAGCGCGCGTTTGGTGCCACGGACGACGGCTTTGCCGTGCATAATCATCAATTCAAGAGAAACACCGATGGTGCTCTCCATCCCATGCATCACCATCCCTAGGCTGTCGCCCACAAGGATGAAATCGGCAAACTTGTCGACGACGGCAGCGGTGTGCGCGTGATAAGACGTAAGCGAAACAATCGGTTCACCGTTTTTGCGCGCACGCAGTTCGGGAACGGTCATGCGTCTGATTTTGGTTTGAGTGCTCATGGGCTGGCTCCTTTAGGGAGAGAATACACGTTGATCGATCAATAGCACGGGGCCAACCTGTACCGAGATCATAATTGCGGTCGGGCCGTTGATTGGCCCGTCGATGGCGATCAGGGTTTCGGCTTGCACCACGTCGCAGCCTTCAAGTCGGGCGCGTGGTTGCTGGGCTATCAGGCTGGCGATTTGGTTTTGTATTTGAGTTGCCGTCGGGCGTGTCGAGGCTATTGCCTCGGCATGGTCAAGCGCGTGGTTGAGAACGACTGCCGCTTTGCGCTCCTGATCGTTGAGGCGCACGTTGCGCGACGACATCGCAAGGCCGTCTTTTTCCCGAACCGTGGGCACGCCAACAATTTCGATTGGCATATGAAGGTCACGCACCATGCGCTTGATAACCTGCAATTGTTGGTAGTCTTTCTCGCCAAACATTGCGAAATCGGGTTGGATAATGTTGAAAAACTTGGTCACGACGGTGGTGACGCCGCGAAAATGGCCGGGCCGCACCAGCCCGTGCAAGATATTGGCCATGCGAGTGGTCTCAACGATGGTCTCGGCGCCATCGGGATAAATTTCGTCGGCTTGTGGTGTGAAAACGGCATCGACGCCCTCAGCCTTCAACATCGCCAAGTCGCGGTCCAAATCACGAGGGTAGGCGGCCAGATCATCAGTTTTTTCGAACTGGGTTGGGTTAACAAAAATCCATACGACGACACGATCCCCGACCTCATGTGCCTTGCGGACCAACTGCATGTGTCCGTCGTGCAAGAAGCCCATGGTTGGAACCAAAGCCACAGATTCATTGTGGGATCGGTAGTGCGCAACCACTTGGCGGATCGCCGCAACAGTTTGACAGACTTGCATTTTAGCCCGTTTCCTTGTGACCATTGCCAACGTGATACTGCGCGCGCACGTTAGTCACAACAGGCTGAGGTCGGTTTCGCGCTAACATGGGTCGGCTGGACCGCAATTTTTTCGAACCGGGAAGGCATATTCCCGCCAAACAACTTTGGGATTCTGTGGACATGAAAACACAAGTGAAGGCTTTGGTCGTTGGCGGTGGTGCCGTCGGTACATCGATTGCTTATCATCTGGCAAAGGCAGGCTGGGACGATGTGATGCTGCTTGAACGGGACGAGTTGACGTCAGGTTCGACGTGGCACGCCGCCGGTCTTCTGCCGCTTTTCAACATGTCCTTCGCGACCACTCATATTCACCAATACTCGGTCGAATTCTACAAGACTCTGGAAGAAGAAACCGGCCTGAACGCTGGATTTGCGGTCGTAGGCAACCTCCGTATGGCCCAGACGAAAGAGCGTATGGATGAATACATGCTCTATGCCTCAACGGCCGAAACCTGTGGCGTCCCCTATGAGTGGTTGACCCCTGAACAAATCAAAGAACGCTGGCCGCTGATCCGCACCGAGGACTTGGAAGGCGCGATTTATCACAATACCGATGGCTACATAAACCCCGCCGATGTGACCCAAGCGATGGCCAAGGGCGCGCGTCAACGTGGTGTGATGATCGAACGGAAATGGCAAGCGGATGCCTTCCATTGGAACGGGGACGCGTGGGAGGTCACCTGCACAAAAATGGTCGAAAAGGGTGGCAATCTGATCGCCTCGGACGAGCAGATCACTATCACGGCGGAGCATGTCGTGACGGCCTCGGGCAACCATGCGCAAACGACGGCCAAGAAGCTCGGGATCAAAATTCCGGCAATTCCTGTGGAACACCAGTTCATCGTGATGGATCAGGATCCGGAATTGGTCGATTTCCGTAAAAACGGAGGAGACGAGCACCCCGTCGTGCGTGATGCCGATGCGCAATCTTACGTGCGCGAAGAACGCGGCGGTTGGATACTGGGTGTCTACGAAAAGAATGCACCTGCCTGCTTTGAGTACGGCGTTCCCGACAGCTTCCGCGCTGATCTGTTTCCGCTCGATCTCGAACGGATCGAGGAACAATATATGGCAATGATCCACCGCGTTCCATCATGCGAGGAAAGCGGTCTGAAAGACGATTTCAACGGCCCGATTTGCTACACACCAGACGGCAACCCCTTGGTCGGTCCGGCACCCGGACTGCGCAATATGTGGCTGGCCGAGGGTTTCAGCTTTGGCATCACAGCGGCGGGTGGCACGGGGTACTACCTTGCGCAGATGATGGTCGATGGCGAAGCCGAGATCGACATGGCGAGCCTTGATCCCAAGCGCTACGGCGATTGGATGACCACCGAATACGCGGCGCGCAAAAACGAAGAATGTTACGACCACGTTTATATCCTCCACCACCCAGACGAGGAACGTCCGGCCTGTCGCCCCCTGCGCACGGCACCGGCCTATGATCGCCAAAAGGCACGGGGTGCGCAGTTTGGCTGTGTGAATGGCTTTGAGCGCCCGAATTACTTTGGCCCGCTGGACGCGCCAGACAATTTTGACCACGACAGTCGCAGCTTCCGCCGTGGGGCATGGTGGGACCACGCCAAGGCCGAGGCAGAGGCCGTGCGCAATGGAGTCGGGTTGATCGACGCCACGGCCTTTACCAAGCATGTTGTCAAAGGTCCTGGCGCGACGCAGTTTCTGGATTGGTTCACCTGCAACAAACTGCCCAAGATCGGTCGCATCAACCTGACCTACGCCCTGACGGCCCATGGAACGACGCGCACAGAATACACAATCGTGCGTTTGGCCGAGGATGAATACTACCTCGTTTCCGCCGGTGCATGGACGGACTATGACGCAGACTTCCTACGCAAGTCCGCGGCGGATAAGGCCCCTGAATTCGGCTATATCGAAATCCAGAACGTCACAACGCAATGGGGTGTTTTTGCGATCGCTGGCCCAAAATCACGCGATGTCCTCAAAGACGTCATCAAAGACGCAGACCCTGACACCGCTTTGTCAAACAAGCGGTTCCCTTGGCTGTCTGCCCGAAAGGTCGAGCTGGGCATGTGCCCTGTGAATGCAATCCGCGTGGCCTACACCGGCGAGTTGGGATGGGAGTTGCACCACCCGATCGAGATGCAGAACTACTTGTTCGATCTATTGGAAAAGGCGGGTGAAAAGCACGGAATGAAACTGGTTGGTGGCCGCGCCCAAAACTGGCTGCGCCAAGAGAAAAGCTATCGCGCTTTCGGCAACGAGCTTGGTCGCGACGCGACACCGCTTGAGGCGGATTTGCCTCGGTTCGTTGATCTCGGCAAAGAGTTTCAGGGCAAAGCTGCGATGGAGGCCACGGGCATCCGTTCAACCTGTGTCACCGTCCTGATCGACGGGCCAGAGGATGCAGACCCATGGGGCCGTGAGGTTCTCTATGCAGAAGACGGAACCCGCATTGGCCGTCTGACATCTGGCGGATATTCCGTGCATTTCGGCAAGCAGATTGGCATGGGCTATGTAAAGCCAGAGCATGCGGCCGTCGGAACCAAGCTCAAAGTCAAGATGTTCGATCAGCTTTGGGATGCAGAGGTGCAGCAAGACAGCCCGTATGATCCCAAAAACACCGTTATTCGTGTGGACGGCTAGGCGCAGGCGAGGGGGTTCCGACCCCCTCGCGCTCCCCCCGAGGTATTTTTTGGCAAGATAAAGGGCAAGGGGCTTTCCTTTGCCCTTATGGTTTTGTGCGCCCTTGTCGGCGCTGGGAATTCCTGCCAGATATTTCGCAAGATGTTGGTTCTGGATCATATCGTTGTAGCGGCAGAGTGTCTGGCCGAGGGGCGTGAATTTGTTGAAGACCTGCTTGGGGTTCAGATGCAAACTGGCGGCAAGCACGAGTTGATGGGAACACATAATCTATTGCTCGGGCTGGAAGACGGTCTTTATCTCGAGGTGATTTCGATCGACCCAGATGCGCCGCCGTTGGCGCGCAAACGATGGTTTGGGCTTGATGAATTTCGCGGCCTGCCAAGAGTGACGAATTGGGTGGCGCAAAGCGACGACCTGGCCGGTGATGTGACGGTTTTGTTCGGCGACGGCGTTTCCCCGACCTTGCTTTCGCGGGGTGACCTTCGGTGGGACATGTCCGTTATTGACGACGGCCAAACACCCTTTGAGGGGCTTGCGCCAATGATGCTCGATTGGGGCGCGGGGCCAAAGGCAGCCGAGCGTTTGACGCCCAGTGGTTGCCGTCTTTCGCAAGTGATTTTGGAGCATCCTGAGCCGTCTGGATTGGCGGATGCCTTGACTGGATTGCTGGATGATCCGCGCATAAGCATTGCGCAGCGCGACGCAACGCGCGTGACGGCCATTCTGCAAACCCCTCGGGGGGAAGTGATCTTGTCATGATAATACGGACAGCCACGTCAGA
>JBELFK010000161.1:4703-5928 GCA_042092935.1 Paracoccaceae bacterium | reverse complement strand
GCACCGCCGGTTTTACGGCGATGTTGGCCGTTATGGCGCTTGAGGATCACGGGCTGGAGCCAGGCCATGGACCGGTTTTGGTGACCGGTGCTGCGGGGGGCGTCGGCTCGGTGGCGACGGCGATCCTGGCCAATCTTGGGTATGAGGTTGCGGCTGTCACTGGGCGTCCCGAGACCGAGGACTATCTGCGCGGCTTGGGCGCAACGCAAATTGTTGCGCGCGACGAGATCAACGAAACCACGAAGCGTCCGCTTGAGGCCGAAACATGGGCAGGGTGCGTGGATGCTGTGGGTGGCGACATGTTGGCCCGCGTCCTTGGGCAGATGAAATACGGCGCGTCAGTGTCTGCTGTTGGGCTTGCAGGCGGCGCTGGATTGCCGGCGACGGTTATTCCGTTCCTGCTGCGCGGCGTGAACTTGCTTGGGATCGACAGTGTGATGCAGCCCTACGCCAATCGTGTTCGCGCGTGGGAACGGATCGCCAAGGACTTGCCAATGGACAAGCTGGAAGCAATGGTGAAACCCGCGACGCTGTCTGATCTTCCTGCCTTGGGCAAGGACATCCTGAAGGGTCAGGTTCAGGGCCGTGTTGTTGTAGACGTGAACGCTTAAATCATTTAGGGGCGTGTCTACCGCCCCAATTCCTTCATCCCGCGCTCGATCCCTTCGAGGGTCATTGGCACCATCCGGTTCTCGAAAATCTCGCGGACCATGCCAATGGACTGCGTATAATCCCAGTATTTTTCCGGCACCGGATTGATCCAGAGATGCTCGGGCCATTGGGTGCGGGCGCGGTCCAACCAGACCTGACCGCTTTCAGGGTTCCAATGCTCATTCGCGCCACCGGGATAGGCGATTTCATAGGGGGACATTGATGCGTCTCCGACGAAAATGCATTTATAATCAGCGCCATAGGTGTTCAAAACCTCTTGCGTGGATGTCACTTCGTCCCATCGGCGGGCATTGTCGCGCCAGACGCCCTCATACAGGCAATTGTGGAAATAGTAGTATTCCAGATGTTTGAATTCTGTGCGCGCGGCGCTGAACAACTCTTCAACCACGCGGATATGGTCGTCCATCGAACCGCCAACGTCGAGAAACAAAACGACCTTAACCGCGTTGTGCTTTTCGGGGCGGGTTTTGACGTCGAGATAGCCATGCTCTGCCGTCGCGCGGATGGTGTGATCGAGGTCGAGTTCCTCATGTGCGCCGTCACGCGCCCAGCG
>JBELFK010000161.1:0-4603 GCA_042092935.1 Paracoccaceae bacterium | reverse complement strand
GTCTCGGAAAAGGCCACATCAAAGCGGTCCAGATTGCGTTCGTCTTTGACCATGGCCGCGCGGGCGAGGTAATAGAAACCCTCGATGTCATAGGTGACCAGCCCAGCCTTCATCGCTTCCAGAAAGCTGAGAAATTCGCGTAAGCTGACGGGGATGCCGGTTTTTCGGAGGTTTTCAAAAAACGGCAGGAACATGAGTTTAGATCATGCGCAACAGCAGGATGTTCAGAACAAGCCCGACGATTGCGAAAGCAATAAAATAGGCACCTGCGTATTGCGCAATGTCCAGCGGCTTACCCTGACGGCGTTTGGCAATAACTGCCCCGATGATCGCACCTAAAAGCCCGATAATGATTGGCAGCATGATGGTTACCCCGTTTAGCTCGGGCTGAGTGCGGCGATCTCTCTTAGACGCGCCTCAACAGCCTTTTCTGAGCCAAATCCGTAACGTGCGAAATCTAAACTGTCCACCCTGACCGAACGTGCCTGCGACACTTGGCCAGCCATTTCCAGCGCTTCGGCTTCAAGCAGCATCATTGTTGATAGAAGTGCAGCGTTTCCGCTTTGCTTGGCGATGTTCATGAAGGGGCGGACGATGTTGATTGTGCCAATCGTGTCGCCCTCCGCAAGGGTGAAGGCGGCAAGCTGCGTGGCGACAAAAGCGCGATGCAGGCTGGTGCCGGGCAGGGCCGCATAAGCGCGATCAGCGGCCATAAAGGCGCGTTTGCTGGCCTCGGCCGAGCTGCCCATAGTGACGCGGCCCAAGACAAAGTAGCTAAAGCCTGCGCGGACGTCTTCGAACCCTTCAACAGTCGAGATGTAGACGGCGCGTTGTGCGGCAGAAATGCGGTCAGCGTCAGAGGTGCCAGCACCCAGTGCAGTCTGGATTGTCTCGTTCCAGCGCGGTGAAATGCCTGCGGATGGCGTTGCCTGAACCGAGTTGCCGTTTGGATTGATGCGGGCCAGAATGCTTGGCAGACGCGCCGCAACCTCAGCGCGGCTCATGCCGTTGGAAAGCTCTGGGTCGTATTGTGCACGCAGTACGAG
Organism: Paracoccaceae bacterium; assembly: GCA_042092935.1. Lineage (GTDB taxonomy): Bacteria > Pseudomonadota > Alphaproteobacteria > Rhodobacterales > Rhodobacteraceae > JASMHC01. Next base: position 3,557 of record JBELFK010000161.1, on the reverse strand, counting down.
CATGTCGAATGAGGTCAGCGTGGAATGGATGTTGTCGTCATTAAAGACGCTGTCGGACAGCGAATAGAGATCGTTCACCGGACCAAGCGCTTGTGCCAATTCTTCGTGCAGGCAATCGCGCACCTCTTTGGGGCTGGCGTCGGAAGGCAAGAAAATCGACATCATTTGGCGATTCGTCATAGATGCCCACCGACCGGCGCTTGTACGACGCTTGACGGCGTAATCCGCCAGTGAGCGTGCATTGGGTGCAACAAAACAGGCGGCATTTGGAACCAGACGTTTGATCTGTGCACGCGTCACCATCTCGATGTTGATCTTGGCGTCGGCTGAGGTGGTGGCGTAGATGTTCAGACCGGCCTCGTTGCGCAGGCGGTTTAGCAAATTCGACAGATCGTTTTTGGCCGTCAGCGGGGCGTCGGCGTCAAGGCGGACCGAAATCGGGCCTTCAAACCGTGTTAGTTGATAAAGCGGCGTGCCGCTTTCTAAGGCGAAATTCAGCGTCAGGAAATCTTGCGCAATCGAGGTGTTCGATCGCTGAACCGCAGCAACGCGCGTCGGTTCCACTTTAAGCTCAGGCAACTCGGCCTGAGGGGCAGCGACATAGCCACGTGTGGCGACTTCGAATGGTCCGCCGGTGGTGCTGCAACCCGCAAGGGTAAACAAAAGTGGAATGATGACTTTGCGCATATTTATCCCCGCTGATACCGGATAAACGGTGTCAGGTTGCCGATACGGTCATACAGCTTACGGGCGGTTTCGTTGAAATCCTGCGTCAGCCAATAGACAGAAGGCGCGCCAGCTTTGTCCGCTTCCGCATAGACAGCTTCAATAAGCGCACGCCCAATCCCTTGGCCGCGTGTTTCAGCAGACGCAAAGAGGTCTTGCAGATAGCATACATTTTCCACTTTCCACGCGTGTCTGTGAAACAGGAAATGGACCAATCCGACCACTTTGTTGTTTTCGTCTACTGCCAACATACCGTTAAACTCGTTCGGTTCGTTACTCGTTAATCGCCGGAATGTCGTTTCGTAGACATCCTCGGATACTTCGGAATTGTAAAACTCCAGATACGCCGTCCATAAACGACGCCACTCTTTGTAGTCACAATTCGAAACGGCACGAACAGAAATGTGTTTTTGGGGGGGCAATTGTTCACCTATCCTATGACATTAACCCCCAAAGATTAGCCATTGGAGCGTCAGAGTGAACAGTTTGCGGCAGAATTAAGGCAGAAACCAGTCAATTTTGGCGACGGGCCAGAAATGCGAGTCGCTCAAACAGGTGAACGTCCTGTTCATTTTTCAGCAAAGCACCGTGTAGCGTCGGCAGGGAAGACCCGGATGTCTTTTTGAGGTCATCGGCTGTTAGATCCTCGGCCAACAGCAGCTTCAACCAGTCCAAAACCTCGGATGTTGAGGGCTTTTTCTTTAACCCGGTTTGTTCGCGGATTTCGTAAAACTGCGTCAAAGCCTCGGTCAGAAGCTGAGGTTTGATTCCAGGGTGATGCACCTCGACGATCTTGCGCATCGTGTCGGCATCGGGAAAGCGGATGTAGTGGAAGAAGCAGCGGCGCAGGAATGCGTCGGGCAATTCCTTTTCGTTGTTTGAGGTAATGATAACGATGGGGCGAACCTTGGCCCTAATCGTCTCGCCGGTTTCGTAGACGTGAAACTCCATCTTATCGAGCTCTTGAAGCAGGTCGTTTGGAAACTCGATGTCGGCCTTGTCGATCTCGTCGATCAGCAGCACCATCTTTTCACCGGCCTCAAAGGCTTGCCAGAGTTTGCCCTTCTTTATGTAGTTGCGCACATCGTGCACCCGTTCGTCGCCCAGTTGGCTGTCACGAAGGCGGCTAACGGCATCGTATTCGTAAAGACCCTGTTGCGCGCGGGTGGTGGACTTGATCGACCACTCGATCATGTTCAGATTCAATGCCTGTGCAATCTGTTTGGCCAACTCGGTCTTGCCGGTTCCAGGTTCGCCTTTGACCAAAAGTGGTCGTTCAAGTGTGACGGCTGCATTCACAGCTACGGTCAAGTCATCTGTCGCGACGTAACTTTTGGTGCCTTCAAATTTCATAGGATATTCCGAATCTTTTCAACAGGATCGCATTTATGAGCTTCTAGGGTTTTGACCACAATTCATGAGCTTTGTGTAGTGACAATCCCTATTCAGAGGACTATGACCTCCCTCAGGAAGAGGAGGTTCCCACTGTCTTTGATCTGCGGATTCGGACAGGGACCAAACAAGGGAAAAAGAGCTTGAAGCAAGAAGTGTTTTTACCCGAAGACTATCGGCCGGCAGAAGACGAGCCTTTCATGAACGAGCGTCAGACAGAATATTTCCGTCGCAAGCTGGTTGATTGGAAGAACGATCTTTTGATCGACAGCAAGGACACAATCGAAGGGTTGCAGGACAACACCCGCAATATTCCTGACGTTGCTGACCGCGCGAGCGAGGAAACAGACCGCGCTCTTGAGCTTCGGACACGTGACCGTCAACGCAAATTGGTAGCCAAGATTGAATCTGCCCTTCGGCGGATTGATGAAGGTGAATACGGCTATTGCGAAGTGACGGGTGAACCTATCTCGTTGCGCAGACTGGATGCACGCCCGATCGCGACCATGAGCCTTGAGGCTCAGGAACGCCACGAACGTCGTGAAAAAGTTCACCGCGACGATTGATCGATTGGGACTATGACAAAGACATCAAAAAGCGCCGGCTCAACAGCTTCGGCGCTTTTTGCTTTAAACGAATAAAGGCAACTGGGACATGAAGGTTTGCGTCATTGGCGGTGGAATTGGCGGGCTGGCTTTCGCGACAGCCGCCGCGCAAAATGGCGCTGACGTCACGGTGCTTGAGCAAGCCGAAGCCATAAAGGAAGTCGGCGCCGGATTGCAGATCAGCCCGAACGGGCTGCGCGTCATTGAGGCGCTTGGGCTGAAAGATGCGCTGAGCGCCATGTCCGTCAGGGGCGAGGGCGTGTCCTTACGCAATTACGCGGACGGGCGCGAGGTCACCTATCTCGATCTTACAACCCTGCCAGCCGAGCAGGCCTATCTGTTCGTTCATCGGGCAGACTTGGTGGATGTGCTGGCGAACGGCGCACGTGCCGCTGGTGTAAAGATACGTCTGTTGCAGAACGTGGTTACGATCAGCGATTCTGACGGCCCGCATGTCGTCACCGATACCGGCAATCGTTTGCATGCGGATGTGATCGTTGGCGCTGACGGGGTGCACTCGGTTGCGCGCCGAAATATCCTTGGCCAAACGGCGCCGTTTTTCACACATCAAGTTGCCTGGCGCGCAACCATTCCCAACGATCTACAGTTTCCGCCGCAGGTGAGGCTCTATATGGGGCCAAAACGCCACTTGGTCTGCTATCCGCTGCGCGGTGGCGCATTGCTGAACATCGTCGCCGTGCAGGAACGTCACGAATGGGCAGACGAGGGCTGGCACCATAAGGACGACCCCAAAAACCTCGAAGCTGCCTTTGCAGATTTCAACAACGAGGTTCACGCGATTCTTGAGCGGGTGCAGGATGTGTCTCTCTGGGG
>JBELFK010000160.1:0-5969 GCA_042092935.1 Paracoccaceae bacterium | reverse complement strand
AATGCCGCCAATGGCGACGGTGACGCGTTGTTGGTTCATGCAAAATCAGACGAAGAAGAATTCGTCGCCCAGGGCTTCGGGGTTTCACGGTTTGACGTGATGTATAATGACTTTGTAATCGTCGGCCCCGCGGGCGATCCCGCCGGTGTCAGAACGGCCGGAACAGCGCAATTGGCCTTTAGCGCAATCGCGGCGGCGCAAGCGAAGTTCATCTCACGCGGAGACGACAGCGGCACCCATAAAACCGAGCGGCGGCTTTGGACGGACGCGGGGCTGTCTCCTGCGGGCGATGCGATGCAATGGTACTTCGAAACCGGCTCTGGCATGGGCGCGACGTTGAATATGGCGTCGGCGCTTGGTGCCTACACTTTGACAGATCGCGGCACATGGATTGCGTTTGGGAACAAGGGCGACCTTGCGGTGGTGTTCGACGGTGATCCCGACCTGTTTAACCAGTATGGCATCATCGTTGTGAACCCTGAAATGCACCCCTCGGTCAAATCCTCGCAAGCGAACCAGTTTTCGGCGTGGTTGCGAAGCGCGCAGGGGCAGGCGGCGATTGCTGCGTTCAAAGTTGATGGGCAGCAACTTTTCTTTCCAAACGCCCGAATTGACTAGGGCGTTTTGACCCACTTGGCCCGCGGCGGCCTTTTCATGATCCAGATCAAGGGCATTTCAGCGGAATCGCTGTATCGAAAATACAGCTTTCTGCCGCCCTTGGAGGATCCATGCGTATTACCAAACGATCAAACCTCGCGTTGCGCGTGCTTATGTTCTGCGGTGTGAACGATGGCCGATTAGTGACCAAACATGACATCGCCGGTAAATGCAATTCGTCCGAAAATCACTTGGGCCAGGTCGTGAACCAAATGGCGCAGGCAGGGTTTCTGGACACCGTCCGAGGGCGCGGCGGTGGTATCCGTCTGGGTCAAAAGCCAGAAGACATTCAAATCGGCAAAGTGTTTCGCCTGATGGAAGCTAAGGCGACGGTTTCAGAGTGTTTTGCCGATGTCGACAACACCTGTCCCCTGGTGTCCGCCTGTCGCCTGAAATCGGCAATCACGGCAGCGGTTGAAGCGTTTTACACCACGCTGGACGACATTACGCTTCAGGACTTGATCGAAGACAACGCCGGACTTGAGCAAATCCTGTGCCTTGATATGGCAACCGCTTGCGCGGCGGCGTAGGTTTCAAACTGGTTGCACCAAAAACTTAACCCGATGTTACTCGTCGCAAAAAAGCTCGTGCACGGTTTCCAGCATCTTGCGCGGGCGATCATCGGCCAGGCGGTAATAGATCGTCTTGCCGTCGCGTCGTGGTGTCACCAAACCCTCAAGCCGCAACCTAGACAACTGCTGCGAGACCGCTGCCTGTCGGGCCGATAGCAACGTCTCAAGCTCGGTCACCGATTTTTCACCAGATACCAAGTGGCACAAGATTATCAAACGGCCCTCGTGGCTGAGCGCTTTCAGGAAATTGGACGCGTTCGTGGCGTTGGTGATAAGACGATCCAACTCGGCGTCGTTCATATCCGGTTCGATTTTTGGCAGTGCCATAACCATTTCCCTTCAGTTAGACGGCGCTGGGCAGTTAAGCTGGCGAAACCACACTCTTGGCTGCTTTACAAGTAAATCAACCGTTATCGCGAAGGCTGGACCCCAGCATATGCCAAAATTAGCGGATCAAGCAACGTCGATTAAGGATCGTTGCTTTCGGGCTGGTCCCATTTTCTGGTAACCGATTGGATATTGTTTTTAGATAGTCCCGATTTGAGCAGTTGTTTGTCGGTGGCCCTTGCAGCCCCTAAACACCGACACTAAGACTCTTAGGAACGGTTTTTAAATCACTAATAGCGGAACAGGCAGGACGTAATAATGCAAGATCCACATGAGACTTATATGAACACCTTGGTACCGATGGTTGTCGAACAGACAAGCCGTGGCGAGCGTGCCTACGACATTTTCTCGCGCCTGTTGAAAGAACGGATCATTTTCCTGAATGGCCCCGTGCATGACGGAATGTCTTCGCTGATCGTGGCGCAGCTTCTGCATCTTGAAGCGGAGAACCCGAAAAAAGAAATCAGCATGTATATCAACAGCCCGGGCGGTGTCGTGACCTCTGGCCTGTCGATCTACGACACGATGCAATACATCCGCCCCAAGGTTTCGACCCTCGTGATCGGGCAGGCGGCATCAATGGGGTCGCTGCTGTTGACCGCTGGCGAGCCGGGCATGCGCTATTCACTGCCAAACAGCCGCATCATGGTGCACCAGCCCTCGGGTGGGTATCAGGGTCAGGCGACCGACATCATGATCCACGCCGAAGAAACGTTGAAGCTGAAGAAACGTCTCAACGAAATCTATGTGCATCACACTGGTCGTAAGCTGAAAGAGGTTGAAGCCGCGCTTGAGCGTGACAACTTTATGTCGCCCGAAGATGCCAAGGATTGGGGTCTGATCGACGAAATTGTTGCCCCACGCGACAAGTCGGCCAGCGACGACGAGTAAAACAGGATGCCTCCGAAATTTCGGGGGCATTTTCGCATTGTGGACCGCAGATTGCTGTCCTAAGCTGTGTGGGAAACAGGTTTTCGGGTTTTATATCCGAATAAGACGGGCGATGTCCGGAAGGAAACAGAATGTCGAATAGCTCAGGTTCGGACAGTAAAAACACCCTTTATTGTAGCTTTTGCGGCAAAAGCCAGCATGAGGTCCGTAAACTGATCGCAGGCCCAACGGTGTTTATCTGCGATGAATGCGTTGAGCTTTGCATGGACATTATCCGTGAAGAAACAAAGTCCGCCGGACTGAAAACCAATGACGGCGTGCCAACCCCGAAAGAGATTTGCGAGGTTCTGGACGATTATGTGATCGGTCAGGCGACGGCGAAAAAGGTTCTCTCGGTTGCCGTGCACAACCACTACAAACGCTTGGAGCATTCGCAAAAGACCGGCGATATTGAGCTGGCGAAATCCAACATCATGCTGATCGGCCCGACCGGCTGTGGTAAGACGTTGCTTGCCCAAACGCTGGCCCGCATTCTGGACGTGCCCTTTACGATGGCCGACGCGACAACCCTGACCGAGGCTGGCTATGTGGGTGAGGATGTCGAAAACATCATCCTCAAACTGCTGCAGGCGTCGGAATACAACGTCGAACGCGCCCAGCGGGGCATCGTTTATATTGACGAAGTCGACAAGATCACCCGCAAGTCGGAGAACCCGTCGATCACGCGCGACGTATCCGGCGAGGGTGTGCAACAGGCGTTGCTAAAGCTGATGGAAGGCACAGTCGCCAGCGTTCCACCACAGGGTGGGCGCAAGCACCCGCAGCAGGAATTCCTGCAAGTGGACACCACGAACATCCTGTTCATCTGTGGCGGCGCGTTTGCTGGCCTGGATCGCATCATTGCGCAACGCGGCAAAGGCTCGGCTATGGGCTTTGGCGCGGATGTGCGCGACGACGATGATCGTGGTGTTGGCGAGCTTTTCAAAGAGCTTGAGCCGGAAGATCTGCTGAAGTTCGGTTTGATCCCTGAATTTGTTGGCCGTCTGCCTGTTATTGCGACGCTAGAAGATCTCGACGAAAGCGCCCTGGTCACCATTCTGACCGCGCCGAAAAACGCGCTTATCAAACAATACCAAAAATTGTTTGAGCTTGAGACGACCGAGTTGAAATTCACCGATGATGCGCTGCTCGCTATTGCCCGCCGCGCAATTCAGCGGAAAACCGGCGCACGTGGCCTGAGATCGATTCTCGAAGACATATTGCTGGATACCATGTTCGATCTGCCCGGGATGGACGAGGTGACCGAAGTTGTCGTGAACGAAGAAGTTGTCACAAGCGACGTGGCGCCCTTGATGATATACGGCGAAACGCAACAAGAGGGCGCCTCGGCCTAAGCTCTTTGCAGTTCAATTTTTACGAAGGGCGGGCGATTGTCCGCCCTTTGTCGTTCTTCCAACTCTGGACCTTGGATGCAGAATGGTTCATATGGTGGGTAAATATTTCGGAGACTTCCATGGGCATTTTTAGAACCGTTATGCGCGCAGTGACTTGGTGGCATGGTCAGACACTGAACACGCAGTTTTACACATGGCGAAAAGGTGTGAAAGTCGGCGAAGACGATCAGGGCAACCAGTTTTACACAAACCGTGATGGCAGCCGTCGATGGGTCATTTTTATCGGCGACATTGAAGCCAGCAAAATCAGCCCTGACTGGCACGGATGGCTGCACGGCACCTGGGATGAAACGCCAAAGGATCGCCCATTGATCCACAAAGACTGGGAACAGCCGCATCAGGAAAACCTGACCGGATCGGCCCTTGCCTATGCGCCCGCTGGCTCATTGCGTCAGGCGACCCCATCGGATCGCCGCGATTACGAGGCGTGGTCGCCGGAATAAGGCCGCTTAAATGACCGAAAAACGATCAGAGATTTTTGTTGGTGCCATCGTATTGGCGGTGGCAGCGGCGTTTCTGGTCTATCTCATTTCATCGACGGGATTGGGCGTAACCGGTGACAGATATAGCCTGTCAGCGTCGTTTCGATCTGCCGAAGGTGTCTCGGCGGGGACTGACGTGCGATTGGCCGGGGTCAAAATCGGCACCGTCACCGAGGTTTCGTTGGATCCGACGACCTTTCGCGCTGTGACCGAAATCAGCTTGGCTGAAAGCGTCCAGATCCCTGATGATAGCGCTGTGATCGTTGCGTCCGAGGGTCTCTTGGGCGGGAGCTTCATCGAGATCATACCCGGTGGGTCTCCGTTCAATCTGGAAGAAGGTGGTGAGATCATCGATACGCAAAGCTCGGTGAGTCTCATCAATCTATTGCTCAAATTCGTGGCGGGTGGTGAATGATGCGTTTTTGGATAATTGCCCTCGCGATGCTTTCCGCTTCAATCGCTGCTGCTCAGGAAATTGAGGTCACGCCGCTTGAACCCTTGGATCCCGACGCGATTGTCGAGGAACCAGTGATCGAAGAAACGGTGCAAGTGCCAACCTTGTCGATCGATCAGGTCATATTGCGCGGTATCGACAAGCTGGACGGAACGGCTGACAACATCGTTGTCGCAGCGGGTGTGCCGCAACGATTTGGCCTGCTAGACATCGAACTGAAAGAATGTCGTTACCCCGAAGACAATCCGACTGGTGAAGCCTTTGCCTATTTGGTGCTGCGCGAAGCGGATGAGGTCATATTCTCGGGCTGGATGGTGGCGTCGTCGCCCGCGTTGAACGCGCTGGATCATCAACGCTACGACATTTGGGTTCAGCGGTGCAGCGTCTCGGTGACCGAGGGGGCAGCCGAGTAACGATCGAACGACTCGGGTGCGCGGACTGCGGTCCGCAATTGCGCCAAGTAATCTTCCTGACTGATTTCGATTGCCCCAAGCGACGCCAGATGTGGCGTCAAAAACTGCGTATCAAACAGCATGAATCCAGATTTTCTGAGATGGGTCACCAAATAGGCCAGAGCGATCTTTGAAGCGTTTGTCGCGCGCGAAAACATGCTTTCGCCAAAGAAGGCCGCACCCAATGTCACACCGTAAACGCCGCCAATCAATTTGCCGCCGCGCCAAACCTCAAGCGAATGCGCATGACCGACCGCATTTAAATCCATGTACCCTTGGCGAATGGCGCCGTTGATCCACGTTTCTTCGCGCTCGGCACAGGCATCGACGACGTCAGCGAAAGATTGATTGATCGTCACCTGATAGTCGGCCTTTTGAATGGCCTTGGCCAGCGAGCGGGATATATGAAAATTGTCAAACGGAAACACGCCACGCAGCTTTGGCTCGATCCACATGACGTCTTCATCTTGCTGGCTTTCGGCCATGGGAAAAACACCCATCGCATAGGCTTGCAGAAGAAGTTGAGGGGACAGATCCATAGGCAATCGATCAGGTTGAGCATTGCACCAATTGGCAAGCGCCCCAGCTAAAGGGGCGCTTGGAGCGGCTGAATTAGCCGT
>JBELFK010000159.1:0-5955 GCA_042092935.1 Paracoccaceae bacterium | reverse complement strand
TGGCCGTGCGGGCGGCGGTGAAGAAATGGGCGGCGTGCGCGGGGTCATGCACTATATGCAGCGCACGGCCGTTCAGGGCAGCCCCGATATTCTGACAGCCATCGGCAAGAAATGGGTGCCCAACGCCATCGAAGCCAGCCACGACAGCCATCCATTCACGCGTCGATTCAACGATCTGTCCATCGGCGACACCCTTTATACCAAGCCCCGAACCGTGACGCTTGAAGACATCGAAACTTTCGCCCATTTCACAGGCGACACGTTTTATGCCCACATGGACGAAGATGCCGCCAAGGCGAACCCATTCTTCCCGGGGCGTGTTGCACATGGCTATTTGCTTCTCAGTTTCGCGGCTGGCCTGTTTGTGCAACCCGATCCCGGGCCGGTCTTGGCAAACACCGGACTGGACAACCTTCGGTTCATGAAACCGCTTGTTCCCGGCGATAGCGTCAAGGTCAGATTGACGGTCAAACACAAAACCCCACGCAACGAGGACTACGGCGAGGTTCGCTGGCACGTCACCCTCACCAATCAGGACGACGAGCTTGTCGCCGAGTATGAGCTTTTGACAATGGTGTCCTTTTAACCTGTCGCTTTTGGCTGGCCGCCAATGTTATGTGCCCCTAAAATTAGCGGATGAGCAGCTACGAACAGGCACTAGAAATTTTGATGCAAGGCGACCGGCACCGTGTTTGGTCGCTTGTGGTGACGATCTTTGGCGATCTGGCCCAAAACCAAGGCGATGAGATTTCGGCCCAAACGCTCGGCAGGATGACCGAACAGATGGGCATAAAATCGCAAGCGCTTCGCGTGGCGCTGCACCGGTTGCGCAAGGACGGTTGGATCGAAAGCAAGCGCATCGGACGCAGCCGCTCATATTTTCTGACAGCGTTTGGAATGCAGCAATCGGCCTTGGCCACACCACGCATTTACGGGCAAACATCGCCACAGTCGATCGATTGGGTGCTTGTCACGACTGAGGCGACGAGTGACAACCAATCCGACAACGCCGCTCTTGATGATCCGCGCTCCTTCGTGCGCCTAACCGCTCACAGTTATTTGGGTAAACGGGCAAACCTTCCCGAGACACTGCAACTGCTTGTTACGGATCTAAGCGATACGACGCTTCCAGACTGGTCAAAGAACCATATCATCCCCCCAGAATTGAACAAAAGCTACGCGAGCCTGTTCACGCTTCTTTCGGCCGCAAAAGGTGCCTTGCCAACAAAGCCGACAGCCATCGAACGCGCGGTTTTGCGCACGCTTCTTGTCCACAGTTGGCGTCGCATCATTCTGCGTCATTTGGACGTCCCCGAGGGTTTTTATCCGCAGGACTGCAAGGCAATCGCTTGCCGCAGGTTGGTGCTTGACCTATTGGCCCGCCTTGAGAGACCTGCACTAGCTGATTTCATCGACGCTTAAAGACGGGCAATTTTGACAAGCGCCTGACGCAGTATCCGATCTTCTTCGCCCGTCAAATCCGTGCTTATTTTCTGGTCGTAGGTTTCAGCAATTGAACGCAGATCGCTATAGGCATCCTGACCCGCCTTGGTGAGCTTTAGAATTTCGCTGCGGCGATCTTCTTCGACCTTTTCGCGCACAATAAATCGACGCTTCTCGAGCGCTGCAACGGCGCGCGATACTTTGGTCTTGTGCAAGCGCGACATGTCACAGATTTCTCGCGCGGTTCGATCTCCAAAAATCCCAAGGTGAAACAGCACGCGCCACTCGGTCCGTAGCATCCCGTAGCGGTCTTTGTAGAGTTTCTGGAAGGCCATACTGCTTTCCTCGGCCGCCTGATTAAGCAGGTAAGGAAGGAAAAGCATGAGGTCAAAGCTGTTTTTTTCTGTCATTTTTGTGATCTAAATCTTGTTAGTTACATTTTCAACTAATAATTCACCCCTACGCGCACGGGAGACGACAATGAATAAACAAAGATTGCAGACCGATATGATCCAAGCCGAGACAACTGTTGGCACCTCTCAAGGGTATATGCCGGGGTTCGGAAACGACTTTGAAACCGAAGCCTTGCCGGGTGCCCTGCCCCAAGGCAAAAACTCGCCGCAGAAATGCAACTACGGTCTTTACGGCGAACAACTCTCAGGCACCGCATTCACGGCCCCTTCGCATCAGAACGAACGCACATGGTGCTATCGCATTCGCCCGTCGGTAAAGCACTCGGGTCGCTACACGAAGATCGATGTGCCACTGTGGAAATCCGCCCCTTGTATTGAGCCGGATGTCACGTCTCTGGGCCAGTACCGTTGGGATCCGATCCCGCATTCCGGCGAAGCGTTGAACTGGATCAACGGGATGCGCACGATGACAACGGCGGGTGACGTGAACACCCAAGTCGGCATGGCCACGCACGTGTACCTTGTGACCCAGAGCATGCAGGACGAATACTTTTTCTCAGCCGATTCCGAAGTGTTGATCGTACCTCAAGAGGGTCGCCTGCGGTTTGCCACAGAATTGGGCATCATTGATCTGGAACCCAAGGAAATCGCGATCATTCCGCGCGGTTTGCTTTACCGCGTCGAGGTGCTTGAAGGCCCGGCACGAGGATTTGTTTGCGAAAACTACGGTCAAAAATTTGAGCTCCCCGGGCGGGGACCAATCGGCGCCAACTGCATGGCAAACCGTCGTGATTTCAAATCTCCGGTCGCTGCGTTTGAGGATCGGGACGTACCCTCCACTGTCACAATCAAATGGTGTGGCCAGTTTCACGAAACGAAAATCGGCCATTCGCCATTGGACGTCGTGGCGTGGCATGGAAATTACGCGCCCGTCAAATATGATCTCAGAACCTATTGCCCCATCGGATCCATCCTGTTTGACCACCCCGACCCGTCGATTTTCACCGTGCTGACGGCACCGTCTGGCCAACCTGGAACGGCAAACATCGACTTTGTCTTGTTCCGCGAGCGCTGGATGGTGATGGAGGATACATTCCGTCCGCCGTGGTATCACAAGAACATCATGTCCGAGTTGATGGGAAATATATATGGGCAGTATGACGCCAAGCCTCAGGGCTTTGTCCCGGGCGGAATGAGCCTTCACAACATGATGCTGCCCCATGGACCCGACAAAAACGCCTTTGAAGGCGCGTCAAACGCCGAGCTTGGGCCGGAAAAGCTGGATAACACCATGAGCTTCATGTTCGAGACCCGCTTTCCGCAGCATCTGACCCCGTTTGCCGCCAACAAGGCGCCGCTTCAGGATGACTACATCGAGTGCTGGTCGGACATCGAAAAGAAGTTCGACGGCACGCCGGGCAAAAAATAACAAAGGTCGAAACAGTTCGATCAAAAAGGAAACGCGAATGACTTTATTGAAATCCTGGGTGACATCGGCCAATGACGCCAATCACCCATTCCCACTGAACAACCTGCCCTATGGGGTGTTCTCGACCATGGACACCGAGGAGCGCTGCGGCGTCGCGATCGGAGATATGGTTTTGGACATGGCAGCGCTTGAAGAAGCCGGTTTGGTCGCTTTAGGCGACATGCCCGTGTTTGACGTTCCGTATTGGAACGACGTCATGGACCTCGGCCCAGACATGTGGGCGAACCTGAGGTCTCGCCTGACCGAGCTTCTAGTCGAGGGCAGCACCGAACGGGCAGCCGTTGAACCGCATCTGGTGGCCCTTGCGGACGCCGAATTGCACATGCCTTTCGCGGTCAGTGAATACACAGATTTTTACGCAGGCCGCCAGCACGCGCAAAACATGGGGTCCATTCTGCGCGGCTCGCCTGATCTTCCGGCAAACTGGCTGCATATTCCAATCGGCTACAACGGACGTGCGTCGTCGGTGGTGATTTCGGGCACCGATATTCATCGGCCCAATGGCCAACGCAAAGCACCAGACGCCGACATGCCGTCCTTTGGTCCATCCGTGCGGCTGGACATCGAGTTAGAAATGGGGGCCATCGTCGGCACGTCGTCTGCTTTCGGTCAACCGATCACAGTGGATCAGGCCGACGAGATGATCTTTGGCTACGTCCTGCTGAACGACTGGTCCGCGCGGGACATCCAAGGTTGGGAATACCAGCCGCTCGGCCCGTTTCAGGGCAAGGCTTTTGGCACGACAATCAGCCCCTGGATCGTCACAGCCGCAGCGCTCGAGAGCTTTCGTGCGCCAACGCCCGAACGGGAGGTTCAGCTTTTGCCCTATCTCGATGGCACCAAAGATGGGCTATTTGACATTGAGCTTGAGGTATTGATGCAGCCCGAGACAGCAAGCGAACCTTCAATGATTGCAAAAACAAACTACAGCCGCATGTATTATTCGGCCGCCGAACAGCTTTGCCATCACGCGATAGGGGGCTGCGCAATGAATGTCGGCGACTTGCTTGGATCGGGTACAATTTCGGGCCCCAAGCGCGACGAGTATGGGTCGTTGATGGAACTCAGCTGGGCCGGACGCGAGCCGTTTATGCTAAAAACCGGGGAAACCCGCAGCTTCATCGAAGACGGTGATACACTCACCCTGCGTGGCAACGCACGCGGCGATGGATTCACCATCGGTTTTGGCGACTGTACCGGAAAAATCCTGCCCGCTGTGGCATGGCCTGCGACATAAGGAATACACTCATGGCAAAAGCATTCGCGTCCCAAGGGGACATGACCGAAAAGAAAATCACCTTTGACGAGATCGGTGATGGTCTCTACGCCTTTACCGCCGAGGGTGACCCGAACAGCGGCGTTATCATTGGCGACGACAGTGTGATGATCGTCGAAGCGCAGGCGACTCCTCGTCTTGCGAACAAGGTGATCGAATGCGTGCGTACGGTCACGGACAAGCCCATCAGCCACGTGGTTTTGACGCACTACCACGCGGTTCGGGTTCTCGGGGCCTCGGCCTTTGGGGCGCAGCAAATCATCATGGGCGATACGGCGCGCGCGATGGTCGTTGAGCGCGGTCAAGAGGATTGGGACAGTGAATTTCAACGCTTTCCACGTCTGTTTGAGGGGCACGAGTCGATCCCCGGCCTGACGTGGCCGACGACCACGTTCTCTGAAGACATGACGGTTTATCTTGGCAACCGTCAGATCAACCTTATGCATATGGGCCGAGCCCATACCGCCGGAGACATTGTCATCCATGTGCCCGATCAGAACGTCATGTTCACTGGCGACATCGTAGAAGACCACTCGGCCTGTTATTGCGGCGACGGACATTTCAACGAATGGGGCATGACACTGGACAACATCGCGTCGTTTGATGTCGATGCCATCGCCCCCGGTCGCGGTGGCGCATTGATCGGCAAGGACGCCGTTGAACGCGCCATCGAAAGCACACGCGATTTTGTCGACAGCACCTATGCACCAGCCGCCAAAGTCGCTGCCCGCAATGGCTCGTTGAAAGAGGCCTGGGACGCCGTTCGCGCGGAATGCGATCCGAAGTTCTCGGACTACGCAATCTACGAACATTGCCTGCCGTTCAATGTTTCGCGGGCCTACGACGAAGCGCGCGGCATCGAAAACCCACGCATCTGGACCGCACAGCGCGATCTCGACATGTGGGAGGCCCTTCAGGGCTAAGGAACGATCTGGTCCCGTGCAACCGCCATGGGGTCAGATTAACTTCGATCTGCAAGTGAATGTTTTTGCCGCATAAACTCAAGATAGGATACCGCCCAATGCTTGATGAACGCTACAAGCTGGCCTACAAGCTCTACCCGTATGAACGCTCGCCAGATCAGGACAAACCCGAGGCCACCCGCCATCCGGTCGTCGTGATGGGTGGCGGGCCCATTGGCATTGGCATGGCCTTGGATCTTGGGCTTCAGGGCATTCCGGTCGTGGTTCTGGACGACCACGAAGGTGTCGGCATGGGAAGCCGTGCGATCTGCTTTGCCAAACGCTGCCTTGAAATTGCGGACCGTTATGGATGCGGTGAACCGATGCTTGAAAAAGGTGTGGTCTGGAACCTCGGCAAGGTGTTTCACAAGG
>JBELFK010000158.1:0-6088 GCA_042092935.1 Paracoccaceae bacterium | reverse complement strand
GCCGATCCCCGTAAAGCCTGCCACCAGGACCCCAGCGCCGATCACCCCGTGATAGGGATACTTCATCCGCGTCGAGGCCCAGGAAAAGCCGCTGGCCATATACTGCATTACCACACCGATTGAGACAATCAGACCCGCAATGAAGCCGCCACCGGGCTCATTATGGCCGGCGAGGAAGATGTAGATACCCACCATCATCACGACCGGCATGATACCCCGCGTCAGCACAACCATCAGCATTGGATGCACGCCACCTGCCTGCGCTTGATCTGGTTTGCGCTTCAATAGACGCGCGCGCACCGGACCCGAGAGCAATGTTTCGGTCAACGCATAGATCAGCAACGCGGCGATACTGAGTACGATGATTTCACCGAAGGTATCAAAGCCTCGGAAATCGACCAGAATGATGTTCACGACATTGGTACCGCCGCCACCTTTGTAGGCATTGGCCAAATGGAATTCAGATATTGACGTCGTGACCGGATCGCGCAGCATGTAGTGGTACGCGATTGCGAAACTGGCCAAGCCGCCTGCAATCGCTACAGACGCATCGCGCAATCGGCGCAGGACCGTGCTTTCGATCGGTGTGGTCTTTGGCAGGAAATTCAGCGCCAACAGCATCAGGATGATGGTCACAACCTCGACGGTGAACTGGGTCATTGCCAGATCGGGCGCGCTGAGGAAAACAAATCCGATTGAGACCATAAGGCCTACGATCCCCATCAGGATCAGCGACAAGAAACGGTTGCGGTGCAGGAAAACCATGCCAACCGTAGCCGCAGCCAGCATCGCCCAACCGGCGATAAGCACCGGGCCCGCAGATTGCAGATCATAGGCAGGGCTGCCAACGGTTCCTGTCGCCCATGCATAGTATCCCGCGATCACAATCACGGTGGTTCCAAGTGCCGCATAGCGGGAGAATGCTCCGTTATGCAGCGGCAGGATCAGAACCTGCGCCAAGCGAACGGCGGCGGCGATGATTGTGTCAAAGATCTGTTTGGCCTCGGGACGTGGCAGATTGTCCCAAAAGCGCAGGGCCGGGCGGAAGATGGCAACCATCACCAAACCACCCGCGATGGCGATCATGGACATGTAGAGCGGAAGCACGAAGCCGTGCCAGATCTTCAGATACGCTGTCGGCACTTCGGCGGTACTGCCCAGAACGGATGCTGTCACCATCTTGACGAACGGTTCGATCAGGAACGGGGCCACACCAATTCCCACGACAGGAATGATGAGAAGGGCAGGCGGCAACCACAGGCCCGCCGGCGGATCATGCGGCTTGGATGGGTAGTCGTCCCGCACGGGACCAAGGAAAACATGCCCAATCAGGCGGAAAGAATAGGCTGCCGAAAACACTGACCCTACCGTTGCCAGCACCGGCACCAACCAATAGCTGCCGAACAGGACCGTTTCCGTGGTCTCTTGCAACATCATCTCCTTTGAGAGGAAGCCATTGAGAAGCGGGATCCCTGCCAATGATAGCGCGGCGAGCGAAGCAATTGTGAAGGTCACCGGCATCAATTTGCGCAACCCTCCCAAGAGCCGGATGTCGCGCGTATGGGTCTCATGGTCGATGATCCCTGCGGACATGAACAAGGCGGCCTTGAACGTGGCGTGGTTGAGGATGTGAAACACGGCTGCCATCGCGCCAAACGCGGTCCCGGTCCCCAAAAGCATGGTAATCAAGCCAAGTTGACTGACAGTTGAATATGCCAGCAATGCCTTCAGATCGTGCTTAAACAGGGAAATGACGGCGCCCAATACCATTGTGACAAGTCCCGCTGTGGTGACGATCACAAACCATTCTGTTGTGCCGGACAGGACTGGCCACATCCGGGCCAGCAGGAAAAGACCCGCTTTGACCATCGTGGCAGAGTGCAGATAGGCCGACACAGGCGTCGGCGCGGCCATCGCGTGGGGCAACCAGAAATGGAACGGGAACTGCGCCGATTTCGTAAAGCAGCCCAGCAGGATCAGGATCAGGGCAGGCAAATACATCGGATCGGCTTGGATCAATTCGCGGTTTTGCAGGATGACACTGAGATCATAGCTGCCCACGATTTGACCGAGGATGAGCATCCCACCAATCATTGCAAGGCCGCCTATGCCAGTGACGGTCAAAGCCATGCGCGCGCCCTGACGCCCCTCCGGCAGGTGTTTCCAATAGCCGATCAACAGGAAGGAAGACAGCGACGTGAGCTCCCAGAAAATTAGCAAAAGCAATATGTTATCGCTCAGTACAATACCGACCATCGCACCTGGGAAAAGCAGGAGATAAGTAAAGAATTCCCCCATATTATCATTGCGGCTCAGGTATTGGCGGGCATAGGCGATAATCAAGAGCCCGATCCCAAGGATCAAGAGCGCGAAGAAAAAGCCCAGCCCATCCAGCATCAACGTGAAATTGAGACCCAACGCAGGCATCCAGTCGACGCGGGCGGTGACGATGTCTCCAGCGATGACAGCGGGCAGGTTGGTGAGCAGGCCCACAAAGGCGGCCAAGGTCACCGTGAAGGTCACGCCTGCGCAGGCAGATCGTCCAGCGGGGTTCATCAAGCCGGGCAACAGGGCGCCGAAGAATGGCAGAGCAACGATGAAGAACAGGGACACCGGGGGAACTCCTGACAGATTGGCGATATTATGCATCTGCAGGCAGTTGCACGGAAGTCTTTAAGCACAGTAATCGCTTGTTCGGCGATGCATGTATACGATTTTTTACAAAAGAGATGATGCCCTGATAGAACGGAAAAGAAAACACGCGAGCGCAATTCAGTTCTGCTGATGTTTGACGGTCCTTTACCAAGCTGTCCCCCGAAAACGGGCACCGACGCAAGTTGCTATTTACTGTCTGCCGGTTGTCACAGAAAGCAACCCACGCGATAATATGAACGTGAAGAACGACGCGCTCCTTCAACCGGACGGACGGCTCGGTGGTATCTAGGACCTGTCACGCTTATTGCCGCTCATTTTGAGGTTGTAGAATGCCGGTAGGCTTTGATGCGGCCCCGAGCCACACAAACTTCGATCACCCTACAGTTTCACCATCCCCGTCTTGCCTGAACAAAAGCCCGGAATGAAGTTTTGGAATAAATCCAAGGTTCCGAACGTCAGTACTATTGTGAAGGTTTGCGACAGGCAAGCCACATGTCAAGCCTAGGGAGGAAACAATGGCGATAGACGACTTTAAAAACCTCGATGAGAGGACTGATTCTGGAGAAACCGTTGATGCAGCGCGTGGCGATCTCGCTGAATTAACCAACCAGGATAGGCGTAGGTTCCTCAAGCGCACGAGCCTAGCAACAATCGCTACAATGGTTGGTACGTCGATCCCTTTTGGTAGCAACTTGCCTTCCGGATTTGTCCCCGCGGCAATGGCGCAAGACAATGTGCTGTCTGGTAAGGACGGGCTGACCCTTCTGAACGATCGCCCAGTAAACGCGGAGACTCCGCCCGAGCTGCTTGATGACCTAATCACGCCGACAGATCGGCATTTCATTCGCAACAATGGTCTGCTGCCTGATGATATGGGTGCAGAAACATGGACGCTCACCATTGACGGCTTCGTGGACACGCCATTGGAACTTGGCATCGCCGATCTGCGGGATCAATTCGAGGTGGTGACCATGGCGTTGGCCGTAGAGTGCGGCGGCAATGGGCGGGCATTCTTTGATCCACCCGCGAAGGGCAACCAGTGGACCTATGGAGCGATTGCATGCTCCGAATGGACCGGTGTTCGCCTTAAGGATGTGCTGGAGAAGGCAGGCGTGCAGTCGAATGTTGTCTATACCGCGCATTACGGCGCTGATATTCACCTATCAGGGGACCCCGATAAGCGGCCACTCTCGCGGGGCTTGCCGATTGACAAAGCTCTGACAGACAACATTCTCATTGCCTTTGAAATGAACGGCGAGGCACTGCATCCGATGAACGGTTCCCCATTGCGCCTCGTTGTGCCGGGTTGGCCGGGGTCGTGCTCGCAGAAGTGGCTCAATCGGATTGAGCTACGGGACATTGTGCATGACGGCGCCAAGATGACTGGCACGTCCTACAAGGTTCCTGCCTATCCCGTAGAACCGGGTCAGGACATCCCGGATGAAGACTGGGTTATCATTGAACGTATGCCGGTGAAGTCGCTGGTCACGTTCCCGGCAAATGGTACCGACCTTGATGGACGGGAAACCGAAGTGCGCGGTCATGCTTGGGCCGGTGACCGGTCAATCGAAAAAGTTGAAATCTCGATGGATTTCGGAAAGACTTGGATGGATGCTAGCCTCGATGCGCCAATCAATGACGGTGCCTGGCAGAACTGGCGTGCTACGGTGTCCTTCCCGCAGGCAGGGTATTACGAAGTCTGGGCACGCGCGACTGACAGTGACGGGATAATGCAGCCCTTTGCCATAGACTGGAACGCCAAAGGATATCTCAACAACACCATGCACCGCGTCGGTCTCCGAGTGAGCTGACCACCACATAGGGCGGCCTGCGCAGGTCGCCCTGAGTATTCCAGAATAGGGAGAAACAGATGTCATTCGCAAACTTGCGAAACAGCTTAGCTTTGTGCACTGGCGTGATGATCGCCTTCGGTACCGTAGCGGCCCAGGCTCAGTCATCCACGGATGAAGAGTATGAATTCGGTCTGCTTTTCGATGCGCCGGGTGTGGAAGCGACTTACTACACATGCATTGCGTGCCACTCCGAGATGATTATCGCCCAGCAAGGGTTGTCCCGCGCGCATTGGGAAGACCTGTTCGAATGGATGGTCGAAGAACAAGGCATGAACGAGATTGAAGAACCGGACCGCACCGAGATTCTGGATTATCTGTCAACGCATTACAACGAAGACCGGCCCAATTTTCCACGGCCGATACGGAATTGAGCATTGGCAATCACCGAAGAGAAAACGCTGTCACCCCACGCAAGGGGTGGCGCGTTGCGTAGCATCGACCATTGAGGCATAGGCATGATTGATCGCAATCTGCTTTGTCGTCTGACGGAGATACGCGGCAGTAGCGTCAAATCTATACGTATCCATGCCCGTGGCGATGATCGCATGTTGCACACCATCCATGGTCGACCAGGCGGATATCTGAGTCTCCCTTTCAGTTGGTAAAACCAACTCGCCGCGCCCGCGAAAATATGACAGTCGACACCCATTGCGCCCCGCGTAATGTGCCACGCTCCAATTTTGAAATTCCCGAAGCGCAACGGACGTCAGATTGCCGCCCGTAAGGTCAGGCTGATTGGGGGACGCAAGTGATCCGACGTTGTGGTTGAAGCTTCTATCGACATCGAATTGTTGTTCAACAAACGCCTTGTGAACATCCAGCAATGTTCGCGGCCCGATTTGAGCAGTGCCAATAACCAAGAAGAGCAGTAGTGATGCGACGAGACTTCCGCCAATCCACCAATACCGCGCAGCGGTTCCTGCGAAGGCGGTCCGTCCCTCTACAATCCGCTTGGTTGACGTCTCCTTGATCGCAGGACGTAAAGCGCGAAGACTGCGCGAGATGCTGGCCACGTCCGCCAGTGCGGCGGCCAGCGCCGGCTCATCTGTCAAGCGCTTCTCATAGGCTTGTGCCTCGTCGGGAGAAAGTGCGTTATCATGATACGCATTGACGTGATCCCAATCCTCATTACTCAATCTCGTCATGTTCTGCCTCCCACCTCAAAAACCGGCCCATTTGACCTGTCAACCAAATCGAGCAATGACGCCCGGGCACGACTGACCCGGCTCATTACCGTTCCCACAGGAACATCCATGACGGCAGCGGCTTCCAAATACTTCAATCCCATAATGTCAACAAGAAACAGCACTTCGCGTTTGTCCGGGGTTAGTCGTTCAAATGCCATGCGAACCATGACGTCGCGCGCGGTATCGGAACCGTCGCCCAACTCATTCGACAGACAGTACTCGGCCAAAAAGTATTTCCGGCGCACACGTCTTTTTCGCAATTCATCATAGTGTAGATTACGGATTATGCGGAACATCCATGGGCGCATGTCATCAATCAACTCAGGACGGGTCTGCGATCTCAGCGCCCGCTCAACTGAATCGTGCACAAGGTCCTCGACATTATCGTCGGAT
>JBELFK010000157.1:0-6144 GCA_042092935.1 Paracoccaceae bacterium | reverse complement strand
AGGATTGGGATGCTATTCCTCGGCATCTCGCATCTCGCTGCCAAAATACACAAACACCAGCGCAGCCACGACGGCCAACAAGCCAGCTTTTAGGATAAACCGCAACGTCAACTCTCCGCTGAGAAGCGCGTTCAGCGTTACGATCAAATCCCCTGCCAACACAACGGCGGCGATAAACAGGGTGATGTATCCAAACCACTTTCTAACGGTCGAGCGACGGCGCGCGGGATCTTTGCTGGCGTCATTCAGCACACTGAAATTCATGTAGAGAAAGACTGGCAGGAAAACAAAAAGCGTCGAAAGCGACCAGCGAATTTCCGAATAGATGTCACGGAAGTCAGTTTCCTGGGGCAACATCAATTCAATCAGGTCAAAGCCGAGCCAATTGATGTCGAAAACCGTCATTGCCAGCGACACAAATGTCAGCGCGTAAAGGAAACTCTCTTTGGCCGACACATAGGGCATCGGCTTGGGCACCGGCGGCGTGCTATCGGTTTCATCCCATGCCGCCAAGCCCTGCGCGATTTCGCTTGATGACCATCCTGCCGCGGCAAGGGCCTCGGTTATGGTTTCTCTGGAGTGTTGCTGCGCAAGCGACGCCTCAACGAATTGGGCAAGCCGGTCTGAATTTCGCATGGCTGTCTCCTTTCAGCCTAAGGCTAAGGATTCCCCCACTTTGCGCAACGTTTTAAGGCAAGGTCAGGTTTGGTCTTTGCCGACGTTCTCGGCGAAGGCAACCTTGAACGCGGCCTGTTTTTCAGCACTCGCGTCGGTTTGGAACCCGGTCTTCCAGTCGTCATACGGCATGCCGTAATATGCCTCGCGTGCTTGGTCTTTTGACATTTCAACGCCAAGATCGGCCGCCGCATCCTGATACCAGCGCGACAGGCAGTTCCGGCAAAAGCCCGTAAGGTTCATCATGTCGATGTTTTGTACGTCCGCGCGGTCCTGCATCAGGTGTTTTTGCAGACGTCGAAAGGCGGCGGCTTCGGCTTGGATGCGGGTTTGATCGTCCATGACGGGCTCCGGTTTTGATAGGCTATAGTTGGGTTTTGTTCAGTGTTTCTACAAGCATCGGGGCCAATCTTTCCGCCCAAGCACGTTGACCGTCGTCATAGGCGATCAAATCATTGCGGATCTCAATAAGGACGTGCGGACGATTGGTTGCGCGCCCGTGCCGATCAATGGCATCGCCGGGCAAATACCCCGAATAAGGTTGATTGTCGCCAATCGTCAGGTCGTGTTCCTGCCTCAACCGCTCCATCAAGGGTTGGCTGAAGTCGCGGTTGTCGCTGTGGAGCACGCCGATTTCCCATGGGCGGCGGGGCCTGCCCTTCAACTGCGGTGTGAAGCTGTGGATCGAGACGATCACCGTGTCGTTGCGTTGGTCGGCGATCTCGGCAAGTGCGTTGTGGTAGGGGCGGTGAAACGCATCTAGGCGACGCTCTTTTTCCTCAAGATCCGCGTGGCGGTTGCCTGGAATGATCGAGCCATCGTAAAGGCGCATCAAAACGGTTGGATCGTGCTCACCTCGGTTCGGGTCGATGACCAGTCGCGAAAAGTTGGACAGGATCGCAGTCGAATTCAGAATGTCCGACAAGTTGCGCGAAAGGCCCGCGGCACCCACGTCATAGGCAATGTGACGCCCCATATCGTCCTTGGTCAACCCAAGGCAGCCTTCGCCCACCGACTTGGGAATTCGATTGGTCGCGTGATCGCATGTCACAAGCCAGCGATTGTTGCGTTCCTTGCCATGAATGAAGAAGGGATCGTACATATACTCAGATTCTTTTCCTGCCCGTTTAAATAGGCTAGTTGTTAATCGAATGGAAATGCGCAATAAGGCACTGGAAAATGTTAGCGTTAACATAGTACGTTGACTTGTAGACATGCAGCCCAGTCTGGAGAGCCCGCGTGAGACGTCAGAGAAATGTAAAAATCGTTGCGACCCTTGGTCCAGCATCCAACGACTATAAAACCATCAAGGCCCTGCACGAGGCTGGGGCCGATGTGTTTCGTTTGAATATGAGCCATGGAAGTCACGAAGAAATCCGTGTGCGCCACAAAATCATCCGCCAGATCGAAGCAGAGCTTTCCAGCCCGATCGCAATTCTCGCCGACCTTCAGGGACCAAAACTGCGCGTCGGCGTGTTTGCCAACGAGTCCGAGGAGTTGGTCGAAGGCGCAGCTTTCCGGCTTGATCTTGACGATGCTGCCGGTGATTTGACCCGCGTTCAACTGCCCCACCCCGAGATTTTCGCCGCCCTTGAGAAGGGTGCGCATCTTCTTGTAAACGATGGAAAAATCTCACTCAGAGTCACCGATTGCGGCGCGGATTTTGCCGATTGCGTTGTTGTGACAGGTGGTACGATTTCCAACCGCAAGGGTGTCAATGTTCCTGACGTTGTACTGCCCTTGGCGGCGCTGTCCGAAAAGGATCGGGCGGATCTGGAATTTGTGTGCGATTTGGGCGTCGATTGGTTGGCGCTTTCCTTCGTGCAGCGCCCAGAAGACGTTTGGGACGCCCGTGATTTGGCCAAAGGTCGTGCCGCAGTTCTGTCCAAGATTGAAAAACCGGCTGCGGTTTCAGCGTTTGATGCTATCCTTGAGGCCTCGGACGGTATAATGGTTGCCCGTGGTGATCTTGGCGTGGAATTGCCGGTCCAAAATGTGCCGCCTATTCAAAAACGTCTGGTTCAAAAGACACGCGCAGCGGCCAAGCCGGTGATCGTCGCGACGCAGATGCTTGAATCCATGATTGATTCCCCGATGCCGACCCGCGCCGAAGTGTCTGACGTTGCCAACGCAATTTACGACGGCACGGACGCGGTGATGTTGTCGGCTGAATCTGCTGCCGGTAGCTACCCGATTGAGGCTGTCACGACGATGCACAATGTCGCCCTCGAAGTTGAGGCGGACCCGACGTATCTTGAACTCATGTCAGCGACGCGCAACTTCGATCGCTCGACAATTGCAGACGGGATCGTTTCTGCAGCGCGCGAGATTGCCGAGGCCACCGACATCAAGGCGATTTGTTGCTTCACCCAATCTGGAACGACCGCCGCGTTGACCGCGCGGGAACGCCCGAATACGCCGATCATTGCGATGACCTCGGTCAAGGAAACAGCGCGGCGTATGTCTCTGAGCTGGGGCACAAACTGCGTGATTACCCATGAGCTTGAGCGCTTCAAAGAGGCCGTGGTCAGCGCCGCCCGCGCCGCCAGACGTGACGGATACGCAGATGCCAACGACCAGATTGTCGTGACTGCGGGTGTGCCTTTCAACGTTCCGGGGTCAACGAACATCCTGCGGGTTGCCCCATGTGACGAACGTTTGATCTATACCACCGAACCAGAGTAACCTCGGCGGGCAGTTTGCCAAACGGGGGTTCGCAATGGGTTTAGATACAATGCTTGTGGTCGGGTTCGTTCTCGTCCTGTTTAGCATCCCCGCGGTCATGGCCTCGTGGGCTGAGGGCCGCCCACTGGTGTTTCGCGTGGCCGTATTAGTGATCGCTTTGGGTTTCATTGCCTGGCCCTCGCTGCGCGCGCCCGAGGAATTCGGCCCGAAAAACTGGATCGACGTATCTTTAACAGTCGCTGCACGGATAATTCCCTGATTTCTAACCATATAGGCTTGCAAAATCGGGGATGCGGGTCTAAACGGCAGCTTCTGTTGCGGGACCGGCCAGTATGGCATGCCGAGTCGCGCGTGAACCGACCCAAAGACAGGAGACGGAAATGCCTAAGATGAAGACCAAGTCGAGCGCGAAAAAGCGCTTTAAAGTGACTGCTTCCGGTCGAGTCGTTGCTGCCCAAGCTGGCAAGCGTCACGGCATGATTAAGCGGACAAACAAATTCCTACGCAACGCACGTGGCACGACGACTCTCTGCTCAGCAGACGAGAAAACAGTCAAAAGCTACATGCCCTACGCACGCTAAGGAGGATTTGATATGTCCCGAGTAAAAGGCGGAACCGTCACTCACGCACGTCACAAAAAGGTCATCAAAGCGGCAAAAGGCTATTATGGCCGCCGCAAGAGCACCTTTAAAGTTGCACGTCAGGCCGTTGATAAGGCCAACCAATACGCAACACGCGATCGTCATAACCGTAAGCGCAATTTCCGCGCTTTGTGGATCCAGCGTATCAACGCTGCTGTGCGCGCGCATGACGAAGCCCTGACCTATTCACGCTTCATCAACGGCCTGAACCTGGCCGGTATCGAAGTTGACCGTAAGGTTCTGGCCGATCTGGCCGTGCACGAACCAGACGCGTTCAACTCGATCGTAGATCAAGCGAAAGCTGCCTTGCCTGCGTAAACCGGCAAGCGTTGAGATTTTAAAGCCGTCGGTCCAAGTGGTCCGGCGGCTTTTTCATTGCGACCTACAGAGCGGGCTTGCCCCCCTGTTGCCAATCGACGATAAGCAGAAAAAGACAAAACCGTGAGGACCAGCCATGACCATCGATGCGCCTGAAACCAAAATCGTTGAGACTTACCGTGTTGCCTGCGACGGTGGCGAAGGTGCCCTTGGCCACCCACGCGTCTGGCTGCAAATTCCGAATGAACATGGCTGGGTCGAGTGCCCCTATTGCGATTGCAAATTCGTCCATAAGGATTCGGCAGACAAAGCTGCATGACCCTCGACATATTGGCGGCGCTTTCGCTTTTTGCCTTTGTCTCTTCCATAACGCCCGGTCCGAACAACCTGATGCTCATGGCGTCAGGCGCCAACTACGGCTTCAATCGAACAATTCCGCATATGCTGGGCATTGGGATCGGCTTTACGATCATGTTGTTTCTGGTGGGGATTGGCTTGCTCGGCCTGTTTGACGCCATTCCCTACAGCTACGAAACCCTGAAAGTCGCCAGCGTTCTTTATCTGTGTTGGTTGGCTTGGAAAGTGGCAACGGCGGTTGCGCCAGAGCAGTCTAGTCGAAAAGGAAAGCCGTTTTCCTTTCTACAGGCAGCGATGTTTCAATGGATCAATCCGAAAGCCTGGACCATGGCTTTGTCTGCGTTCACGCTTTACGCCCCGGACCGGTCGCTGTTTTCCGTTTTGCTGGTGAGTTTGGTGTTTGGTATCGTCAACATACCCTCGATCAGCGCCTGGACGCTCATCGGGCAAAAAATGCAGGCAATCCTGACAAATCCGACACGGTTGATGGCCTTCAACTATGCGATGGCCGTATTGTTAATTGCCACTTTGATTCCGGTCATCCTTTAGGATGCTGACATTGCAATTTCCGGTCTTAATCGTCATATATTGGTGAACCAAAGAAGGACTCGTTCATGACCAATTACCTCGATTTTGAAAAGCCTTTGGCTGAAATTGAAGGCAAAGCCGAAGAACTGCGTGCCCTTGCGCGGCAGAACGAGGAAATGGACGTGGAAGACGAGGCAGTGGCGCTGGATAAAAAGGCCGCGGACATGCTGGTTGAGCTTTATTCAAAGCTGACGCCATGGCGCAAATGTCAGGTTGCCCGCCACCCCGAGCGTCCTCATTGCAAGGACTACATCAAGGCGCTGTTTACCGAATACACGCCCCTCGCCGGTGATCGCAATTTTGCTGATGACCACGCGGTCATGGGTGGTTTGGCGCGTTTTGAGGACATTCCGGTTGTCGTCATCGGTCATGAAAAAGGCGATGATACCAAAAGCCGGATCGAGCGTAATTTCGGCATGGCCCGCCCCGAGGGCTACCGCAAAGCGATCCGCCTGATGGAGCTTGCCGATAAATTCGGTCTTCCGGTCATCACGCTTGTCGACACGCCGGGCGCCTATCCGGGCAAGGGGGCGGAAGAACGCGGACAGTCCGAGGCGATTGCCAGAGCGACAGAAAAATGCCTTCAGATCGGCGTTCCGCTGATAAGCGTCGTGATTGGCGAAGGCGGATCGGGCGGCGCTGTCGCCTTTGCGACGGCAAACCGCGTCGCGATGCTTGAACACTCGGTCTACTCGGTGATTTCGCCCGAGGGCTGTGCCTCGATCCTTTGGAAGGATTCAGAGAAAATGCGCGAAGCGGCTGAAGCGCTTCGCCTGACAGCCCAAGACCTGACATCGCTCGGCGTTGCCGATAAAACGATTGACGAACCACTTGGCGGAGCGCATCGCGACAAGCCGGCAACGATTGAAGCGGTGCGGGC
>JBELFK010000156.1:0-6205 GCA_042092935.1 Paracoccaceae bacterium | reverse complement strand
GCTGAGTGGCAACGCTCGGACATTTTGAACAACGGGCTTGTAATCGAACGCCACGCGCTTTTGGACATCAGCTCGGCGGCGGTTGCGCAGGACAGCTCGAGCGAAGATTACGTGTTCAACGTCAGCCCCGGTCTGTACGCCAATTTCCGCTGGCCTTTCTCGGCGCAGAATGAAAAGGCGTCCTATCTTCTTGAACCTGTCATGCAACTTGCCTGGTCGGATACGGTGAATGACATTCCCAACGAAGGCAGTACATTGGTTGAGTTTGACGAAGCCAATCTGCTCGATTTCTCACGCTTTCCGGCCTCGGATCGCGTTGAGGAAGGTCTGCGGCTGGCGCTTGGGGCAAACTGGACCCGATTTTCAGAAAGCGGTTCGACCACGCGGCTGAGCATGGGCCGCGTCCTGCGCGAAGCGGCTGATCCCGATCACACCAAGAGCAGCGGTCTACAAGGCGAACTGTCCGATTGGCTGGTCGCAGGGCAATTTGAAAACCAGTCGGGATTGGAACTCTCGTCTCGTGCGCTGTTTGACAAGGACATGGATTTCTCGAAAGCGGAAAGTCGCGTGGCATGGAACAGCAATTGGGGCAGCATCTCTGCGACCCATATTTGGCTCGTCGAAGACGCCGCTGAGGACCGCGCCGAGTCGCTGTCGGAAATCGATCTTTCAACACGTATTTACCTTTCACCGAATTGGACAGGCCAGGTAGACTGGCAGTATGATGTTGCTGCCGAACGGATTGTCAGCGCGGGCCTTGGGGTTGAATTTGCGAACGAATGCATCGACGTGCTGCTGTCTGCCTCGCGGCGGTTTACGTCTTCGACAACGGTTGATCCAAGCACGGACTATGATTTCCGAATTGGGCTTCGTGGTTTCGGCGCTGGACGAAGCGGCGCGGATGGCATACGAAAATGTGGCAGTTAAGAAGGATTAACAGAATGCGTTTATTGAGCTTTGTCCTTTTGGCAGTCACCGTCATGGCGCAGCCTTTGATGGCGCAGGGTCTGTTTTCGCCTGTCATCACCGTCAATGACGACGTCATTACCAGATACGAACTCAATCAGCGCGTCTCGATGCTTGAGGCTTTGGGCGCCCGGGGCGACCTGCGCGAGCAGGCGATCGACGGTCTCATTGCAGATCGCGTCCGCACGGCCGAGGCGGTGTCCTTTGGATTGGTGGCAACCGAAGCGCAAACAATTCAAGCGCTGGAAGAATTTGCGGCCAGAAATGGCCAATCGGTCGAGGGCGTTCTTGGCGTGTTGGCGGCCCGTGGCGTAACCCGCGAAACCCTGCGCGATTTTGTGACTGCCAACTTTATCTGGCAGTCGCTGATCCGTCAGCGGTTTGCAGGCAGCACAAGCGTGTCAGCGGCCGAGGTTGATGCCGCCCTCGCTGCGACTGGCGAATCCACAAATCTGCGCGTTCTCGTATCAGAAATCGTCTTGCCTTTGATCGAAGGACAAGAGCAAGAAATTCGCAAGCTGGCTGACGATATTGCGAAACTGCGCTCACAGGACGAGTTTTCAAGCGCCGCCAGACAGTTTTCGGTCGCCGCCAGCCGCGCGGATGGGGGCCAGCTAGACTGGTTGTCGTTGTCAAATCTACCACCCGCTTTGCGCCCCGTGCTGTTGCCTCTGGCTATCGGCGAAGTGTCACAACCGCTTGAGCTTCCCAATGCGGTGGCCTTGTTCCAAATGCGCGGCTTGTCCGAGGCCGCCCCGACATCAGGAAGCGTGTCGAGCATCGAATACGGTTTGGTTTCAGTGGCAGCGACGGACGGAACGCCTGAACTGGCGGCCCTTTCAGCGATTGCCGACCGGGCGCTGCGGTGTGACGATCTCTATGGCCTTTCGCAGGGGATCACTGGGGCGCAGGTGGCTATCCGAACCCAACTGCCGAACGATCTGCCACGACGTGAGTCGCTTTGGCTTGCGCGTTTGGATGCCGGGGAAACATTGGTCGACACGACGACCGACGATCAAGGCGCGACTGTCGCAAACCTTGTGATGCTGTGCAGCCGAACATCTGCGGCCAACCGAGATGCCTCGCGCGATGAGGTGCGTTTGCGCTTGCTGAACGAGAAACTCAATGCGCGCGCCGATAGTCTGACGGAATCCCTCAAAGCGACGGCGCGGATCACGTATCAATGACGCCACGTCCCGTCGCGCTGACCAGTGGCGAACCGGCGGGGGTCGGCCCTGAAATCACAGTTAAGGCCTGGGAAGCCCTGCGCGGTGGCCATCCGTTTTATTGGATCGGAGACGCCGATCACTTGCCCGCGACGGCGCCAATCACAAGAATAAACCACCCCTCCGAAGCGGCATCGGTGTTTGAAACGGCGCTGCCGGTGCTTCATGTCCCCTTTGACGCCCCGCGGATCCCGGGAAAGCTGCAACAAAGCCACGCGCAGCATGTTATCGCGTCGATTGAACTGGCGGTCAGCCACGCCCTTGATGGTCTCGCTTTGGCCGTATGCACCAATCCGATCAACAAGAAAGCACTCAAAGACGGTGCGGGGTTCGCCTATCCGGGTCATACCGAATTTCTCGCTGCCCTTGGGGGCACTGAAACCGTAGTGATGATGCTTGCCAGCCCCGCGTTAAAGGTCGTCCCCGCCACGATCCATATCCCGCTTGCCGATGTTCCGGCGGCTCTGAACGCCACTGGGCTTGAGGCATGTATTCGCGTGACCCACGCCGCATTGCAAAACGATTTTGGGCTTGCGACGCCCCGTATCGCCATTGCGGGGCTGAACCCTCATGCGGGCGAAGGCGGTGCCATGGGGCACGAGGATCAAACAATCATCGCCCCTGTCATCAAGGACTTGGTGGCTGAAGGATTTGATTTGCACGGCCCTTTGCCCGCCGACACGATGTTTCATGCACGTGCGCGTCAAACCTATGACGCGGCAATCTGCATGTATCACGATCAGGCCTTGATTCCGATAAAGACGCTCGATTTTGATCGCGGTGTGAATGTGACGCTTGGCTTGCCCTTTGTGCGCACCTCGCCCGATCACGGAACCGCCCTTGACATCGCGGGCAGCGATACGGCCAACCCGACATCCCTCATCGAAGCGCTGAATCTCGCGGTTGAGATGGGCAGCAAGAGACGCATCTGAGGACGATCAAATGGCAGCTATCGACACCCTTCCTCCGTTGCGCGAGGTGATTGAGACCCACGGGTTGGCGGCGCGAAAATCGCTTGGTCAGAACTTTTTGCTGGACCTGAACCTGACCGCAAAGATCGCCCGCCAAGCGGGGTCGCTGAGCGCATGCGACGTTCTCGAAATCGGGCCCGGGCCGGGAGGACTGACGCGGGGGCTATTGTCGGAAGGCGCGCGAAAAGTCCTGGCGATTGAAAAGGACGGGCGCTGCATCCCCGCATTGCAGGAAATCTCGGACGCTTACCCCGGGCGTCTTGAAGTTATTGAAGGCGATGCGCTTGAGGTGAACCCGCTGAGCCATTTGACCCCACCAATTCGGGTCGCCGCCAACCTGCCCTACAACGTGGGCACAGAACTGCTGGTGCGATGGTTGACGCCAAAAACATGGCCGCCGTTCTGGCAAAGCCTGACACTGATGTTCCAAAAAGAAGTGGCCGAGCGCATTACGGCGCAGCCGGGCAGCAAAGCCTATGGTCGGCTTGCGGTCTTGTCGCAATGGCGCGCTGATCCGCGGATCGTCATTCAACTGCCGCCCGAGGCTTTTTCGCCGCCGCCGAAAGTGTCATCCGCTGTCGTGCATTTGAACGCCTTGCCCGAACCGCGTTATCCCGCAAATGCGGAAACATTGTCGCGCGTCGTTGCGGCCGCATTCAATCAGCGGCGCAAAATGTTGCGTTCGGCGCTAAAGTCTTTGGCCCCCGACATCGAGGACCGATTGAATGCTGCGGGGCTAAAGCCGACCGAACGGGCCGAGCAAATTCACCTCGAGGGGTTTTGCGCCCTCGCTCGTGAAATGGACAAAACCTAGTTTATTCGGCTGCTGGCTGATCCGCGCCGGGCACGGACGTATTGCCGTCGGACTTTTCTTCGTCAGACTTGCGCACGCGCGGTCTCGGGCTGCGACGTGGTTTTTTCGCGCGCGGGGCATCTTCGGGCGTTTCGACCAAGCCGCCACTTTCGGCGACCGGCTCAACCACATCTGGCTGCGATTGCTCGGATGGGTCTGCCGTAGGTGCCGGTGTTGCGGCTTCGCGTTCCTGACGCTGCGCACGCTCGCGGTCACGCTCGGCCTGACGATCACGGTTTTCTTTTTCTTGCTGCTCGCGACGGGCATCAAGCTCTTTCTGAGCTTCGTTCAACAGGCGCAAATAATGTTCGGCGTGTTGCTGAAAGTTTTCGGTCGCGACACGGTCGTTCGACAATTGGGCATCGCGGGCCAGCTGATTATACTTGTCGATGATTTGCTGAGGCGTTCCACGGACCTTGCCTTCGGGACCAGAGCTATCAAACACACGGTTGATAATATTACCGGTCGACCTGTTGTTGTTACGGTTTGATTTCGACCGTGAACGGGACTTGGAAGATCTCATTTTTCTGTAATCCAGCCAATATGGGCTTTTAGGCTCTTACCCTTGCGGCGCGTCGGCACCGTCTGTGGGATAGAGATGTTAGTGGTTCGCTAAGGACACAGCACAAAGTAAAATCGTGCCAGTCAACTAATTCCAACAACCATGAACACAAGGTTAGCACAAGAGAAAATGCCAAGAAATTCCGGTGTTTTCCTAGCTGAACTGACCAGTCTTGGCTTTTTTGCAACGGTATTTAGGGTTTTTGCCCTCTTACAACGCGATCGCACCCGCCCAGGTCCTTTACGATTTCAACATTTTGCCAGCCGGAGCGCTGAAAGATCTCTTGAACGGCGGCACCTTGCTGCCAGCCGATCTCAACCATCAGCCAACCATGCTTGTTCAAAACGCCACCCGCCTGCGCGGCGAGGATACGATAAGGCTCGGTCCCGTCCGGTCCGGGGGTCAGAGCGATCTTTGGTTCCCATTCACGCGGTTCTGGTTCAAGCGTGGCCCATTCGGCCGCGTCAATGTAGGGCGGGTTTGAAACGATCAGATCAGTGCTTGATGTAAAAGCCGTCAGCCAATCCGAGGTCAGAAACCTTGCACGCGCCCCAACACCAAGCAAGGCGGCATTTTCCTTGGCCACGCTAAGAGCCGCTTTAGAAATATCAACCCCGATGCCCGTGGCTTGTTCACGTTCGGCCAACAAGCTGAGCAGCAAACATCCGCTTCCGGTGCCAACGTCGACTATGGTTTCAAATTCGACCGACAACGCCTGTTCAACAAGAGTTTCGCTCTCAGGTCGGGGGTCGAGCACGTCTTGGGTCACCTTGAAGGTGCGCCCATAAAACTCGCGTACCCCCAGAATTTGTGAGACCGGCTGGCGATCGGCGCGCCGCTGAACCAGCGTTTTGAACCGGTCGGCCGTCGCGGTGTCGATGTCATCGTCCAGGTGCAATGTCAGGCGACTGGCCTCAATCCCGAGGCAATGGGCCAACAGCAACCGCGCGTCCTTGGCGGGTTCGGCAACGCCAGCCTGTTTGAGGGTCTGAATGGCCGGCCGAAGAACGCTTTGGGCGTTCATCCTTCCATCTCGGCCAACTGATTGGCCTGCGTTTCCGAGATCAGCGCATCGATCGTTTCATCCAGATCGCCCTGAAGGATTTGGTCCAGCTTATAAAGCGTCAAATTGATCCGGTGATCGGTCATACGGCCTTGGGGGAAATTATAGGTCCGAATGCGCTCGCTGCGATCCCCGCTGCCGACCTGAGACTTTCTATCCGCCGAGCGCTCGTCATCGACCTTTTGCCGCTCAAGATCGTAGAGCCGCGTTTTAAGCACCTGCATAGCGATCTCGCGATTCCTGTGCTGCGATTTCTCAGAGCTTGTGACAACAACGCCGGTTGGCAAGTGGGTGATCCGCACGGCAGAATCGGTCGTGTTGACGTGCTGGCCGCCTGCGCCCGAGCTGCGCATTGTGTCGATGCGAATATCGTTCTGGTCAATCTTGATGTCGACGTCCTGCGCCTCGGGCAGCACGGCAACCGTGGCCGCCGAGGTGTGAATGCGCCCGCCGCTTTCGGTGCTGGGTACGCGCTGAACGCGGTGGACACCGCTTTCGTATTTCAAGCGTGCGAAAACGCCCTCGCCTTGAACGCTGACGGAAACTTCTTTGATCCCGCCGAGT
>JBELFK010000155.1:0-6301 GCA_042092935.1 Paracoccaceae bacterium | reverse complement strand
TCAAAGAACGGCTTTAGAACAAATTTTAGCATGATCGCATCGGCAATCAGAAAAATCAGGGCCGTCACCAAATATAATACGAGAATCTGCATCATGCTCTCCGCAAGTTGTGAACACATGCTTTACGTCGTGGACTGTAAATTGGATCACAACCGCGATTGAAAACTGAAACTGATCCGTCTCGACGTCGGCTGCGTAGCAGTCACGACACAACGAGACGGAGAGAGACGCGTGCCATTTGAAGCATTTCACCAAAAACATATCGTCGTCGTAGGGGCGGGCGTCTCGGGTATGGCTGCCGCGTATCGGCTTGCTTCAACCCATCAGGTTACGCTTCTAGAGTCCGCGCCCAGGCTGGGCGGACATGCGCGCACAGTTATGGCGGGCGTGGACTTGGACATTCCGGTCGATACGGGTTTTATCGTTTTCAACTATCAGACCTACCCTCATCTGACCGCGATGTTTGAAGAATTGAACGTGCCTGTCAAAAAAAGCGACATGAGTTTTGGTGTGTCTGTCGACGCGGGCCGTTTGGAGTACGGGCTGAAAAGCCTTCAGGCTGCCACGGCACAAAAATCAAACCTCGCAAACCCGAAGTATTGGCGCATGCTGTCCGATGTCTTGCGATTCAACGCCAAAGCCGAGGTACTTGCCGACACTCCTGACATGACGATCAATCAATTTTTAGACCGGCTTAATGTGGGCGAATGGTTTAGGAACTATTACCTGTTGCCGATGTCGGGCGCCATTTGGTCATCGACGCCTGACCAAATTGGCGATTTTCCCGCGCAATCCTTGGTTCAATTCTTTAAGAACCACGCTCTTCTAACCCCGAACACGCATCAGTGGTATACCGTGGACGGCGGCTCAATCGAGTATGTTCGACGTCTTGAGCAAGCGATTTTAAAGCGAGGTGCGAGCGTCGTTACGAATGCGCACGTCGAAGGCGTACGACGTCACCCGACCGGTGTTGATATTCGATTTAGCGATGGCAGGATTCGACATTTTGACGAGGTCGTCTTTGCGTGCCATTCGGACCAAACCCTGGCGATGCTCGAGGATGCGACGCCCAGCGAGCGCTCAATTTTGGGCCGGATAAAGTATCAACGCAATCGCGCCGTCCTTCACTCGGACGAATCCCAGATGCCCAAACGCAAAGCGGCCTGGTCAAGCTGGGTCTATAAAACTGCAAAAGGTGTCACGCAAAACCGGATTGGGATCACATACTGGATGAATAGTTTGCAGGGAATAGACAACTCTCAGCCCATGTTTGTATCGCTTAATCCAAACACGCCCATTGATGAAAACCTCGTCTACGATGAGGCCGAATTTATGCATCCGGTGTTCGACGTGTCGGCCCTGAGGGCGCAGCAGGAATTGCCCAAAATTCAGGGGCTTCGAAATACGTGGTTTTGTGGAGCCTGGACACGACACGGGTTTCATGAGGACGGTTTCGCAAGCGGTGTGATGGTCGCCGACCTTCTGAATTCTGAGGTTTTGGCAGCATGACTTTGGAGCATCTCAAAGGGGTCACTTATCATCGCCGCCTTGGGGACACGAAAAACGCATTCAGCTACGGCGTTGACTATCTTCTGACTGATGTGGGAGACCAACAAAATGGCCCCCTCATGTATTCCAGAAACCGCACAAACTTCCTGTCGATGCACGACAAGGATCACGGAGGGCCGCGCGGGAATGGGCGCGGAGTGGCTTGGGTACACTCTGCGCTGAACAGTAAGGGCGTGACTATCGACGAAGATTGGCGCGTTTTGCTTTTGGCGCAACCTCGCGTCTTGGGCGCAAAATTCAGCCCCGTTAGTTTTTGGCTGATCGTCGACGGGATGGAAAATCTTCGGGTTGTCCTTGTCGAGGTGAACAATACCTTTGGTGAGCGGCATTCCTATCTTTGTGCATTGCCCGACCTCCGGCCAATCAGGCCGACCGACAGTATTCACGCCAAAAAAGTCTTTCACGTGTCGCCATTTCAACCCGTTGAGGGGGACTATCGTTTTAGTTTTGACGTCGCAGCCAGTGCGATTGAGATAATTATCGACTACCGACACGCACATGGCGGGCTTCTTGCGACGCTTAAAACGTCTCGCCGACCGCTTACAAATAGATCAATCCTAGGGGCCCTGGTACGACGCCCGTTTGGATCGATTAGGGTGCTGACGCTTATTCACTATCAGGCACTCAAACTGTGGCTAAAGGGTGCAATCTTCAAAAGTAAACCCGAGCCGCCCAAGACGGCCGTTAGTTGATGGCAAAGTATGGTTTAGATCTGTCGGGTAAAACCTATTGGCTGGTAGGAGCAAGTGCCGGCATCGGAGCGGCCCTCGCAAAAGAATTAGACAATCGTGGTGCGAACCTTGTGGTATCCGCTCGCTCTGTAGAAAGGCTTGGCGACGTGGCCGCCAGCCTGTCCAACCCGTCAAGAATTTTGCCAATAGACGTCACGGAATCCGAAAGTGTTGACTGCGCCACTCGCGATCTGGGTCATATCGACGGAGTCGTTTATATCGCCGGTGAATATACCCCGATGTCTGTTGAGGATTGGAATTGCGAGACGGCGATTGCAATTTCTGAGGTGAATTATACCGGCGCGTTGCGGGTACTTTCATGCATTTCCAGACAGTTTAGTGACAGAAATTCTGGCCACATTGTCGTCATCGGTTCGCTCGCGGGTTTTGCAGGGCTGCCGGGCGCAATCGGCTACGGCGCGTCAAAGGCCGCAGTGATGCATTTGGCCGAAAACATGCGGG
This sequence comes from Paracoccaceae bacterium, assembly GCA_042092935.1. Classification (GTDB taxonomy): domain Bacteria; phylum Pseudomonadota; class Alphaproteobacteria; order Rhodobacterales; family Rhodobacteraceae; genus JASMHC01. Next base: position 3,539 of record JBELFK010000155.1, on the reverse strand, counting down.
CAGACCTAAAAGGCACGGGGGTAAAGGTGCAGGTGGCCAACCCCGGTTTTGTAAAAACACGGCTGACCGACAAAAATGACTTCAAAATGCCCTTTATTCAAACACCTGAAACTGCGGCCAAAACCATCGCAAACCACATGCAATCGTCTCGATTTTCAAAGAGTTTTCCCGGCACTTTTTCGTGGTTCTTTAAGTTATTGGCCATTGGGAGGATCCTTCGCGCATAGCCCTATGACGCTTGAACCGGACGCCAGCTTGCTAGAACAGCTTTTCAAATCGATCCGGAATTCGCACAATCGCGTCGCTTTTTAGGGCGCCCGGTTTGTTCCAGGCATGCAGCGGTCTCTTCTGCGCCATTTCGCGCCGCGCAGATTCAAACCTGTCGTCCCCGTCCAGAGGTCGGGCGTTGGTGATTTCGTCAAACAATGCGTCGCGCCGTTTCTGGTGCGCGGTCCATCCCTCGGCGATCCGGTCTTCGTCGACAGCACGCTTCTGACTTACACTTTGATCGACGCTGCCGAAATGGAACAGGAATAGGTTGGGATCAATTTTGAAATTTTCGCCACGAACGCGGTGATAGCCGGATCCCCACCGCAGCGGCGCGTTGAGGATTGATGCTTTTGTGTAGCGATCAGAAATCTTGGCAAAGCGGCGTTGTTCCAGAAAACATTTGTCCGGTTCTATGGGCGCTTCCGACGTAAGATGCTGCGCGACGTCCATCCCAAGCGGCGAAAGAGGCTCGGTCAACTTGTTTTTCGACAGATATTCAGGAAGCGTTAGTCCCAGCTTCGGGTCAACCGCGATAAATTCGTCGATATCCGTCCCTATGACAATATCAAAGCTATGAAACAGCGTTTCCGCGAGATTCGAGGCCCGCGCCGCGCGAAACTTGTCTCCGGCCACCACATTTTTTGGGACGAAGGGGACACGAATGAAATTCACACCTTCGGCATCCGGTATCGGTTGATCGAAGCCGTCCAAAATGACGAACAGGGACGTTGGGCCGAATGTCCTACCATAGTATTCGATCCAACGTTTCAAAAACACGCGGTCATTTCGAACCGAGGTGACCACGGCGATCTTTCGCTGTCGCTTGCCATTCGGTGCGATCGTGGCCTGCGCGGGGTAGACACCGATTTTTCTCAGCGCCAGGAAGCCACGCGTTAGCGCTTCCGGTTCGTAACAGGTCTCAACCCACGTCCTTATGCTCATCGGGGTGATCGCGGTATCGGCCGCGTATTGATCGATAATCCACCCGAGAATGCCCTTGCCGCCGCCCTTAATGTGCAAATACCGCAGCGCAAGTTGTTGTTTGGCGTCTTCGATCGATTTGCCTTCGTGCAACTTCAACAACGCTGCGGCCAGTCCCGTGCGATCCGCACCCGACTTGCAGTGAATAAGCAACGGGCGTTCTCTGGTTTCAAATGCATCCAGAAGCGTCAGAATGTTTTCTTTGGGAGGCGCGCGACCACCGGCCATTGCGATGTCAATCAGCGATAGCCCAAGTTCATCACACAAGGTTTTTTCCAGTTGGTACTGCGGCTGCATCGATGCTCCGCGCAAATTTATAACCGTCTTGAACCCCTGTCCCGCATAGCGTTTGAAACGCTTTTCGGTCGGGTGGTTTGATCGGAAAACCCCTGGCGAAACCTCATGGAAATTTTTCCAGAACACGCGCAGAATGCCGTGATCTATCCATTTCATGAAAAAAGCCGCGCGCTTTCGGTCATCCTCGGTTCTGATTTCCCGTGCAAAACTGTCGTGCCAGACAATTTCGCGATACTGCGCGTAGGTGTAGACGTCCTTGAAGAAATGTCTAATGCGCCCCCAGAACCGACGGCTCGGCTTGGCCAGTTCCGAGGCCTGTTCAGCGATTTGCGCATCATAGTGGTCTGCAACCCATTGAGGAAAACTTAAGTGCGCCTCAAATGGTTCATAGGCATCCAAAATTTCATCAAGAACACCGGTTTCCGAGTCGCGCCGGTGTATATATTTCAACGAGAGCTCGGCACGCGCTTCGGAAAGCGGCTTGCTTTCTTGTGTCAGAAGCCAGATGGCCGCCACAAGTCCCGTTCTGTCAGCGCCAGACTTGCAATGAAACAGCACGGGTTTTTCGAGCGTTGAAAAAAGATCGACGAGACCAAGCAATTCCTGCCTTGTCGGCGCACGGCGTGGGAAAAGCGGGTAGCTGACGTAAATCATCCCGTTGGATTTGGTAAATTCTTCTGAAAACTTCGAAGGTGCTCGTTCGGTATCGTTCCTGAGATTTACAATCGTGCGAATGCCGTTATCCGCATAGGATTTGAAGCGTTTCTCGTCCGGATGATTGGCCCGAAACACGTCCGGCGCTATCGTCCCGTCGTTGGTCCAGCGGTGCCTTAAAAAGCCGACATCGATCCATTCCGTAAAAAGCGCGCTCATTCTGCGATCTTCAGGATTATCAATGCGATGATTGAAGCGCGCGTAGAGCCGCCTTTTAAGAGAACTGAAGATCGGAGTTGCCATGATCTGAGCCGGAATTGATTGGGTTTTCGCCTATCAGGCAAAACTGAAACGTGCAATCAAAGTTGCAGAATTGCGATTTGTTTCCTGTGGCCATCGCAACTATGGTCCACCAAAAATTGCGGAATTTCTATGCGCTTACTGACCTATGTATTGAATTTGGATCGGCATACAGAACGTCTCGCGGCGGTTAAGGCGCAGTTGGACGCGCAGGGCGTTGAGTGGATTCGGTTCAGCGCCATTGACGCCAATACCATCGACCCGCACGCGTTGGATCAGATGGTCGCGCGATCTGGGCCAATCCCGCGCATGCCGGTGACGGCAAGGGCGTGCACTGCCGGACATATCCAAATCGTGAAAGCCTTTTTAGAGACTGATGCGACACACGCATTGGTCTTGGAAGACGATGCTGTGTTTTCACCCCATTTCGCGCGGGATTTACCCAAGATTGTGGAAGGCATGGGGGGTGGTCTCGTCAACATCAGCCGCCAAATTCCATCGGGCTCAGCGAAACGGTTGTTGGTCAAGAAGGCGGGCGCGAAAGCCGTGTCGAACTATTCGATGCCCGAGTTGGTGGGCATTCACTACAGCGGCGCCGGCTATCTGATGGATCGCAACGCGGCCAAGACCATCCTTGCCCTGTTTCCTTATCCCGACATGCCGATTGACCACATTCTCTTTAATCCCAACGTCTCGCGGCTCGGTCGGAAAATTCCGGTCCGTCAGTTGTTTCCGGCATTGGTCAAACCGCGTGAAAATTTGGCGTCCTCGATCCAAACAACCGAGGTTGCAGGCGCAAAATCGATCAAAAATCAGTTGAAGCGTGCCAAGGCTGAGATTTCGATTGTGCCTCGTTTACTGTTGGGATTGCTTGTCAAACGATATGAAATTCGGACGCTAGATTTTTATGAATAACCAACCTCCTCCAAGAGCAGTCCTGTGTCGCCCGCGCGGTGGGTTGAACGATACACTGTGCCAAATCCAAAGATGCTTTGCCTATTGCCGCAAACATGGCCGCACGTTGGTTCTGGATACAT
>JBELFK010000154.1:0-6362 GCA_042092935.1 Paracoccaceae bacterium | reverse complement strand
TGACAACCGCGTTGATCTCGTGTTTGAAATCGTCGAAGGCGGGCGGGTTGAAGTTGAACGTTTGTCGTTCGTCGGAAACGCGCAGTTCTCTGACGCCCGATTGCGTCGAATTCTCGAAACCAAGCAGGCCGGCATTTTCCGCTTCCTCGTGCAGCGTGATACCTTTGTGTCAGACCGCGTGGCCTTTGACCGTCGTGTTCTGACTGACTTTTACCAGTCGAGAGGTTACGTTGATTTCAGGGTTCTGGACGTCGAAACCGAGCTTACGCGCGACCGTGGTTCCTACTTCCTGACGTTTATCGTCGAAGAAGGTCAGCAATTTGACTTTGGCAATGTAAGCGTACGCAGCGAGTATCCGGGCGTTGGTGCCGACGAATATGCAAAGATTCTGCGTATCAAGTCCGGTGATCTTTATTCGCCAACGGATATCGACAACGAAATTGCACGGCTCGAAATTCTGGCAACCGACAACCAGCTCGATTTCCTGCGGGTTGAACCTGTCGTGACGCGCAATGCGGAAGATCTGACGCTTGATGTCGAACTTGTTCTGAAGCGCGGCGACCGTGTGTTTATTGAGCGCATCGATATTGAGGGCAACACATCGACGCTTGATAAGGTAATCCGACGCCAGTTTGATGCCGTCGAAGGCGACCCCTTTAATCCGCGCGAAATCCGCGAGGCCGCCAATCGCATCCGCGCTTTGCGTTTCTTCGCCACCGACGACGTTTCTGCCCGTGCCGGGTCTGCATCTGACAAGATGGTCATTGATGTATCGCTGCAAGAGCGCGCAACCGGTAACGTCAGTTTTGGCGGCAACTACAACACGGCTTCGGGCATTAGCGCTGTGGCCACCTATAAGGAAACCAATTTCCTTGGGCGTGGTCAGGCGTTGGATTTCAGCTTCCAAAAAGGTGAAAGCAACACGCGCTTTAGCTTTGACTTTGCTGAGCCTGCTTTGATGGGGCAGAACACGCGTTTCGGCCTGTCCATGGGGCGCTTCCAGACCGACAACGAAAACGCCTTGTATGACACTGCAATTACCAGCTTCAGCCCATCGCTCGGGTTTGCCATTGCGGATGACGCGCGTCTGAACCTGCGCTATCGCCTCGCGGCCGAGGATCTTACCGATGTTGACGGTTCTGCAAGTGCGGTCGTCGTGAACGAGGCTTTGGCCGGTCAATTGACGACGTCGGCACTTGGCTATGCGCTAACCTATGACAACCGCAGCTCGGGTCTTAATCCTGACGCTGGCATTCTTGTGCGTCTGGATCAGGAATATGCTGGCGTTGGTGGGGACAACAATTACCTGAAAACCTCGGCTCAGGCGACGGCGCAGACAACAATTGTTGACGACCGCATCACGCTGAAGGCTACCCTTGAAGGTGGCTTGCTGAATTACGCAACCGGCAACAGCCGTGTGACGGACCGTTTCTTCATGGGCTCGCAAGTCATGCGTGGTTTCGCACCGAACGGTATTGGCCCGCGCGATGATACGACGGGCGACGCCCTTGGGGGCAACCGTTTTGCGGTGGCGCGTCTCGAAGCGCAATTCCCACTTGGCCTGCCCGAAGAATACGGCATCACCGGCGGCGTGTTTTATGACGCGGGTTCGCTTTGGGACGTTGGTGAGACCTTTGGCGAAACCATCAACTACAACGACTTCACGCTTCGTCAGGTTGTCGGTGCCTCGATCTTTTGGGACACACCCATCGGACCACTGCGCTTCAACTGGACAGAAGCGCTTTCCAAACAGACCGGTGATATTGAACAAGGCTTCGAGCTTACCGTTTCCGCCGAGTTCTAATGGGCTTGAAAACTTTGGATAAGTTTCTGAGGGCCAGCGTCTTGCTGGCCTTCATTTTCGCCACCCCGTCTTTTGCACAAAGTCAAAACGATCAGGGCGAAAATCCCCAAACCATTGTCGTACTGCAAAGCGCGATATTGGTTATTGATTTGGACCGGTTCTTTACCAACTCGTTGTTTGGCCGACGCATTCAGGCGGAATTTCAGGCGGCACGAACCGAGTTGCTTACTGAAAACAGCGAGAAATTTGCAGAACTCACGGCGGAAGAACAGGAATTGACAGAGCTTAGGCCGTCGTTGAGCCGCGAAGAATTTTCGAAACTGGCCAATGAGTTCGATGCCAAGGCCCAAACGATCCGCGCCGAACAAACCACCAAGGGCAATGAGCTACAAGCCCGCCCCGCACAGGCGCGTCAGCAGTTTCTTAGCATCGCGCAGGACGTTCTCATCGAGATTATGAACGAAAGGCGCGCCTTGGCAGTGCTGTCGCAGGATGCGGTTTTGATCCCAGCGGACTCGATCAATATCACCGAGGAAGCCATCGCCAGAATCGACTCGCTCATCGGCGACGGAAGCAATTAAGCGCAAGCCTTTGCTTGCCGCGCCCCAGTCTGATTGCTACTCAGAGACAACCTCTATTTGAAAGGCACGATCTATGTCCGAACTGCAATCCGCTGACATCCAACTGATCCAGCGTATCTTGCCACACCGCTACCCGTTTTTGTTGGTTGATAAAGTCGTCGAGATTGACGGCTACCAATCTGCCGTTGGCATCAAGAACGTGACGATGAACGAACCGCATTTTCAGGGCCATTTCCCCGGCACCCCCATTATGCCCGGTGTGACGATCGTCGAGGCCATGGCCCAAACAACCGGTGTCATGGTTGGCGTCGCGCTCGATTTGGCGGACAAAGACTTGCTGATCTATTTTATGGCCATCGACAAATGCAAATTCCGCCGCAAGGTCGGGCCAGGGGACGTTCTGCAAATGAAGGTCGAAACCACGCGCGGCAAACCCGGTGGTAAAGTCTGGAAATTCAAAGGCGTCGCAACTGTTGACGGCGAAATGGCCGCCGAGGCCGAGTTTACGGCGATGATGGATCTTCCAGCGGAAAGCGCCTGATGAGCATTAGCCCCTCAGCGAAAATCCATCCAAGCGCCGTTGTTGAAGACGGCGCGGTCATTTGCGATGGATGCGAGATTGGTCCGTTTTGCCACATTGGCCACAAGGTGCGCTTGTCCGAGCGCGTTATGCTGCGCTCGCACGTCGTTGTGACCGGGGATACAAGCGTGGGCGAGGACACGGCGATATTTTCGTTCGCGTCCATCGGTGAAATCCCGCAGGACCTGAAGTTCAAAGGCGAGGCGACAAAGCTGGTGATCGGTGCGCGCAATCGTATCCGTGAACATGTCACGATGAACACCGGCACGGGTGGTGGCGGTGGTTTGACGAAGATCGGCGATGACGGTTTGTTCATGGCCGGTTGCCATATCGCCCATGATTGCGTCGTCGGAAACAACGTCATCGTTGTCAATCAGGCGGCGATTGCGGGTCATTGTATCCTTGAGGATGATGTAATCGTCGGCGGTCTCAGCGGCGTTCACCAGTTCGTGCGCATCGGACGGGGCGCGATCATTGGCGCGGTGACGATGGTGACCAACGACGTCATACCCTACGGCTTGGTTCAGGCCCCCCGAGGTGAGTTGGACGGTTTGAATCTGGTCGGCCTCAAACGGCGCGGTGTTAACCGCGCAGACATCACGGCGCTGCGCGCGGCGTTTCAGATGCTGGCACAGGGCGAGGGCGCGTTTCAGGATCGCGCGTTGCGCCTTGGCGAGGAAACAGACAGCGCACTTGTGCAAGAGATCGTCGATTTTATCATGGGCGCGAGCGACCGTTCGTTCCTGACGCCGAGTTAAGCGATGTCACGGCTCGCGATATTGGCCGGAAGCGGTCAACTGCCGGTCTCGTTGGTGCAACGGTATCCCGACGCATTGAAAATCTCATTTCAAGGGATGCCAACCGATGTGTTCTCGGATCACGTCTTTAAGTTTGAAAACCTCGGTGGGCTTTTCGAAACACTGCAAGAATCGGGCGTTGAGCGTGTGGTGATGGCCGGCGCAATGTCGCGCCCGACCTTGGATCCCGCGCAATTCGATGCCGGTATGCGCGAGATCGCTCCGCGTCTTTTGGCATCGATGGCAGGTGGCGACGACGGGTTACTCCGTGAAATCATTCGCATTTTTGAGGACAAGGGCTTCAAGGTCGTTGGTCCCCACTCGCTTTTGCCCGAATTGACGGCGGACGAGGGCGTTTTGACTTCGCTTGGCATTCCAGAGACGGCCGTTGGTGACATAAAGCGTGCAGACGCCATTTTGGGGTCAATGTCTCCGGTCGATGTGGGGCAGGCGGTCGTCGTTGAGGGCGGCGTGTGCCTTGGCATTGAAACCATTCAGGGCACCGACGCATTGTTAGAGTTTGTGGCCAATACGCCTGCGCATCTGCGGCGCGGGGCAGGGGTGTTGGTCAAACGTCCCAAAGTCGCCCAAGACCTGCGGGTCGATATGCCAACGATTGGACCGGCGACAATTGCGATGGCCAAGCAGGCTGGCTTGTCAGGGATTGTTATATCACCCGCATCGGTCTTTTTGATTGATCGCGACGCCTTGATCGCGGCTACGGATGCGGCGGGGCTTTTCCTTGTCGCAAGGAGACATGCGTGAAGGTCTTCATCATCGCAGGGGAAGTCTCGGGGGATAAACTGGGCCATGCCCTGATGGCGGGTTTGCGCCAACTGGTGCCTGACGTTGAATTCGAGGGCATCGGCGGCGAATTGATGCAAAGTCAGGGTCTGACGTCTCAGTTCGACATGCGCGAATTGTCGGTCATGGGGTTGGTCGAGATCCTTCCGAAGTATTTCCATTTCAAAAAGCGCATCCGCGAGACCGCGAAAGCCGTTATCCAATCGCAGTCCGATGTGCTGATAACCATCGACAGCCCCGAGTTTTGCTTGCGCGTTGCCAAGGCAGTCAAGGCAAAGTCAGACATTCGCACGGTTCACTATGTGGCCCCGTCCGTTTGGGCATGGCGACCCAAGCGCGCCAAGAAAATGGCAGCGTTTATCGATCACGTCCTTGCGCTTTTGCCGTTTGAGCCACCTTTCATGCAGGCCGAAGGGATGCAATGCGATTTCGTTGGCCATCCCGTTGTGACAGAGACCCAAGCCAGCGAATCTGAAGCCTCGGAATTTCGTCTGAGGCACGGCATCGGCGACGCGCCAACTTTGCTGGTATTGCCGGGGTCGCGGAAAAGCGAGGTGACGCGTCTCGGGCCGATCTTTGGAGAGGTTTTGCGGGACGTTTTATATGTGCAGGACGACATCAAGCTGGTAATACCTGCGGCCAAACCCGTCGCTGGTCTGGTCGAAGAAATGGTCGCCCAGTGGGATTTGCCGACCGAGGTTTTGATTTTGGACCCACGGGATTTTGATGCGGATACGGCCGCCGCCAGAAAACTAGCCGCCTTTCGCGCCGCTGATCTGGCGCTTGCAGCCTCGGGCACCGTGTCTCTTGAACTTGCTGCCGCTGGCACGCCAATGGTCATCGCCTACGATATGAATCCGGTCTCTCGGTTTTTGATTTCACGCATGCTGCGCGTTGATACGGCGACGCTTGTCAGCCTTGTGTCCGATACGCGCGTCATCCCCGAGTTTCTGGGCAAAGACTGCCAGCCTCAGTTTATCGCACCGGCGATATTGGATGTTCTCAACAACCCGATGAACCAGCTTGAGGCGATGCGCCTGACGATGGATCGTCTGGGGGCTAGGGGTGAAGAACCCGGTTTGCGGGCCGCAAAAGCCGTGTTGGACGGGTTGAACGGCTAGGCCGCATCGCCCTTCCAGATCCAGCCACCGCCAAATATTCGCGTGCTGTCCGTGTCGTAGAAAACACAAGCCTGCCCGGGCGAGACACCTTCCTCGGGTGCCAGCAATTCAACTTCGGCGGTGGTTGCTGTCAAGGGACGTAGGATCGCCTCGCGCGGGGGTCTGGTTGAGCGCACTTTAACGGCAACACTCCACGCATCGCGGCTTTCGAAAGGCTCATCCCCAAGCCAGTTGATTTCGCGCACCGGAATGACCCGCGTCGACAATAGGTCTTTGGGGCCAACGATGACCTGCTTTGCATCCACATCGAGCCGCACCACATAAAGCGGATCGCTGAGACCACCGATGCCAAGGCCGCGTCGTTGCCCAATCGTGTAATGCAGCACGCCATTGTGCGTCCCAAGAACGCGCCCGTCGGCGTGTACAATGTCACCGGGTTCGGCAGATCCGGGCCTTAGTTTTTCAATCACCGACGCATAATTGCCATTGGGCACGAAACAAATGTCCTGACTGTCAGGCTTGTCCGCGACGGACAACCCATATTGCGAGGCCAGCGCCCGCGTCGCGTCCTTTGACGGCAGATGTCCCAAGGGAAAGCGCAGATAATCCAATTGTTCGGGTGTCGTTGAAAACAAAAAGTAGCTTTGATCGCGATTCGCATCCGCCGCACTGTGA
>JBELFK010000153.1:0-6516 GCA_042092935.1 Paracoccaceae bacterium | reverse complement strand
GTCGGGGTCATCATGCATCTATTCACCAAGGACGGGCGCGTGCGCTCGGTCGCGGATGTGATTGAAGGCGCAGCGCTTAAAGACGGGCGGATTGAACACAAAGAGGGTTGGGCCTCGGCGATTGCGTCGCTTGTCACGCTGTCAAGTGGCGGCTCGTCAGGACGTGAGGGGCCGGTTGTGCACCTTGCGGCGGTGATTGCCAGTTGGATCAGCAATAAGGCCAAAGTTGACGGGGTTACGGGCCGCGATCTGATGGGCTGCGCCGCAGCGGCTGCGGTTTCCGCCAGCTTCAACGCGCCGATCGCCGGAGCCTTGTTCGCGATGGAGGTGGTCATGCGCCACTTCGCGATCCGTTCCTTCGCGCCGATTGTGATTGCCAGCGTCGCGGGCACCGTCATCAACCGGCTTTGGTTCGGCGACGTGACCGAATTCACGATACCGCAGGCCAATATGCTCGAGTTTTACGTCGAGCTTCCGGCCTTTGCGATTCTGGGATTGTTCTCGGGGGTCGTTGCGACGGTTTTCATGATGGCACTTTACCGCGCGGATGACTGGGGCAGCATTGTGCAAAACACGCTTGGAATCCCGCGCTGGATCCGGCCGATGGTTGCGGGGGCCATGCTTGGAATTCTGGCCGTGGCTTTTCCGCATATCATTGGGGTGGGGTATGAGACGACCAGCGCCGCCTTGACGGGACAGCTTGTCTTTCAGGATGCCGTCGTCTTTGCGGTGCTCAAGGCGGTTGCGGTGACGATCACGATAGCCGGGCGCATGGGAGGAGGCGTGTTTTCGCCCTCGTTGATGCTTGGGGCGCTGACGGGTTTAAGTTTTGGCTATGTGGCCGTCAGCGTGTTCCCCGAAGTCTCGGGCGGAGAGCCGCTTTATGCTTTGGCGGGGATGGGGGCGGTTGCGGCGGCGGTCCTTGGATCGCCCATTTCGACGATCATGATAATTTTCGAAATGACGGGCGATTGGCAGACCGGTTTGGCCGTCATGCTGGCCGTGTCGCTTTCGACGGCTGTTGCTGCCAGCGTCAATCACAAGTCGTTTTTTCTGGCCCAGCTTTCACGGCGCAACATCCAGATCGCAGCCGGCCCGCAGGCCTATTTGTTGCACATGTTTCAGGTGCAAAAGATTATGCGTCCGATGTGCGATTGCGAGCATCTCGATCAGGAGACCTTGTGGGATATGGTCAGCAATGGCCATGGCATCCGCTCTGAGGCAACGTTGGGCGATGCGCTGCCGCAGTTTGACTGGCATGGGTGTGAATGGCTGCCCATAATCGAGGTGAACGTCGAAGACGGACCGCCCAATATCATCGGTGTTTTGTTTCAGGTTGACTGTCTAAAGGCCTATAACCGCGCCTTGGCCGCCACGGCCAAGGAAGAGCATTCCTAAAACCCTAGAGCTGTTCAACGGCGACGTTCTCGCCGCAGTAAAAGGCCAAGTGGTCCTTGATCCGGGCAACATCGTCCTTAGGGGTCTCATAGCTCCAGGCGGCATCCTTGATGGTCGAGCTTTTGGCCGCGATGTGGAAATAGCTTGCCACGCCTTTGTGTGGGCAGGTTGTACGTGTGTCGCTTGCGTCCAGAAACGCCATTGCGACAGCTGACCGAGGGAAATAAATCACGCTATCATAGCCGTTTTCACTGAGTTCCAACGCGTCGTTGCTTTCCGCGATGACAGCACCTGCTGCGCGAACGACCCAAGTCCCGTCGGCTTTGCGAATTTTGATATCGGTCATTTTGTATTCCTCTTGTCGTAGTTACGCAGACGCTATCTTCAATACGACTTTGCAGGGCTGCTAAAGTGGCGACGTCGCGTCAGACAACCATACACGTGCCGAGCCGCTAAGGCGGGGCGCTATCTTGTCGCGCGTTTGTGCGTGATAGTGGTTGATCCAGTCAACCTCGGTCGGGCTGAGAAGGGATTTATCGATCAGGCGCTTGTCAATGGGCACCCAGGTCAGGTTGAGGAATGAAAGCATGTCGCGCCCGTCGTCGCCCTCAATCTTCTGGGCCGTCTGAACGACGATCAGATTCTCGATGCGAATGCCAAAGCTGCCGACCTTGTAATACCCCGGCTCGTTGGACAGGATCATGCCTGTTTGTAGTGGAATTTCGGAGATACGAGAAATTCTCTGCGGCCCTTCATGAACACTGAGAAAGGCCCCAACCCCGTGGCCAGTGCCGTGATCGTAGTCCTTGCCTGCCGTCCAAAGCGGAAACCGTGCCAGCGCATCGAGATCGCGCCCCGCGAGGCCCTTGGGGAATTGAGCGCGGCAAATTGCGATCATACCCTGAAGAACCCGCGTGAAACAGGCCATGTGTTCGCCCGTTGGCGTTCCAATTGCCATGGTGCGGGTGATGTCTGTCGTTCCATCGAGATACTGCCCGCCGCTGTCAACAAGCAGCAAATGGCCGTCCTCAATCGTCAGGTTGCTATCCGTGGTCACGCGGTAATGCGGAAGGGCCCCATGTGGTCCTGTGGCCGAGATCGTCTCAAAGCTGATGTCGTGAAGCTGACCGAGCGACCGGCGGAACTGTTCCAGCTTTGACGCGACCGATATTTCGGTTTGGCTGCCGGGTGTTTGCGCATCAATCCACGCCAGGAATTCGCACATTGCAACGGCATCGCGAAGATGCGCCTCAACCATACCATTGATTTCAGTGGTGTTTTTGCACGCTTTGGGCAGCACGCAAGGATCACCATCCCAGACCAGTTGACCCTTACAAGCATCCGCGGTTTTGCAGGGAAGCGTGCCCTTGTCGGCGCGAATTCTCCCGGCAAGTTTCCCGACAGCTTCCAGAAAATCGCTCTGCGGGTGGATGCGCACATCCAAATCTTTGCCAAAGTCGATATTCGCCAGCTTTGCGGGGTCCATGAACACATCAACCGACCCGTCCGCCATCAATATCGCGAACCCATGTGCGACCGGATTGCGAGGAATGTCCGCACCGCGGATATTCAGCAACCACATGATCGAGTCGGGCAGGGTAATCAGCGCAGCGGACTGTCCAGCATCCGTCAATTCGGCGGCAAGACGGGCGCATTTGGCCTCGCGCGCTTCTCCTGCAAACTCGATCGGATGCTCGAACGCGGGCTGCGCAGGGGCCTCGGGCTGATTTGGCCAGATTTGATCGACGAGATTCGCGGATTGAACGAGCGAAATATCCGCGTCGGACAGGCGATGGGTCAGGTCTTCGATCTGCGCAACAGAATAGTGCCACGGATCAAACCCGACCGTTCCGCCATTAGGCAGATGTTCGATCAACCAGTCAGCAAGCGAAACCTCGGGCCAATCGACCGGCGAAAATACATCGGCAATTTGCTCGCGCACCTGCACCCGATAGCGACCGTCAACAAAGACGCCAGCGGTTTCCATCAAGGTTGCGCAAAAACCGGCCGAGCCGGTGAACCCTGTGAGCCATGAGAGGCGCTCGTCTCGTGCGGCGACATATTCGCCCTGATGCGCATCAGCGCGCGGGATCAAAAACCCGTCGAGCCCGTTTTCGGCCATGACGCCGCGCAATTGCGCAAGCCGGCCAATGCCTGCGGTTGGATCAGATGTGACCTCAAAGGATTGTAGCATATGCCCCCCACAACAGGGCCGCCCCTGTTTTGCCTCTACTTACTATGGTCGCGGCGACCAAGCCCGCACCAAAGCATTTAGCCCGCTCGTTTGATACCCATGACGCGGGCACGTGCCCTCGGGTCACTGTCAAACAAGCCAGCAAGCTGTTCCGTCATCGCGCCTGCAAGCTGCTCAACGTCGGTGATCGTCACGGCGCGCTCATAATAGCGGGTAACGTCGTGGCCGATGCCGATGGCCAAAAGCTCAACCAGCTTGCGCTTTTCGACCATGGCGATCACGTCGCGCAGATGCTTTTCCAGATAGTTGGCGGGATTGACCGACAAGGTGGAATCGTCAACCGGTGCCCCGTCAGAGATCACCATCAAAATCTTGCGCTGCTCGGTACGCGCCAACATGCGGCGGTGCGCCCATTCCAAGGCCTCACCGTCAATGTTTTCTTTCAACAAGCCTTCTTTCATCATCAACCCGAGGTTCGGGCGCACACGACGCCACGGCGCGTCGGCGCTTTTGTAGATGATGTGGCGCAAATCATTCAGACGACCCGGTTGCTGAGGACGTCCGGCATTCAACCAGTTCTCGCGGGATTGACCGCCCTTCCAGGCGCGGGTGGTGAACCCAAGGATTTCGACCTTCACATTGCATCGCTCAAGCGTGCGCGCCAGAACGTCGGCGCAAATTGCAGCGATGGAAATTGGCCTGCCACGCATAGAGCCCGAATTGTCCAACAATAGCGTCACAACCGTATCGCGGAATTCGGTGTCTTTTTCCCATTTGAACGATAGCGGTGTCGTGGGATTGGCAACGACACGGGCGAGACGCCCCGCATCCAGAATGCCTTCTTCCTTATCGAATTCCCATGACCGGTTCTGCTGCGCTTGCAGGCGTCGTTGCAGCTTGTTCGCCAAGCGGCTGACCGCGCCTTTGAGCGGCTCAAGCTGTTGATCCAAATAGGCACGAAGCCGTTCCAACTCGACAGGCTCGGCAAGATCCTCGGCGGCAATTTCCTCGTCAAAATCAGTCGAGTAAACAGCATACCCGGGATCGGCGTCGGAATGCGGCGCGGGCGGCGGAGGATCCAGCGGCGCTTCCCCGTCCGGCATCTCGGTCTCATCCGACATGTCATCGTCGGCGTTTTCGTCCATTGAGACATGTGCCTCGGTCGCGTCCTGCTGCTGTTCCTGCGTTTGCTCGGGATCCGCCTCGGCTTCGGCCTCGTCACTGTCGTCCTGCCCGGCGTTGTCAGGGTCTTCCTGTTCTTCGGCGTCCTCGGGCGACTCGTCGTCTTGGTCATCCTCGATGTCGTCGGGATCCTCGCCCAGTTGATCGCCATAGCCAAGGTCTTCGATCACTTGGCGCGCAAATTTGGCGAATCCCGCCTGATCCGAAAGTATCCCGTCAAGCTCTTCCAGCGTGCCACCCGCTTGTTCTTCGATGAAGCCTTGCCAAAGCTCGAGGACGTTTGCGGCCCCTTCTGGCAAGGCGCGGCCTGTTGCCATTTGGCGGACCAAATAACCAGCCGCAACTGATAGCGGGGCGTCGGCCCGATCACGGATTTGACCATAGCCCTTGCGGGCCGCGTCTGCGCCGATCTTCGCCTGGATGTTGGTCGCTGTTCCCGGCATGTCGCGCGCGCCCATCGCTTCGCAACGCGCGGTTTCCATGGCCTCGTAAATCTCGCGCGCCATTTGCCCGGGAGGAGAATAGCGGGAATGCGTTGCCTCATCATGATAGCGTCGCTGCATCGCCAAAGCGTCCGCCGTGCCGCGCGCCAGCAACACTTCGTCGCGTGTCATGCGGCGACTGACTTGGGGCAGCCTGATCGCTTCGGCCGACATGCCCGAGGGATCGACCGTATAGCTGACGGTCACCTCGGCATCATCGGCCAGAACTTTTGTCGCCTCGGCCAGCGCCTTTTTGAAAGGATCAGCTGGATTGTCGCTTGGCTTAGACATCAAACTCTCCTTCCTGCTTTATCTTGCTTCAAATACCTCGGGGGTCCGGGGGCTGGCCCCCGGATCGTGCGGGCTTAACCCAGACTGACGCTGGCGGCGCTTTCGGGAAGTTCTTCATCAAAAAGGCGCTGGTAGAATTCAGCCACCGTCTGACGCTCAAGCTCGTCGCATTTGTTCAGGAACGAAAGCCGGAACGCATAGCCTACATTGCGGAAGATTTCCGCGTTCAAGGCCCAGTTGATGACCGTGCGCGGGCTCATGACGGTTGACAAATCACCGTTCATAAACGCCGTGCGCGTCAGGTCGGCGACGGTCACCATATGTTTGATGGTTTGACGCCCGGCCTCGGTGTTGTAATGCGGTGCTTTTGACAGAACGATGTTGGTCTCGGCGTCTATCGACAGGTAATTCAATGTCGCCACAAGCGACCAGCGGTCCATTTGCGCTTGGTTGATCTGCTGTGTGCCGTGGTAAAGCCCCGTCGTATCCCCAAGGCCAACTGTGTTTGCCGTGGCAAACAGGCGGAAGTATTTGTGAGGTGTGATGATCTCGTTCTGATCGAGCAACGTCAGCTTGCCGTCGTGCTCAAGGACACGCTGGATCACGAACATCACGTCCGCACGGCCGGCGTCGTATTCGTCAAAGACGATTGCGACCGGATTGCGCAGGGCCCAGGGCAGAATGCCTTCGTGGAATTCGGTAACCTGCTTGCCATCGCGCAGCTTGATCGCGTCCTTGCCGATCAAATCGATCCGGCTGATGTGGCTATCAAGGTTCACGCGCACCGCGGGCCAGTTCAGGCGGGCTGCGACCTGTTCAATGTGGGTCGATTTCCCTGTGCCGTGATACCCTTGGATCATCACGCGGCGATTGTGGCTAAAGCCTGCCAGAATGGCGAGTGTGGTGTCTGGGTCAAATTTATAGGTCGGATCCAGTGCCGGCACGCGGTCGGTTCCGTCGGCAAAGCCC